>NZ_CP030118.1:6780611-7091775 GCF_006968745.1 Brasilonema sennae CENA114 | reverse complement strand
CTCATTAAAAATGCGATTTATTTTTTGATAGCTTCATAGGCTCTGAGACGAGAGTGATTCAGTCAAACTCGATTCACAGAGCGTTTTGAGATATAACGTATCAGAACCTCGAAACTTAATCAATGCAAGCTCGCATCCCAAATTGCAATGTAAATTTGGTCTTCTGAATTGCGTTCTATCGACCCTTTTAGTCCACCAACATTAAAAGAGTATTGATTTGTTTTGTGATCATAAACTTGTTGCAGTCCTTGCTTAATATTACCAGAAGCACTACCCCCTAGCATTCCCTGCAATGTGTTCTGCATCACGTCGGGTGCAACAGATTGGGCAAAAGATACTTCTGTTTGGCGCAGCATTTTTGTTTGCCGATCAAACAAATAACCAAGATCAACGCGGTTTGGATCACGCTGGTAAAGGTAAGCACGAGTTCTCCCAAACGCACCTCTAGAAACCTTAGTTGGCTTTCCTAAAGCTGCTGTAACAGTATCTTCTGAAGAACCAACGGGAAATGCAGGAACATCACTACTACTGGTTTTTGGAATTGCAAGACTTTGTTTTTCCGGCTGTGGAGGTGGAGTGGAAGCCTCTGGAGTTGAGATCACATTAAGAGAAGTTGCTGGTTGTTCCGCTGTTACGAAATAACCGATTGTAACAGTACAAAGTGCGGAATGTGGGATATAAGCTTCTGAATGCTGTTGCGATCAGGTGCGTACTGATTTGAGGTGTTGAAATTTCCGGAAACGATGTTTGAAATGTTGTAGTTTTTACAGACGATAACTGAGTAATTATGCAACTAACTCATCCCATTTTGAAAATCGACTTGGTGCAAACAGCGAGTGTTTTCCCTAGTCTACTTTTTTACTCTATTAATCAAGCAGACAAAATAAGCTTTTGCGATACACTAAACAGCACTAGCTACGGTGATAGCATCGACGCCAATGAAGGAAACGATATTGTCTACGCCGGAGGAGGAAACGACTATATCTCTGGTGCGAGTGGTAACGATTCTCTGTATGGAAAGGATGGTAATGATCGCCCCTCATTACGGAGACAAAAAAGATGAAACTTACAAATCCCCAGAAAAGAGATTTTACAAAGTTTTTAGCTGCTGTCGCTTTATGTGCCCCATTGTTAGTAACGCTTCCTGGTTACGCGGAAAAACCCGAACACGTTAAACAGTTGCGGGACACTAAGAAATGTCGCAAATGTGATTTAAGTGGTGCCAATTTAAGTGGTGCCAACTTAAGTGGTGCGGACTTGAGTTATAGCAATTTAAGTGGTGCAAACTTAAGTGGTGTCAGCCTTAGAGGAGTCAACTTAAGTGGTGTCAGCCTTAGAGGAGTCAACTTAAGTGGTGTCAGCCTTAGAGGAGTCAACCTCAGTGGTGTCAGCCTCATTGGTGTAAACCTCAGTGGTGTCAGCCTTAGAGGAGTCAACCTCAGTGGTGTCAGCCTCATTGGTGTAAACCTCAGTGGTATAAACTTCAGTGGTGTCAAGCTGAGTCGTGGTAACCTCAGCCCTTTCAACGCGAACAAATGAACTAGGATTTTGAAATCTAAAACCCTGTGCCAGTCAGGAATCTGAGGTACAACTTCGATGTATCCTCAAGATATAAGGGCGAGTTTGGGTGTCAAGATGCTACGCTCCATTTTTGAACAATTTGTCCAAGAAAGTCCAGTAAGTGTAATGGCACGAGGATTAATGGAGCGTGTATTTGCCCCGGAACGGATGGATAAATTATTTGAAACTCACGCGAAAGTACAGCACCAGCAAGAATTACTATTTTCCAGCCAAGTAGATTTGATGAGTTTGGTGGTGTGTGGAATTCAAAAATCGGTTCATGCCGCCTATAAAGCCAGAGCAACAAACCTGATTGTGAGCACCACAGCACTATATAAAAAGCTCTGCGGTGTAGAACTGAGTGTGAGTCAAGCATTGGTAAGAGAAACAGCGAGCGATTTGCGAGTGCTAATTGAAATCATGGGTGGAGAACAGCCAAATCCACTACCAGGATATCGGCATAAAATTGTAGATGGGACTTGTTTGGCTGCTACAGACCATCGATTAGATGCAATTCGTTTATTTGCAGCTAAAGCTTTGCCAGGTAAAGCAATAGTTGTATTAGATCCACTATCAAAACTGGTAATAGATATTATTCTTTGTCAAGATGGTCATGCAAATGAGCGGAGTTTATTTGATAATGTGCTGTCTGGTGTACAACCAAACGATGTTTGGACTGGAGACCGGAATTTTTGCACAGCCAAGTTTCTGTGGACGATTGCACAGCAAAAAGCTTTCTTTGTGATTCGGCAACATGGGTCTTTAGGTTGGACAGAACTGAGCACCTTAAGAGCTTTGGGTCAAACCGATACAGGAAATCTTTTTGAGCAGTGCATCGAAATTTGTTACGAGGGAAATCGTTTAAAATGCCGACGAGTTGTGCTGAAGTTGTTTGTGCCAACACGAGACAAAGAATGGGAAATAGCGATTTTGACAAACTTACCCTTAAGCCACGCTGATGCGGCAAAAATAGCCGAGTTATATCGTAATCGTTGGAGTCTAGAAACCCTTTTTCAAACCGTAACTGAAAATTTTAACGCCGAAATTCAAACGTTAGCCTATCCTAAAGCTGCCCTGTTCTCGTTTTCGATGGCGTTAGTAACATACAACATTCTCGCCACTCTAAAAGCCGCCTTAGGAAGCGTACATGGCATCGCCAAAATTGATGCAGGTTTGTCTGATTTCTACTTAGTAGATGAAATTCAAGGCACATATCGCGGGATGATGATTGCTATTCCATCCCAGCAGTGGGAAATATTCAGGACATATTCTTTAGACCAAATGGGACAACTTTTACAACAGCTGGCGACTGGCGTGAATCTCAAACGTTTTCTCAAAGCCATAAGAAGTCCGAAGAAAAAACGCCAACCTTTAATTGTTGATCATAGACATCGTCATGTTTCGACTGCACGCCTTTTAGATATCTATTGAGATAAGTAATCTTTTTTTGAGCCTGTCGCAGCGAAGCGGTTCGCAGCGCGTTGCGGGGGTTCCCCCCGTTGTAGCGACTGCGAACCCGAAGGGTGAGTGACCGCCACGACAGGCGATGCCGCTTCACTCGCTATTTTGATAGCGGCGGTCGCTCAGCGACAGGCAACGGGGGGAGTCCTGAGGGAGGGCGCAGCCCCCCTCGTGCCTCCTGGAGACAACTCGAGCATTTCCGCTTGTTCGCTCATCACACCTTTTGCTCACGCCTAAGCGAAGTTTCTACTGTCGATGGCGATCGCCGATTTTTAGTCTCAACTCCACTCATAACTCTCAGAGTTAACACACGCTAAAATTGGTCGAAAATATCTATTTTCCTACTCATCTGCAACTTGTGTCATTGGAATGACTCACTAGTTCATTTGTTCGCGTTGAAAGGGCTGGCTGGGCTTGGGCATACTTTAACCGGGGAGTAGCCCGCTATGCGAACGGCGAACATAAAGATGCGACTAGAGATTATGATCAGGCAATTGATATAGATGAAAACTACGTTGATGCTTACTATCAGCGAAGTTTAGCCCGCTTTGCCCGCAAGAAATATGAGGATGCAATTAAAGACTGCGATAAGCCGGAGGCTTGACGCTTCGCGTATCGCGTGATTAAGCGCGATCCTAACTATGCTCAAGCATACGAAAACAAAGGTAACGCTTTCTTGGCTTTGAAAAAGAAAGTAGAAGCGAAGCAGGCTTTTGAGCAAGCGGCTAAAATCTATTCTCAAAAACAGGATAACACCAACTTGCAACGAGTGCAGCAAACCATTACTGGAATTTAGACGTTGCAGAATAGAAATATGAATTAGGGCGATTGCATAAAGCAAGAAACGCGACTAGCACGTATAGCCGTTACCAGGTAGATTAGGAGATGAACTAATGAGATAAAACAGACATCACCAGACTTTCACACGCCTGTTAAGCGTTAAGGGTTAATAGTTAAGCGTTAAGAGTTCGGGTGTTCCCTGTTGCCTGTTACCTATTACCTGTTCTCTCCTCCCTCCTATATGTCCTAATAGAGTTGGCAACAGCTATAGATAGAGATTTTTTGATCAATGCAAGTTAGAATCCCAAATTGCAATGTAAATTTGGTCTTCTGAATTGCGTTCTATCGAGCCTTTGAGTCCACCAACATTAAAAGAGTATTGATTGGTTTTGCGATCATAAACTTGTTGCAGTCCTTGCTTAATATTACCAGAAGCACTACCCCCTAGCATTCCCTGCAATGTGTTGTGCATCACCTCCGGTGCAACAGATTGGGCAAAAGAAACTTCTGTTTGACGCAGCATTTTTGTTTGCCGATCAAACAAATAACCAAGATCAACGCGGTTTGGATCACGCTGGTAAAGGTAAGCACGAGTTTTCCCAAACGCACCTCTAGAAACCTTAGTTGGCTTTCCTAAAGCTGCTGTAACTGTATCTTCTGAAGAACCAACGGGAAATGCAGGAACATCACTACTACTGGTTTTTGGAATTGCAAGACTTTGTTTTTCCAGCTGTGGAGGTGGGGTGGAAGCCTCTGGAGTTGAGATCACATTAGGAGAAGTTGCTGGTTGTTCTGTTTTTTGTGGTGTAGATTGTTGTTGTGTTACTGGTTGTTCTGTTTTTTGTGGTGTAGATTGTTGTTGTGGTTTTTGCTGTGTTACTGGTTGTTCCGTTTTTTGTGGTGTAGATTGTTGTTGTAGTTTTTGCTGTGTTACTGGTTGTTCTGTTTTTTGTGGTGTAGATTGTTGTTGTGGGATAGATTCTTGCGGTATGCTTTGCTGTGGAGTGGAAGTAATTGGAGTTTGCAATTGTTCAGGGACTTGTTGTTCTGGTACAGGCTCAATTGTTGATAACTGTGATTTAGAGTCAGGAACAATTGAGGGTGAAGCAGATATATAAGCTTCTGGTTGTTGTTGCGAGCGCGTGGGTGCAATGACAACTGGTTCTGGTGTAATCACTATCCTATTTTTACGTGTTCTCGCTTGAGAAGTAGGAGTTGGGGACGGTGTTGCAGGGGTTGGATTTGTTTCGTTAGCTGCTGGAACCTCTGTAGAGGTGGGCGATGTGACAATAGGAACTTCAGATGCTTGACGATTTATATTGCCAATAGCGACTCCACCAATTAAAGTACCTACAACCAAACTACCTACAACCCAAGCAGGTTTTTGCCAGTTTGCTGGAGTGGAAGAAGTTGGAATCACAGCAGGTTTGCGATTGGAGGCCAATGCTGGTTGAGTATACTGTGATGAGTATGATCCAGCAGAATTTGTAGTCCGTAGGGGTACTGTCGGTTGAGAGGCTGCTGTTGGTTCCACCGTAGGCACAGAAGTTGCAGATCTCAAAGCATAAAGCATTTTGCTGGCAGTAGTGTAGCGATCGCCTGCAAGTGGCTTAATTGCCTGATTGAGTATCATCACCAAGTTTTGGGATACTTGAGGAGCTAGGTGGTGCCATGTCACTTGACTAGTTTGAGGATCTGTTTGTAGTTCACTTGGGTATTTACCAGTGAGCAAGTAAATTGCCGTCATGCCTAAACTATAAATATCACTGGCGTAAACTGGGCGTCCAACAGCTTGCTCATTCGGCATATAGCCTGGTGTACCAATAATCAGTGATTGTACGGGATATCCTCCAGGACTCACCACTGAACGTATTGTTTCTTTGACAGCACCAAAATCAATTAAGACAGGTTTGCCATCCGAGGAGCGGATAATGATGTTGTCCGGTTTAATATCCCGATGAATAATCCCTTTACTGTGGACATAATCCAATACGGACAGCAAACTCAATAAGATTTGCCTAACAGTCGTTTCGCCCAGTGCCCCTTGTGACTTAACTATGTGTGCTAGAGTTTCACCTTGAATCCATTCTTGAACAAGGTAAAATTGCCCTGTTTCAGGAAAGTAGCCAAAGAGTTCGGGAATTTGGTCACTACCTTTGCCGAGAAACTCCAGGGTTGCAGCTTCTCGTTCAAATCGGTTTTGGATAACTTGATAAGTTTGCGGGTTGTTGATTACGGGTTTGAGTTGCTTAATCACACAGCGACGGCGAGAAGGCATATGAGTATCTTCCGCCAAAAAAGTTTCACCAAACCCACCGGCACCGAGTACCTGGAGAACTTGATAGCGATTGTTCAGCAGCTTAGTTGTCATGCTCCATTATCTGAGATCTCATTCGGATAGAATATAACGCAGCCCAACAGGACAGTGTACAGTTGCCAATTGACTAGATGAGCTTTTAATGGGACATATCGGTACGAAACGAAGTAAAACAGACATTCGGTTAACCATAGGAATAGCTATCCTTGATGTGCAATTTTTTAAACTCTGATAACTTAGCGCCGATTCTTTTCCCATCAACGCGAATCTCTAATCTTGTACTTGATTGCACTACAACGGGACCTGTAAGACCTTTGCCAAAAGGTATATCGCCAGTGTTCCATCCGTGAGTGTAACTAGCACGGGGTTTTGAACAAGGAAAGCCAAATTTATTGATTCGGCATAGTCTTCTAGTTCCTTTCCCAGTTGACTTGGCTGATAACGGAACCGTTGTCAATGCCGACACTTACCCTGTTAAAGGTAGTTTGGTTCACATTTGCACCGTATTACTACGATTTAAAATGCTCCCTGAGGTCTTACGAGATAAAGGCAAGGATAATGGTTTACTAAAACCCTGGCAGGGACTTAAATCAACCAAGAAACTCTTACCTAAGATACTTCCCCTTTACAAATGTATACCAAATCCTAGACGACTGCAGGAAGCGCATGTGTTCCACTTTCAGAACTGTGTTTTTGGGTTAAGTAAGTTAGGATTTGTTTATAATTTTATGTTACGCACTGCTTTGCGTATGTCCCCTTGGGACGAGTGCAGTACTGCTTAGTAAGCAAGAGCTACTAAGTACAAGATTTAACAAGTTCGTAGCGTTATTGAACCTCTTGAAGCTTTACCAGTAGGTGATTCAATTCGTCACGGATTTATGAAATGCTGTACTAAGGTCAATACCTTCGCCAATTTAAGAGCCTTGGGAATAGAGTTTAGCGAAGGTATTGCCTATAGGTTGGAATTTCTTTTGGCACTCGTAGTTATGCGATTATGGGTTTAGTCGTCTTGTAAGCTTTTGACTGAACCAAATCCTCCGCCTCCTGGCGTTTCAATCACAAAGACATCGCCTGGATGCATTTGAACCTCTGCTTTGCTAGGGAGAGGTTCGATTGTCCCATCATGGTGTTCTAGCCAATTGCGCCCGATCGCGCCCGGTTCACCACCTTTTAACCCAAAGGGCGGCTTTTCGCGATGACCTGATAAAATTGCAGCAGTCATCGCTTCACGGAATTTAATCCGACGAATGACTCCGTTTCCACCCCTGTGTTTTCCATTTCCGCCACTATTAGGACGGATAACAAACTCTTCGACTAAAATCGGGAATCGCCACTCTAGCACCTCCGGATCGGTGAGGCGTGAATTAGTCATGTGCGTCTGAACAGCATCAGTTCCGTTAAAGGTTGCCCCAGCACCAGAACCACCACAAATAGTTTCATAATACTGGTATCGCTCATTGCCAAAGGTGAAATTGTTCATGGTGCCACAAGATGCTGCCATTATACCAAGGGCACCATACAGGGCATTTGCGATCGCTTGGGACGTTTCAACATTACCTGCGACGACTGCGGCTGGATATTGCGGATTCAACAGACAGCCTTCTGGAATAATGATTTCTATTGGTTTGAGGCATCCTGCATTCAGGGGAATGTCATCATCAACGAGTGTACGAAAAACATAAAGGACAACCGCTTTGCAAATAGCTATTGGGGCATTCAAATTTGTAGATTGCTGCGCAGAGGTGCCAGTAAAATCAATACAGGCAGCGCGATGGCCTCGCTCAATCGTAATCTTGACTTTGATCTCACTTCCATCATCCATAGAATAAGTAAAGCTGCCATCTTTAAGCACATTAATCACGCGCCGCACTGATTCTTCAGCATTATCTTGGACATGCTGCATGTATGTTTGCACGGTTCCCAGTTCGTAATGCTCGATCATGCGGGAAAGTTCCTGCACGCCTCGCTCATTAGCGGCGATCTGTGCTTGGAGATCAGCTAAATTTTGAGCGGGATTGCGAACCGGATAGTTACCTGCGTTCAACAATTCTAGTAATTCTGCTTCTCGAAAACGTCCTTGCTCTACAAGCAAAACGTTATCAAGCAAGATGCCTTCTTGATTTATAGTGGTGCTGTGTGGTGGCATCGAACCCGGTGTAATTCCGCCGATATCAGCATGGTGACCACGTGAGGCGACGTAGAATAAAGGAATTGCAGCCTGGGAGACAAAAACTGGAGTAATGACTGTGACATCTGGAAGATGCGTACCCCCGTTGTAGGGATTATTAGAAACGTAGGCATCACCGGGTTTAATTGTATTGCCTTTGGCTTGGATTAAACTAGCCACGCTTTCGCTCATCGAACCAAGATGAACCGGAATATGCGGCGCGTTGGCGACGAGTTGTCCGTGTTGATCAAAAATGGCGCACGAGAAATCGAGCCGTTCTTTAATGTTGACAGAGTAACTTGTGTTTTGCAGCGTGATGCCCATTTCCTCTGCGATCGCCCGCACTAAATTGTTGAAAATTTCTAGGAGAACAGGGTCGGGGGCAGAAAAGGACTTTGAATTTAACTTACTTGAATTTTGTGCTAAGCTGAAGGATGAATTAGTAGTTTGATCTTTGATCTTAGCTTCATCCCTACTCAAAATTAGGTGATTCCGTGCAGTTAACTCTGCACACCAACCAGGCTCAATCACATTTGTTCCAGTGGGTTCGACGATCAAAGCGGCTCCTGTGATGCGATCGCCAGGTCTTAAATCCTGACGCTGATAAACGAGCGTATCGTGCCAGTTACCTTTGGTGTAAATTTGTACCGTCGCGATTGCTTCAAGCGGTGTGGTTCTGCTAGATGTAAGTATGGGTTCTTCGAGGTCGATGGTCTGTCCAACCACTTCCACAGAAACCGCTTCCACCATCAGTAATTTATCAGGCATCGTGAAGCCGTAACGCTGGTAATAGGCTTGCAAGAACTGATCGCGCATGGAAACCACATTCCCAAAATCTACAACCAAAGCAGAATCTGTCCCTGCATAGCGTAGATGTGCTTTAAGTAGAACGTGGATTTGAGACTCAGCGATTCCCTGTTGAATAATTTCAGTGCGACCTTGAGCAGTAAGAGTGGCAAGCGTTTGTTTTAGCGAAGGCAGTTCGGACTCGGTTAATTGAACTTCCACTGCCTTTTGTTTGAGAGTTCGTACATCCGCCAACCCAATGCCATAGGCAGATAACACCCCTGCATAGGGATGAATGAAAATTCGGGTCATCCCTAGCGCTTCCGCAATCAAACAAGCATGTTGTCCGCCAGCACCGCCAAAGCAACAAAGTGTATATTCTGTGACATCATAGCCGCGTTGAATCGAGATTTTCTTAATTGCGTTCGCCATTTTACCCGTCGCGATCGCTAAAAATCCTTCTGCTACTTGTTCTGGCTTTTGTTGAAAACCAGTTTTTTCACTAATTTGTGCTGCCAATTCGGTAAACTTTTGCCGCACAATCTCAGTGTCTAGGGGCAAGTTACCTTCATTGCCAAATACAGACGGGAAGAAAGCGGCTTGAAGTTTAGCGATCATCACATTGCAATCAGTGACAGTTAATGAACCGCCTTGACGGTAACAAGTAGGACCAGGATATGCACCAGCCGATTCAGGACCTACTCGATAGCGAGATCCATCGAAGGAAAGAATCGATCCACCACCCGCCGCCACGGTATGAATCGACATCATTGGGGCACGCAGCCGCACTCCAGCAACTTCGCTTTCAAATGTGCGCTCGTATTCACCGTTGTAGTGAGAAACATCGGTGGATGTCCCGCCCATATCAAATCCGATGATTCGGTCAAAACCTGCCATTGCGCTCGTTTTCACAGCTCCAACGATTCCGCCAGCCGGACCGGATAGAATGCTGTCTTTACCTTGAAATCGGTTAGCATCGATTAAACCGCCGTTGGATTGCATGAACATGAGTTGGGGCACCGCACCATCCAAGAGCGAACCTTGGAGTTCTGTGGCAACCTGATTTACATAGCGCCGCAAGATTGGAGATAGATAGGCATCAACCACAGTAGTATCGCCCCGGCTGACCAGCTTCATCAGTGGGCTGACTTGATGAGACACTGAGATTTGGGTAAAACCGATGTCACGGGCGATTGCGGCAACTTGTTGTTCGTGGTTGGGGTAGCGGTAGCCGTGTAGAAACGCGATCGCACAAGCTCGAATGCCAGCGTTGTATGCTGATTGTAGCGATTGCATGAGTTGAGGATTAATTTGAACGCTCAAAAGTTCTTCACCTTGAGCGCTATAACGTTCCTCAACTTCAATCACCCGTTCATAAAGCATTTCAGGCAAAACAATGTGACGCGCAAAGATGTTCGGACGATTTTGATAACCAATGCGTAACGCATCACGGAAGCCCTTTGTGATCAGTAAAAGAGTGCGATCGCCCTTACGCTCTAATAGTGCATTCGTCGCCACCGTCGTTCCCATTTTGACAACAGCAATTTGATCGGTTGGAATTGGCGCATCAGATGGAATTCCTAAGATATCTCGAATACCCTGAATTGCAGCATCTGTATAACGTTGTGGATTTTCCGACAACAGTTTGTGAACGATGACTCTACGATCTGGACTTTGTGCCACTATATCGGTAAACGTACCGCCTCGATCAATCCAAAACTGCCAGCGTTCAGTAGTAGGGTTGTTCGTGGAAGAATTATTCTGCATTGTCATTTCCTGAATTCGTTAAATACAGCCTACTAATAGAACTGAAAAAATCTCTACTTCAGATGTAGAAAGAAGTGCTACATCTGTCGCTTTTAGGACTGATGCCAAAATTTGATCGGATTTTTAGAAGTGGTAGGAGATTTGAGATAGTTGCGTTGATTTCTCTGAATCGCCAATACCTTTCTTAGTTAATCGGATGCTGAAATAATTTAGGCGACTCAAATGCTAGCAGAATGCTAGCATAAAGGTAACGATCCGCGAGTATTCTAGCACTCTTCTAAGGAGGCAGTATGGCAACAATTACGATTCGCAATATATCTGATGAATTAGTCGCTCGGATTAAACGCTTGGCGGGACAAAAGGGGATTTCGATGGAGCAAGAAGTCCGCGATTTACTGCAAAAACGCTATGGCGAACGTAATGAAGTGCTTGCTCGTATTCGTCAACGCGCGGAAGCGTTACCGATGGAACAAGAAAGTCAGGTGCAGTCTTGGAAATCAGAAGGACGACTCTGATGGTGATTGATACGATGGTGTTTGCCTATGCGCTCTTACACGTAGAGGAGAAGTATGACCAGGCAATCACTGCTTTAGAAAGTGTAGATCGGATTGTGGTGCCTGATTCGTTGTTTACCGAGCTCGGCAATGTGATTTGGCAATGGATACAATTTCGGCAACTACCGTTGCAAATAGGTTTAGATGCGCTGCAAGATGCTGAGGCATTGGTTGATATCACGATTTCTAGTTCTCAAATTCGGGATATTGCTCTAAAATTGGCAGTCGAGGCAAGTCATTCGTTCTACGATACGTTATTCGTGGCAGCAGCAATTCAATCTAATACTCAGGTGCTGACTTATGATCGCAAACTAGCGGCTAAGTTTGGCGCTCACGTTGAATTGCTGGAATAGGGATAAATATGTGCAAAGCATCAAGTTATATCAAATCCGGTAGCATCTGAATGATTAAAAAACCGCAGAGGCGCAGAGGACGCAGAGGAGCCAGCGCTGCAGGAGGGTTTCCCTCCGTAGGCGACTGGCGTGGAGAGGAAGGAGAAATAATTCCGATACAAACGGATTTGATATTATTCCTACATTGATCGTAAATGCGACCATTTCCATTTTTGTTGTTGAGGATTCCATTTCACAGTAACAATTTCTGATGGTGGTTCAAAGCGATCGCTTCTTGATCAACTTGCATTAACTCTGATATTTGAGAATAGATATAGTGAGACAATCGATCTCTAACACTTTCAGCAGGTAAACGCAGTTGAAGAGCAATGTGTTTTCGAGAGTGTCCTAGTAAAGATTGACAAATAATCTCTTTATCCCACTCGCTAAGTTGTCCTCTACCTAAATCTGCTAGCTTTCTGAAAAAAAGCTCAATGTCAATTCCTAGCTGTTCGATCACCTGTTGGCAATGTTTGCACATGTCATACCAATTCTATTCCTATCAGAAATGATAATCCCAAACCTTAGTGAAAATCGTCTTAATACCAATTCTCCATGATAGCTTGCTCGTAAAGTGCCATAGATGTACTTTATTTTTAAAACGTAGACGCGCAGCGGCTTCCCGCAGGGTACCGCCAAGAACGCCAAGAACGCCAAGAAAAGAGATTTAATTATTTAGTGCAAGTTTATAGCAGAATCGGTATAAAGATTCAGGTCTAAGATTGAGGATAGGACTTACGCACGAGTTACTAATAATAGTTGACTGTGAGATTGCGTACTCCTGGTCGCAATGACACAACTACGTTTCCCTTGCGTAAGTCCTGGAGAAATTAAATACGGTAATTGTTGAGAATTATTAGCCAGTGTTTTACAGCGGTTTTCTGTAAGGTGGGCATTGCTCATTAATATCTCAAATGTCTATCAAATCGGCTTTTCTAAGCAATGCCCACCCTACGATTTGTGGTCTATTCATATGAAAACTGCTGTAATAGCTAGCCTACGGAATACCGGGAAAAACTGTGTGCCATACACCGAAAACTGTTTTTCAACGCAGCAGGTTACGCCGGACGCTGTTGGCTTAAAACCTGGTAGGCATAGTTAAAATCGTCAGTTGTAATCCGGATTGCCGCCGGATCACTCATTCCACCAGAGCGATAGCGACGGATTGCTTCTACAGCAGAGCGATCGCCTAACAATGCCAAATCCGCCCCGTTCCAACCCTCAGTGACTGCTGCCCAGTATGCTAAACTCACATCCTGCAATGGACGGTCTTGGTTGTGGAGTAGCAGAATTGCCAAGCGACTTTCCAAATTAGGTAAATCCACTAATAGCTGTAAATCTAACCGTCCAGCGCGAAGTATTGCTGGATCTAAGGTATCAGGACGATTGGTAGCGGCAATCACTAGAATGGTAGCACCTGTCTGCAACCCGTCTAATTCTGTGAGCAACTGTCCCACAACGCGATCGCTGACTCCAGAATCGCCATTGTAACGCCCTCTTGCTGGTGCTAAAGTATCAATTTCGTCGAGAAAAATAACACAGGGGGCTGCAAGTCTAGCTTTGGCGAATAATTCCCGCACTGCTTGTTCGCTAGCACCCACCCACTTGCTCAGTAATTCCGGACCATTGATGCAGATAAAATTAGCTCTAGCTTGGGAAGCAACGGCTTTAGCTAACATAGTTTTGCCAGTTCCAGGTGGTCCCCAAAGTAAAATGCCTTTGGGCGATCGCGCTTTGGTTCTTAAATAAAGTTCTGGATGTAACAGTGCACCTTCTACCGATTCGCGCAGAGTTTGTTTGATTTCCTCAAGTCCACCAATTTCTGACCAAGCAACATTAGGAGATTCTACTTGTACCGAACGCAAAACGGCGGGTTTAATTTCTTGAAGTGCTTGCAAAAAATCTGACTGCTGTACCGTCATCGTCTCTGGAATTTGGGCTTCAATGGAGGGGACTTGGCGGCGCAAAGCACTGTAGGCAGCTTTTTGACAGACGGCTTTCAAGTCTGCACCCACAAATCCGACGGCTAAATCGGCGATCGCTTCTAAGTTTACCGTCTGGTCTAATGGTATAGCGCGAGTCAGAATTTGTAGGATCTCCAAGCGTCCCTGACGGTCTGGTACGCGAAATAACACTTCGCGATCAAATCTTCCAGGGCGTCGCAACGCTGGATCAAGATGGTCGGGACGATTAGTGGCCCCTAGCACGATCACGCCTTTAGTTGTGGCAAAACCATCCATCAGGCTGAGGAGTTGTGCGACTAGCCGTTTTTCCACTTCCCCTTCTACTTTGCTGCGATCTGGGGCGAGACTGTCGATTTCATCTATGAATATCAAGCAAGGAGTACTTTTCGCAGCTTTCTCAAAGATTTCTCGCAGTCTCTGTTCCGCTTCGCCGTAGTGTTTACCGATGACTTCTGGTCCAGCTATGGCAATGTGGTTGACTCCCAGTTCTTCAGTAAGGGCGCGGGCAGTGAGAGTTTTGCCAGTACCAGGGGGACCGACTAATAAAACACCCCGTGTCGGTTCTAGTCCAATTTTCGCAAGTAGGTCAGGACGTTTTAAAGGTATGGCGATTAATTCTTTGAGTTCTTTGAGGACTTCCCCAAGTCCGCCCACATCTTTTAACGAATAATTCTCTGTTGTCTGATTTGGTTTGACTGGGTTTGGGGTTGTAGAACTCGATCCACCAGAACTAGAACTAGATGAGTGTGGAGTGCGGAAGCTACTTGTGCTGACATTATTTACATAGCTAGGACGGGGAGAACGAGGTATACTCCTCAAAGGACGAGTTCGGAACTGCATATCTGCTTTGAGTTCTCCAGTTTCAATTTTTTCTTCCAAGGCTTTTGCAAGTTCTAATAACTGCTCAAAACCTTTGAATAAATCGTTCATCAAACTTCTCCCCTTTTTTTTGCAGTCACATTTGTACTTATTAACCCGTTTCAAGTTGAGACTAAGCTTTTCAGTTTATGCCCTCCCCTATCCATCGTCACCGCTCCCGGCGGATGCGGAATTTCGCGGAATTCGTTAAAGTAACATACTCGCAGCTGCTTTAATTCGGTCTAGCGGTTCCACAGAACGAGGTAAAATTGGTAAGCGAATAATAGTTTGCTGAGCAAATAAACTATCATCAAGTTCCATATTCTGACTGTAACGGTTATGCACTATGTAACGCTGCGGAACTCCCATATTTTGCAAAGACTCAGTTAACCGCACTTGTTCTGCAATAATTGCAGCTTCAGCTTGGATGACACCAATAAATTCAGTATGGTGGGGGTCTTTTAATTTCTTCTGTGCTTGTACAACTTGTTGTCGCAAATTCCGCAGCCTTCCCATAAAATCTACCCTACCTAAAACATTTTGATACTTCATCCACAGCTTGAATATCCAGGCTAGCCAGTCTGCTAATGCAGATGGCATTTCTAGAAAGCGCAGAAGATGACCGGTAGGGGCAGTATCCAGGATAATTAAATCTTGCTGTTTGCGCTCTAATAAATCCATCACTGTGATCAGAGACAGCATTTCATCAATACCAGGTAAAGCTTGCGCTACAATTTGTCGCCAAGCTTCGGGAGTGTAAGCAATTTTCACCGCCCCGGCTTGAGATCCTTCGCCGCTCATCATTTCGGCTAATTCCCAAAGATAATCATTGCGGAACTGTTCCAAAACTATATCAGCATCGATTTCTTGACCGCTCAAATTGGTCGTTATCTGGGTGGGTTCGTGTTTTAATTTTGCCCCAAAAGCATCTCCCAAAGAATGGGCGGGGTCGATAGAAATGAGGCGAATCTTTTTATCAGGATAACGATTTGCTAACGCCCACCCTATAGCAGCTGCTACTGTCGTTTTTCCAACTCCACCTTTGCCGCCAACAAGGATAAGTTGCCGTCCTTCTGCGATAAAATCGCTGAAATCGGGTAGCACTTTAGCCGGCCACTGTATGGGTGGTGGTGGGGCAATTGGAACTGTATCAATTTTTTGAATTTGGTTAATAAGATTGTCTAATGCTGCACTGCCAAGTGGTTCTGATGGCTGTTGTGATATAAGAAAAACAGGTTGGTTTCCTGGTAGTTTGACAAACTTATTTAGCAATTCTTGTTGTTCGCTATAGCGATCTAAATCTGTATCTGCATCTGCTAAAATCTTGTTAACTAATAACCCACCACTCTTAATTTCTAACACTTGTAAGTTTTCTAGAAATCGTTCTGTTTCTAAAAGGCTCATGGGTTCAGCGATCGCCACTACCAAGCAAGTAGATATATCTTGATTTTGTAGTAGGCGTCTGCCTTCTGCTAATTCAGATTTCATCTTGACCAAAAAGTCATCGATTTCATCGGCGGTATAACTTCGCTTAAAAGTTTGGGTAATGACCCGATGTTTTTCTTGAAATAATTCTAAAGAATTTAAAACTATATCTAAAAAATCTTTGATTCCCAACAAGTTTAAAGTGTGACCGGAAGGAGCCATATCTACTACTACGCGATCTACCACTTTTTCTGTTAGCAGGCGTTGAATTTCCAACAGACCCATAACTTCATCTAAACCGGGCCAGTCTAAATCCCAAACAGGTGTTAAGTCTTCGCCCTCAACAAAACTTCCCCGCTCAACTAATACCTCTAAAAACTTGCCGTATTTTGCCTTAAATTCTAAAAGTAATTCTTTAGCATCCAACGCTCGAACACTCAAGTTAGGTAAATCAGGTAAGGGTAAGGCGTTGTCTTGCACTTTTATTTGTAGCACATCGCCTAAAGAATGGGCTGGATCTGTAGATATTAACAGTATTTGTTCGTTGGGAAATAATCTCGCCCAGCGTCGGGCAAAACCGCAGGCAAGGGTAGTTTTTCCTACTCCACCTTTACCGCTAAACATTGCTAGCTGAAGCGAGTCGTACTTTACCATATCATCCATCTCTACACCTCCTGATATTTTTTAGATTGAAAAATTCCAGATATAACTTTTAGATAAAATGGTACGGAGGTAGGGCGAGTCCTAACTGTAATTCCCAACGAGAACACGCTTTTTGCCAAGCTAGAAATTGTTCTGCAAGTAAAGGTTCGTCTTGGCGACTGACTAAAAGATAAATCCGCGCATCTTCACCTTCCGGTTGAACAACAATTGCCGACTTATATATCTGGGTTATAAGATGAACTGCCCGATCCCATTCCGCAGTTTGAGCTATTTGAAAGTCTTGCTGTGTTTGATAACGTTGTTTCTTGGCTAAAAAATACTGTCTTCCTCCTGCTTCAGGTGTTATGTTTGGTTCATCTAAAGTCCGGGGAATAAATTTCAACATATATTCGGCTTTACCATTTAGTTGGCGTAGCTTTTCTAGATATTCCTCCGCGTGGGATTCTAGATGAGTTAGTAAGCTTTCTTTTGAGGCAAAGGAAGTACCGAACCGCAAGGGTAAAATTGTAGTTTGGCGAAATAGTTCACAAACCACTCGATCATGGGACAAAACTGCTTGGATTAATCGTTCGTCATCGTTCTGTAATGATTCACTAGACACCTCTGGTTCCACCAAAGCTGAAACGCCAGCATGACTGATAAGAAGTACCATGTCGCCAATGCCGACAGGTAACTCCAAAACGGTGGCTGGTGTCAAGAGAAAAGCGTAAGTGTAAAAGTTAGACAGTTCCACGCTTAGTTGTAAAAGTAAAAATTTTTAACTAATTGGCACTTCAACTTGTTTCCAGGTTGCTCCAGTTATCTTGCCGTGATTGGCGTTTTTGGTTTTGTCAGAGACTGTATCACCACTTCCTTCATTCAAAGCCCAGTAGCCCACTAATCCGGGTTCGTCACCCACGAGATGACGCGACATATCGGCTTGGATTTCCGCTTGAGAACGAGTTCGATTCCAAATACGGAATTCAACCATTTGACCTTTAAACAAATGCCGCCCCCCTCCCACTGCCCCTCGACTTAAGTAAAGCGGTGAATTGTTCTGAGTTGTTCCTATAGTTGTGTCATTTGTGGTTGCCACTTCGACACCATCCACATACAAGTACAGTTGGGAACTTTGTTTCACAAACGCAACATGATGAAACTGTTGATCGTTAATCGGTTGCAAACAGGAGACTGCTGGATTCTTTTTGTGATCATCATAGCGAGATGCATAGACGCGACCATTCTTACTGCTGTATCGGATGGCGTATGGAAACGGGGTTCCTACCCATTTTTCAAGGACATTGATATCGAATGTTTTTTTGCTCTTAGTTTCCTCCATAAGGTCTGGCTTTAGCCAAACTTCGATCGCAAAATCTTGCGTTTGAGGAAAGTCTAAAGTAGGAGAATATGGGATTTCTACATAATCATCTTGCCCGTCAAACATCAATACTGGCTGTAAGGATTTCTCTAGCTCTTTGCTTAATGGTTTTATCTCAGAGGATTCAGGAGGAGTTGTAGCAAGAGGCTTGGCAGGTACTTCTGGTTGCTTTACCTGAGCAACTGGAGTCGGGATGGGTGAAGTGATAGTTACTTCTGGTTGCTTTGTCTGAGCAACTGGAGTCGGGATGGGTGGAGTGATAGTTACTTCTGGTTGCTTTGTCTGAGCAACTGGAGTCGGGATGGGTGAAGTGATAGGTACTTCTGGTTGCTTTACCTGAGCAACTGGAGTCGGGATGGGTGAAGTGGGTTCCACAGTTTGTTCCACAGTTTGGTCGCCCAGTACTCCCTCAATAGCAAGAGTCTGAATTTCAACCGGGGAAAGCGCTTCCGCCCAAATCCGCACTTTAGTAATACTCCCGTAAAAGAAACACGAACTTGCTCCGGCTTCGGTTGCTCCTGCGCCCACATGCAATGGATGGCGATTGTTTGGTTGAAACGGAATTCCTGTGTATTGCCCCACAGCTAGACCATTAATATAGAAAGCCATTGTTTTGGATACTGAGTCATAGGTTCCTGTTAGATGAGTCCAGATCCCTCGTTGAGCTTTCGAGCCTGTAAGAATAACCCAAGGAATTCCTATCTGACCGCTACCGAGCCAAAACTGCCACTGTTGTGCGGCGTTCACACAGAAGACATACCCTCGACGCCCAAGGGTTGCAGAACCACTGACGGAAGTCAAAATAGCTCGATAGCCTCTACTGCGTTGAAACAGAACCCACATCTCGACTGTAAAGCTAGTAGGGTTAATATCTGTAGCGTAGGGGATGTCAATTTGATCGCTACTACCATTGAAGTAGGGAGTTGCCGAGGTAGGATAACCAAGGTCAACATCTTTTGGTTGTCCGGCAACAGTTTCTTGCAGTTTCATTGATCGCTCACTCCCCTTCAACGGCTTTCTATAGCAATCCTACTTTTCTTGGCGCTTTTAGGGTCTTGGCGGTTAAAAATTTTCATAAATTAGATAGGACTGCTATATTAAAGGTTTTACTAAGAAATTTTACCCAGCTTTAGTAATAGTATTTGCGAACGCCGTTTTTTAATTATAGTTGATTTATACGTTAATTTTTAAAGTATACATGAAAAGCATTCCCCCGCGCCGCACAATTCAGCCTAAAATCAGCACAATACCTCGTAATAAAAGTGAAGCTGCTGAACAATTAGATTTATATAAAATGGTAACGAAACGGCAGCGTATCCAGCAAGAATTGGAGTTTATGGAACAGCGTATTCAGCTATTGAGACAACAACTGGGGCTTCTCGATCACCAAATAGAGAATACAGAAAAAACTATTCAGAACTTGCGTCAATCAACTCCTAGTTCTTCTCAAAGTGCAACTCCTAATACTTGTTCTCCTCAAAATACAACGACTCCTAATAAGAGTGTTAAGTCGAGTCCTTTCCAAACTTTTTATCTTGAATATTAATTTCTGACTGCTGGCTTTTGTACAAACGCCTCCTAAGGCGTTTGTACAAATCATCCAGATTCTTCTTCTGCTTCTTCCATGGCTTGAATTTTCAGCAAAAGTTCTTCTTCTTGAATTTCAAAGTCCTCTTCTGAAATCTCACCGATATCAAAGGCTAACTGCAAAGCTAATAACTGTTTTTGCAAATTTTGTTCATCATCTAATTCAGCATTAGCACGCTCTAGAAGTTGCTCTCCTAGCCAGATGATTCCACCAAGTGGTCCTGAAATAGGAAAAGTTAAGAGTTCCAGAAACATAATATTAGGTTTCCTTAAGAAAGCTGGGCAAAGGTATAAGGAGCCGTAAAATTGTTGTAGCGAATTCGTAGGCTATCGCCAAATTCCTGGTCGATTGCTTCTACTTTTTCGCTAAAGTTAGATTCACTTTCCCAGGGAATCAAATAAGCCGCATTGTAAATCATCTCTTCCGTCATTGTATCGTTTTCCACAAATTCCTCTGCCAGATCGTTCAATTCAAAACGGAAAACATCAATAACTGCTTGCTTACGAAGTTGCAAACCATTTTCAATCAGCTTACCAATTTCGATGATTTCCGATCTACTTAAAGCTTTACCTTCCATCGCATCGCGCTTTTTTTTCAAGCTAACATTTGACTCTAGTAACCCCTGAATCTCCGACTGGCTATTCCAAAATACCTTGACGCTTACTTCTCTGCGTCCTTCCAATTTTTGAAATAACTCTTGGAGTTTTTCCTTATGGGGACGAGTCAATTGCTCGGTGACTGTTTCCCAGGTTTTCACTACCAATCCAAAGCGAAGAGGTAGTAGAGTGCGAAACCCCTCACTCATCGCCTCTTCCAAAACTTTTTCATGGCACAATAAATTGCGTCGGGAAGTAAGATATTTTTCTTTTTTCGCTTCTGAGTATAAAAAGTTGAACCCGTCAACACTATAGCTCTGAACTGGTTGTTGATCTAGTCCTTCGAGAACTACTTTTTCCGAAATAGGTGCGGGTAAAATGCCGTAAAGATAAAGACCATTATTCATAATTTTTTTGAAATAAAAGAACTTTTATATCGGTTTTGATGTCAAAATCAGCCGCAGCTTCGCGTGAATCAAATTCAGGTTACCCAAACCCAAATCAACATCGCCATGCACCACAATTCCAATATTTAAAAGTCTGTCTAGCAGTTCCAAGATAGAAGGACTGTTGCTAGTTTCTCCCGGATAGTAAGTTCCAGGTGGTGGTAAAAGGGTGCCGAATTCTCCCAGATTCACATTCAAATCTGCTGGATCTATTTCAAAAATCTCGCATAACTGCAACACTTGTTCTTCTAGCTTTTGCAGACTTTCTGCTGCTCTATCTAACTCTGTTTCGCTGAGAATGTGTTGTTCCATGCGGCGAATGACTTGCGCTTCCATGAGTTGGCGAAGCAATTCCACCACTGTTAACAGTAAAGAAGCCAACCCCGCCTTACTGTTCAATTTGTTACTGGTACTTACTATTTCCGGATTTTCAGAGGATGTCCCAAGTAATGCCATAATGTCAATTTTTTATGTTTCATCTGTAGGGTTAGTGTTGTTTTCAGTAGAGGGATTTTTCGACATAGAATAAGGATTTTTTGACTGCTCACTTGCACCGAATTCTATTTGACTGGTAGCTAAAGCTTTGAGCGATCGCATTTCTGCTTCTATACTTTGCAACCGTTCCTGAAGTTGGCGATTTTCTTCAATTAAAGTTTGAGACTTGCTGGTGAGATAGGGGTCATTTTCCCACCAATTTATTCCCATCTCTCGCGCTTTATCAACTGAGGAAATCAACAAACGAATTCTGATATGCAAAAGTTCGGTGGAGGCGACAGAAACAGAGATATCACCTGCAATCACAATTCCCTTATCCAAAACTCGTTCGAGAATATCCGCCAAAGTTGAGCCTTGGGTAGATGTTGCAATCGTTCGATTAGCGTTGGATTGAGAACTTTTCGGCAGAATCGGCGTAGAAGTCACGATTGTTTCGACTCTTTATCTATAGTATTTGATGCTTTCCCATGTTAGACGAGAATATAAAAAAAATTTTTTTTTTGAATCCTCTGAAATTTATCTGAATTTCTTTAGAAGGATGCCTTTTTAGAACCAGTATAGCTGCTTTCTCAACAGCACTATCTAGGAGGAAATGTGAGAATTTTTTCTTCTATCCTAAACACTTAATTTTGGAGTTTGGCGATCCCCCTTTATAACCCTGCGCTCCTTAGCAATTGCCTAGCCTCTTGATAATAAATCGGCTCTCGTGTTTTTAGTGTTTAGGATTTTTAAATTTATATTAAATTTTATATTAAGTTTTTAATAAAATTTAATATAAAGAAAAATAAAATCTCAACAAAAAAGTAAAACCATCTTTCCTTCTGCCTACCCTTAACGAAAAATATTTATTTCCACGCATTTGCTAGGGTTTGGCAGCAATAAGTCAGAAAATTTTCTTTCTTAAGTTTCAAAAAAAAATCTATGACATGCATACATCTGGATTTAAAAATTTCTATTTTGGGATTAAGATAAAATGGCTACTCAAAAAATCTGTGGCTAATAAGTTGTTACAGAAATTCTATATATATCGAGACAAGTAATTATGGCAGTTGAAAAAGTAAACTCATCTTCCAGTCTGGCTGAAGTCATTGATCGCATTCTCGATAAGGGTGTCGTCATCGATGTGTGGGTACGGGTATCCCTTGTGGGAATCGAACTGTTAGCAGTGGAAGCAAGGATTGTGCTAGCATCAGTAGAAACCTATTTGAAGTATGCAGAAGCTGTTGGCTTAACAGCTCAAGCCGCTGTACCAGCCATCTGAGTTGTTGTAGCGTACCTTTTTGTTTTTGGTAGGTATAGCGCCAAAGGAGCCTAGATAGTGTCTCTTAGAGAACAATGGAACGCTGCCCGAGTGCAACGCCAACAAGAAGTCCGCGAACGTCAACAGGATGTGCTGGAGTATCGTCAGCAGATTCAAGCAGAGATGGCAGCACTGCATCAATATCAGCGGACAATGTTGAGTAACTTCCGCAGCACTTTGCAAGCCGATGTGGCTGCTTTCCTAGAGGAGACGCGATTACATCAGCAGGAAGTCTGGTTCGAGCAGCAACAGCAACGAGCAGCCTACGTAGCAGCACTACAAAATTATGTATGGGGGACAACGCCCATTCCTGAGAATGGCAGTTATGCAACAGGTGTTTCACCTTCGCAACCTTCCACTGCTACCCCAACAAATATGATCCCAGGGAGTTAGTTGTGACCACAGTTCTGCAAGCAAACTCCCATAATTTTGTCGATACACCAACAATCAATCGTCTGACTCAGCGTGCGTTGCGCTATCTTCACGCTGGCTTCTCTGTCCACCTGCGCGGTCCGGCTGGAACCGGCAAAACAACATTGGCAATACATTTGGCGAATCTTTTGGAGCGTCCGATTTTGCTGATGTTTGGAGATGATGAGCACAAGTCCTCCGATCTGATTGGTAATCAACGGGGCTATAACCGCAAGAAAGTTGTTGATAATTTTATTCACACCGTTGTCAAGCTGGAAGATGAATTCCGCCAGACCTGGGTCGATGCTCGCCTGACCACTGCCTGCCGTGAGGGCTTCACCTTGGTCTACGATGAGTTCAATCGCTCCCGTCCTGAGGTGAATAATGTGCTGCTCTCCGTATTGGAGGAAAAGCTACTGGTGCTACCAAGCGCTGCCCAGCAACAGGAATATATTCGTGCCCATCCCCAGTTCCGAGTCATCTTTACCTCGAATCCAGAGGAGTATTGCGGAGTTCATGAAACTCAGGATGCACTGATGGATCGCTTGGTAACGATCGATATTCCAGAGCCAGACCAACTGACTCAGGAGGAGATTGTTGTCCAAAAATCAGGATTGACACGAGCGGATGCCTCAGTTATTGTCTCTCTTGTCAAGAAGTTTCGGGAGCGCACACAGCAAAAAGAAAAGTCCTCCGGTTTGCGAGCGTGTCTGATCGTAGCTAAAGTCTGTCACAGCAATAATGTTCCTGTTGTGCCAACCAGCACTGACTTTCAAGATGTCTGTGTAGATGTCTTGCTGTCGCGTTCCAAACTGTCCCAGAGTGAAGCAAGCTTGATTCTTGGGGAACTGTTTCAGGAAATTCCGTCAGCAAAAAAACTTTCTGCTAAACGGAGGTGAAACAATGATCCTTATTCGTACCATGCGGCAAATTCGTACTGGTGGAATGATTCCTAGTTTCCGTGCCTGCCAAACATTGAGCCGTTTGGACTTGTCGAAGAGCGATCGCGCCCGTTGCATTGGTGCATCAGCAAAAATGCTGGCAAGTGAAGCTCGCAGACAGTGGCTCCTTAGACAATGGCAAAGAGATTCCTAATAAAAATTAGTATTTGAGAATCTTCCAGTGGACTAACGGTAGTCTCGGCTAGCTACGATAGCGCAGCTTGGCGAAGCCATAGTTACGCCTGTAGACTGTTGGATATGTCTCCTTTGGATGAAGCACCGAAGTAGACAAGTAGTTGTATTGTACAGCTATAAATAAGTTCTATGTAGCAGGTTTCTACTCATGGCAAATCTTAATAATATCCCAGTAGACAGGCTTGACAGCGAACATTATCGTCAAATGCTTGTCCGAGATGGCGAACGTCGCTTTAGCGAATGGCACGGCGAGTTTCTCAGGCATCAACGCGAGTTTCTCAAAGATCAGCATAATCGAATTCGCGAGCTTGAGAACCTACGCAAGAGCATCTACGTAGATCACAAACGTCGTTCTCAGGAATCGCGCAATGAATTTTTGCGCTACTACTACAAATTCCTTGCTGAAATGCGTCGCTACTAGAAGCTCATCTGAGTGTGATCGCACTCAGATGAGCTTCTAAATCCGTTTGGCGAACTATTAGGAATTCGCTCGGATAACTATGAATGAGAAAATTTTACGCCTATTTAGTCGTCAATCCCCTGTGAGCGTACTTGGTCCGGGGCAAAGAGCCGTAATTTGGGTACAAGGTTGTAGGTTCGCTTGTAAAAATTGTATAGTGCCTGAATCTTGGGATGAGTCAGCGGGAGAGCTGGTGAGCGTGACAGAAATGGCAGCTTGGGTACTAGCTCAACGTGGAATTGAGGGGATGACCTTCTCTGGAGGAGAGCCGATGCTGCAAGCAAAGGCACTGGCTAATCTAGTAGACTTAGTTCGAGCGAAGGCAGATCTGGGAGTAGTATGCTATACAGGCTATCGTCTAGAGCAGCTACAGCAGCAAGGTACACAAGAACAGCAAGATTTGTTGCAGCGAATCGATCTGTTGATAGATGGTGTTTACATCGAACAACAGCACACAGATTTACTTTGGCGTGGATCGGGTAATCAGCGATTGTTACCGATGACAGAGCGTTATCAAGCTCTAATTTTCGCCAAATTAGCGCAGCCAGAGCGCTCGGTAGGTTTACAGTTTTTCATGGAAACAACCGGAGAAATCCAGTTTGTGGGGATTCCCAAGGAACCAGGTTTTCGTCAAGAATTTGAGTCTCGGATGCTTAGTCGAGGCATCATTATGAATCCGGTAAAGGAGTAAAAGTTATACACTGTACAAATCAACCATAATGTGCATTAGCGAGCGGCACGTTCACATATGCTTAGAGTAGCACCAAGCAGATGCTGACAATCGACAAGTTAAGGGTTGGAGTTGCAGGAATTTCCATTGGCACCCTGCGACGTGGCAATCCTCCCATTGACCGTATGGCACAGCAAGCTGCGCTCTCCCAAACAACAATGCAGGAAACGCCTCAAAATGACTCTTTTCCAACAGCTCCTGCCTTTAATGGAGTCAGTGACAAATTGGATATGCCCTATGCTCCCGAGCTAAACCCTACCAGTTTCACAGTAGAAATGTGGGCTATGGTTGGTGGCGGCACAGGCTACCAGACTATTGTCACCTCGGTAGGAGGATCTCCCCTGGAAGGACGCAAGGGCTACCTTTTTTGCGTCACGCCTTCACGACAATGGCAATTTTGGTTGGGTAATGGGGAGCCACGCGCATTTTGGCGAGTACTAACTGGACCAAAGGTAATACCCAGTGTGTGGACACATCTGGCAGGAGCTTATAACCAACACTCTCGGATAATGACGTTCTATGTCAATGGGCAGGAAGTAGGACGACAGATTGACGTGCAATACCAGCCTAATGACCGCAATCCCATGCGCGTCGGCGCAGGCGCTACAGAGCAGTTGGGGGCAAGTCCTTGCTTTTTCTGCGGCAAGATTGCTGAGGTTCATATTTGGGACAGAGTCTTGAGTCCCATTGAGATTGAAGCACTTTCAGCCCAGCAGTCAATCGAAATTCAAGCAGAACCCATTACCGAAATCGACTCTCCTGAGTCTGCTTCTGTGGAGCAAGATATCCACGGCACTGCCACACAACCATTGCTAAATAAGGATACTCCCACCCCAGATTCATCAAAACAGGGTACTGGTACTGTGCCGAGCGTTACCCCTACTCCCTCAAAGCCAAATATTGAAAAACCTATTACTCCGCCAGTTGTCGAACAACCTCTCGCTTTGAAGCAACCCAGCACAGTTACTTCTATGTCTGACCCCCCATCTGTTCTCTGGCAAATTGGTAGACCTGGTCAAGCCGGAATACCAGTCCCGACAGGTGCCTGGACACAAGTATATAATTATACTATTAGCGCAGACCCTGACCCCCTTAATCGTCCGATCATTCCCTCTTGCCTGGTTCCTCCTAGTGCCAGCAAAATTCCCAACTCAACCAGCCAGCTTAACATTCACTTTGTCCTGGCAGAGGATTATACTGAAGGATATTTAGTCCTTTGTTATGATCGCTACGGTTCTGGGGAAGACAATATATTTCTAGACGGGCAACTCATTGCTAGGACACCTGGTGCAGACAAAGTCCAGCTCAAGCAAACTCAAATTCCACTAGGAGTCGTTTTCAAAGGACTTCACACCCTCTCGATTACAGTATCAAACAGTGCTGATAGCGCACACGTCATCGACTACCTGCAACTCCAAACCTTTAAACCTATGCTTTCCAACCTCACGTCCCAACTTTTGCCCTCAGGTAATCAGCCCCGTTCTAGAGGCAATCAACCAGCTTCCCAAAACGCACAACAAGCTCAAGGCGGTCAAGGTGGTGGGCTGCTAGGCGGATTGCTATCTCCAGTCACAGGTATCGTCGGTCAAGTGGCAGGTGGTGCTGGTAACCCTGCTGAATTGGTTGGTGGGTTAGTCGGTCAAGTGGCAGGTGCTGCCGGAAACCCAGCCGAATTGGTTGGTGGGTTAGTCGGTCAAGTGGCAGGTGCTGCCGGAAACCCTGCTGAATTGGTCGGTGGATTAGCCGGTCAAGTGGCAGGTGCTGCGGGTAACGCTACCGGACTGGTTGGTGGATTAGCCGGTCAAGTGGCAGGTGCTGCGGGTAACGCTGCCGGACTGGTTGGTGGATTAGCCGGTCAAGTGGCAGGTGCTGCGGGTAACGCTGCCGGACTGGTTGGTGGATTAGCCGGTCAGGTGGCAGGTGCTGCGGGTAACCCAGCCGAATTGGTTGGTGGGTTAGCCGGTCAAGTGGCAGGATTGGCGGGCGGATTACCAGGGCAATCTGCCGCAAGTTCAGGAAACCATCCTGCTGGAGCAACTGCCCTATCCGTCGAAGTCGTTGCCCAACTAGCTGGATTAGTCAATCAGTTGAGTGTGTTAATCGCTCAGCTCGGTCAGATGCTCAATCAACTTGGAATAGCCAATCAATCTGCCGCAGTGGGGATGTTACAACCTCAACAGCTTGCTCAATTATCACCTCAACAGCTTGCTCAATTATCACCTCAACAGCTTGCACAAGTATATGCAGCAGCACAGCAAGTCCCTGGAGTGGCACCTCAAGTTGCATCCCCAATGGCAGCTCTATCACCTCAACAGCTTGCCCAACTCCATGAAGCAGCACGGCAAATTCTGGGAATTGTACCTCAAGTTCCGTCCCCAATTGCTGGTCTATCACCTCAACAGCTTGCACAAGTATATGCAGCAGCACAGCAAGCCTCAGGAATAACTGGTCTATCACCTCAACAGCTTGCACAAGTATATGCAGCAGCAGCACAGCAAGCTCCGGGAATAGCATCTCAACTTCCACCCGGAATGGCAGCCCTTCCACCGGAACTGCTGGCTCAATTATATAGACTACAGGGATAGGCTAGTAGCAGCGAACAGTGAGTAGGTTATTGCGAGAATTTGAACAATTATTAATACTGGCAAAAACTCTGGAGAAAAAGGCTCAACGGCAAGTGTTGATCGCAAATGCCACCAATTTTCCCAAATCTGAAGAACCGTCGGTCAAAGCTATGGGTCGTCCTAAATCTGCTGGGCAGAAACCTCAATCGCAAGCTGATAATCACACTCTTCAGCCAAAGTCTACTATACAATCACTGGAAGCAGTTGGGGGTTTAAGTGAAGTACTTGCAGAACTGCGGGATTTGGTGGCTCTACCGCTCAAGCGCCCGGATTTGCTAGACAAACTAGGATTAGAGCCGACGCGGGGAGTGTTGTTAATCGGTCCACCAGGGACAGGTAAAACCCTAACTGCTCGCGCCCTGGCAGGAGAATTGGGTGTGAATTACATCGCAATTGCAGGTCCTGAGGTCGTGGGTAAGTACTATGGTGAAGCAGAGGCGCGTCTGCGGCAGATTTTCCAGAAAGCTATGGGGTCAGCGCCTTGCCTGATTTTTATTGACGAGATTGACAGCCTTGCACCTGATCGCGCAAGCGTGGAAGGTGAAGTCGAGAAGCGCGTCGTTGCTCAACTCCTGAGTCTTATGGATGGCTTTGCTCAACTCAATGGGGTGATGGTTTTAGCAGCAACTAACTGTCCCGGTCGCGTAGATCCTGCCCTGCGTCGCCCAGGTCGGTTTGACCGCGAAGTGTATTTCCGTGTCCCCGATCGCAATGGTCGGTTGGAAATTCTCAAGATTCACACTCGCTCGATGCCAATGGATGTCTCTGTCGATTTGGAGGCGATCGCAGATTTGGCAATTGGATTTGTTGGTGCTGATTTGCGAGGACTCTGTCAGAAGGCAGCGTATAATGCCTTGCACCGCTCTACTCTTTCTCTGGACTCACCAATACCTACCGATTTGGGCATCAATCAGCAAGATTTTTTACAAGCATTAAAGGATGTCAAGCCCTCGGTCTTGCGTCCAGTGGCGATTGAAACACCCAGCGTTACTTGGGATCAAATTGGTGGGCTAGAAACTATTAAATCCATCTTACAGGAATCTGTAGAAGGTGCATTGCTTTATCCCGAACTCTACCGCCTGATGAGAGCCATATCTCCACGTGGTATTCTACTTTGGGGGCCGCCGGGAACTGGCAAAACTCTGCTGGCAAAAGCTGTAGCTGCTCAAGCAAGGGCAAATTTTATTGCTGTCAATGGGGCAGAACTACTCAGTCGTTGGGTAGGTGCATCAGAGCAAGCTGTGCGGGATTTGTTTACTAGAGCAAGGCAAGCAGCGCCCTGTGTCATCTTTATTGATGAAATTGATACCTTTGTTCCTGTTAGAGGGGGTTATGACAGTGACTCTGGTGTGAGCGCTCGTGTCGTTGGTCAGCTTCTTACGGAGATTGATGGTATCCAATCGTGTGACAACGTTCTGATTATTGCTGCAACCAATCGACCAGATATGCTTGACCCTGCTCTGTTAAGAGCTGGTCGCTTGGATTTGCAACTAAAAGTGGATCTGCCGGATCTCACAAGTCGGCTGGAAATTTTGCAGGTTCACAACCGCGATCGCCCCTTGGCAGAAGATGTAAACTTGGCAGCTTGGGCTGTGCGTACAGAAGGTTGGAACGGTGCGGAACTTGCACTCCTTAGCAATCAGGCTACTCTGCAAGCTATTCGACGTTATCGTGTCCAAGGATTCACCAACCCAACTGTTGCAAGCATTATCGCTGCAGATTTTGAAACTGCCTATCAATCTCTGCTAGAACGGCGGTATAGCCCTGAAAACGATGTAGCTATGCTGAAGAAGCAACAGCAATGAAAACTTTAATAATTATGTAGTCCATTGACAAAAAAACAGTTTTATGAGTGGAAGCCCCAAATTTTCCGAAGCTGAAATTGCGGAGTGGAAGCAAAAAATCCTGGAAGCTGAGCGACAGCGTCGTTCAGAAGCAGAAGCTAGACGACGGCAGGAAGCCGAGGAGCAGGAGCGACAACGACAATTGGAAATGTCTCGTTACCAAACCCATGTCCGGGTAAATGTGCTGCTGTCAGATTTACACTGGCAATGGGCAAATTTTTATGTTCAAGAAGCAGTGGCATTGGAATATCGTTGTCAGAATCAGTTGGAGGCGATCGCCTCCGCAGAGTCACCAGAAAAACTGCTGGCTATCTCAGAAGAACTGGTGAGAATTGAACTGGCAATGCAAGAAGCTAGCAAGCGCAAGCGGTGGGATGAGGCAGAAAAGAAACGACGGGCAGACATCGAGCGACAACAGTTTGAACTAGAGGAACTGCAACGGCGAGTGGCGCAAATTCCAGAGGCAGAAGCCTTGAAGTTCGATGCAGCGGGTCGGCAACTCTTGCAATCCGTCCTCCAAAATGTGCAAGAAGCGATCGCCGTGGGGAACCCGGTAGCAGTGCGCCGACCTCTAGCAGAAGCAACGGCATTAGTGCAAAAGCACGTCCGTCAAATTGTCCAAGGGCAAGCAGACAGCCGACAGCTACAGGCACAGGCAAATCAGCAACTGGCAGAACTGCAGGTCATTTTGGCTGGCTTGAAGGCTGACCCCGTAGTGATGCGCTGGCAAAGGCAAGCAGTGACAGAATTAGAAAACCAGACGAATGCAGCGAAACTTGCAATCGCAGACGGTCAGTTCAAACAGGTTATCTTCAGCTTAAGCGAAAGCCAGCAACGCTCTCAAATCATTATTGACACTGCCAACACGGCTCAAATACAGGCAGAGCAACGGGATTATATTGCTGATAGCATTGCTCAGACATTGCAGGAAATGGGTTTCAGCATTACCTTTCATCAACCAGAGCATCCAGAGCATCCAGCCAGTGCTATGATTTTGGGAGCCACCACTCAGGCAGGAAAAGGAATTAGTGTCAGCGTCCCTATAGCGGGACAGGTGTTTTATGACGTAGACGGTTATGTTAAGCACAGCGTTGCGACCGTTGATGGCAATACCGCTGCCATTTGTGACGAAGCTGAACAGGTGCTTACCCAAATGCACACCGCCTTAGAGGATAATTTTGGCGTCAGAATGGGCGAAGTGCTATGGCAGGGTAAAGATACCAATCGTGTCCTCCGTCAAGCCGATCAGTTGCCAAGCAGTCAGCAAACGCGTAGTCGTAGTGTATAACAAGTGGTGAAAGGTGTGCATTGAGGATATAGCCTCAAGACGACGACTGCCATTGAAAACGGTAGCAATTTATAATTTTTTGTAACATAGGAGGAAAAGACTTTATATTATTATGTCTCTCAGAGAAGAATGGTACGCCGCAAGAGTGCAACGTCAACAGGAAGTTCGTGAACGTCAACAGCAGGTTGCTGCTTTTCTACAGGACACGCGATTGCAACAGCAGCAAGTTTGGCTCGAACAGCAACAGCAGCGAACAGCTTATGTAGCAGCTTTGCAAGATTATGTTTGGGGAACAACGCCCACTCCTGAAACTGGCTCAGCCCATAGCAGTTAGCCTCAACTCATTTGATACGTAGACCTGATCAGTAATTAAACACGAACCACAGACCAATGAACCCGAATCAGTTCTGGCGAATGTTTGAAGACGAGTGGTTTACTCCTAAATATCGCCTGAAAAAACTCTTAGGCGCGGGATCGTTTGGTGCTGTATTTCTTGCAGACGATGTCGTTGCTGATCGCGTCATGAGAGAAGTTGCGATTAAAATTTTTTCCGATGAAAGCGGACTGCAAGAGCGTCAAATTGCGGAGTTGCAAACTGCGATTTCTCTCAAACATCCTAACTTACTAGAGGGTTTCAGTCCCGAGCAGGGTTGGCTTAAAGGAATTGAATGTCTGGGTTTAGTCATGGAACTGGCTCAAGACTCATTGGGGCGGCGATTGCAACGGGGCAGTTTACCCCTAGCAGAAGTCAAAACGATGGTGAAAAATTTGGCGAGTGCTTTGGATTATTTGCACGGTCGGAGCATTGTGCATCGAGACCTCAAACCCGCTAATATCATGCAAGTGGGTGGGCTATGGAAGCTGACAGATTTTGGGATTTCCCGGCTCTTGGAAAACCGCAATGGCAGTGAAACCCTTCCCAGTCATCAAGTGGGAACGATCGCTTATGCACCTCCAGAATCATATACTGGCAAGATTAGTCTGACCTGGGACTTGTGGTCATTAGGGATGGTCATCGCCGAGACGCTGACAGGCAAACATCCTTTTGCAGGTAATACCATCGAACAGATGATGCAACGGGTGAGAATTGAAGACTTTAACTTTGCTTCAGAACTACCTGCTCCTTTTACTGTAATTGTCCAGGGTTGCTTGGTCAAAGACTACACAAAGCGCTGGACGGCTGCTCAAGTTCTCGCTGCTCTCGACCCCACTTCAGATTTAGGCAGAGTAACGGTGCTATTGCCTCTTTCGCCCAGCTTTCGCAAAGTCCTGCCTGCAGGAGCAGAAGCGCAAGGATATGTCTCAATTCCAAACTCCGGGATTCGGATTGAAGTTGAAGACCAGCCTAATATTAGGTTAACAGAAGATATCAGTGCAGATAAGCAGGGCAAACACAAGAGTCAACCGATGCTCCCGAAGGGAGCCGCGCAAGGCGCTATCGCCCTGCCAAACCGACGAGTCAACTACCAAGAACGTCTTCCTGGTGGCGCAATCTTGGATATGATTGCCATTCCTGCAGGAAGTTTTTTAATGGGAAGTGCCACAGAAGATATTGAGCAGGTTTTACGGCTGGAAAGTTGGTTTAAACGCTCTGACATTGAAAAGTGGTTGCGCCCGGAAATGCCCCAGCATCGGGTTAGTGTACCTGCATTTTGTATGAGTAAGACACCGATTACTCAAGAGCAATGGCAAGCTGTATGTACGAACAATCCTTCCCAATTTAGCAGTCCGTTGCGTCCGGTGGAAAATGTTTCTTGGTGGGATGCACTGGAATTTTGCGATCGCCTCTCTCAACTCACAGGCAAACCCTATTGCCTGCCCACCGAAGCAGAATGGGAATATGCTTGTCGCGCCGGAACCCAAACCCTCTACAGTTTCAGTAACCGTAAACAGCTGCTCCCAAGCTATGCCTGGTACACCTGGAACGCCCGGAACAAAACTCAACAGGTAGGACAAAAAAAGCCAAATGCCTGGGGGCTTTTCGATCTGCATGGCTTAGTCTGGGAGTGGTGTGAAGATACCTGGCATGAGAGTTACAGTGGCGCACCTATGGATGGTAGTGCTTGGAGCGAAGCAGGGCATCCGACAAAGCATGTAGTACGGGGTGGCTCTTGGTACAGCTTAGCAGACGATTGTCGCTGTGCCCACCGTTTTTGCTTTGATGCCAATTTCCGATACTCTAGCATCGGTTTTCGTGTGGTGACATCCTGATTTAAAAAAGTAAATGTGACTGTTATTAATTTGCCTTATATCATTTTTTTAAATTATACTTTTGATTCCAGTTTACCTAATTGATGACACACCCTAATCTAAACTCCAGTTGAGAGACTTAACGGCAAAACTCAGCATCTGCATGGGTGTAGCCGTTGGCTGTTTTTAGGCACTGGTACTGTTAGCCATGCGGGAGGGCAGAAAACCAGGGTAGTATTCCTCGCGGCGTTGATTGCGTTGTGAGATTTGTTTCTCCACCACTTCTAGACGGTCTTGTAAGCTTTTTAGAACATTAATCGCTCGTGGATCTTGAAAACTATTTACCCCAAAATCTGTAAATGCCTTGATATCGACCTTGTTGCTAATTGATGCTATCACATTGACCTGAGCAAAAGTTTGCTCTATGCCAGAGAGAAAATGAGTTAGGCTTGATTCGTCCTGCATCGTCCCTTTAACCGTGGGAATGGGCTGGTAAATAGCTCCGGGCATATTAGGAATAAAAGACATATATTGATATTGAATCCAAGCAATGGCTGAGTGTTGTGGACCGGCGGTGAAAATAATTTGTGTCAGCAGGTTAATTAACTGGTCGCGGTTAGTCAGGCGGGGTGGTAAGGAAACGATACCAAAGCCTCCATCACTAACGGATTTCCGTAAAACTTGTAGCCAATTTTGTAGCTCGAAATCTTCAATGACATCTTGGTTTGATCTGTAGTAAATCCCAACATATTGACTGACATAGTCGAGTAAGGCATCCCACACCAGCAACCCGTCATCCCGATAAGGAAAATCTCGCAATACAGAACGCTCATCAACACCACGCTGACGTAAATTGTTCGGAAGAGCAAAGTTGCTGAAGTTGTTGAAAAATTCCGAGATCCCAAGAGTTGTAAGGTTGAGTGAGCTTTCAATAGTGCTTCCGAAAATGATATCCACATATCCCCCCGGATTAATCAGTACCTGATCGGCAAGAGCATTGATTGCCATTGTGAACTCAAAATGAGGCTTTAATAGCACATTCACCGGATGGCGAGCAGCTAGCTCGCGTACCGTAGCTAATGCGATTGGCTCTAGAGCAAGATGGGTTTGACCTAAATGACGTACCAATTCGTGGACATTAAAATCAGCCATCTGAGCGATCAGCTTTGCTAGAGTCCAGTCTACGCCATCCATAGGCGTACAAAGCAGACTTTCTTTAGGCACCTGTCCCAGTTGGATGGCAATAGGGATTAAGCGCGAATGACTACGACTGCGATCAGCATAATAAAGGGCGATTGGGGCAGTGAGAAACCGATTGGATTTTAGAGTTACGTGAGTAGAATCGAGTCGCGCATAATCAGTGACAAATAGACGACCTTCTTGGGTAGCACTGTTGAGGGTTTCGCTCTCGTCAGCCTTTCCCGTTTGAGATAAGAGAACAGTTTGAAAAATCTCATCGGTGATCCCAAGTTTTTCAAAGAGATTGTAATTGAGTGATAAAACATTGGTTAGTTCCATTGGATTGGGACCTGAAAGCCTTTGTTTTGCGAATGTATCGTTGCTTTTAAAGGTCTTGGCAATATCTGGTAGAGGCAGGACTTTAAAGACAGCTGCGTAATCTTCCAGCGTTACAAAGGGCTTGGGACTCTGTTGAAAAGCTTGTTGATTTGCGGCGATTTTCTGGCTCAAAATTTCTCGATTATTCTTATATGCCTGATCAAAAACTTCTTGGAGGGGTAAAGTCGCCACGCGGACAGCGTTCGGTAGCCGAAACGCCAGTTGATATTGAAGGCGTACTGCTGATAATTGCTCTTGACGCTCAAGTTGGATTGCCGAGTTGTTTTTTTGAGGTAAAGTTGGAATATCCTGATTGGCAGGCAGGTCGGGTGCTGTTGCGTAAGATTTATTGCCTAGGCACATTTCCAAAGCAGGGGCACAAGCTAGACCAATTAGCGCCAGCATCGTCCGGCGCGATAGAACGTATTGCTGGATTAATTGTTGGCGTCGTTGTTGTCGAGCTGGTGATCGCATTACGTGTTTTCCCTAGAATTGTATACGTTATATTATCACTGGAGTTTAGACTAAAAGCAGGCACTCGCCCTCCAATCCGTCTCTTCGTTTTGAAGAAGGCAGGAGGCAGAGGGCAGAGGGCAGAAGGAACAAATGTATTGGTATTGGGACCCCAACCAATTGTGAGCAACGCTCTTATCCTCTGTCGGGATACCCTCCTACAGTACTGGCTCCCGTGTAGACGGTGGGGTTTTAGACCCTTGTTCCCTAGCCCCTAAGAGGGGCCGGAGCTAACGGTCACGGGCAGAGGTCAGGAGCCAGTATTCCCTTCTGCCTCCTGCCTCCTGCCCTCTGCCTTTCTTGATAAATCTGGAGATAATGGTGGTAAAGATTTGACTTTTGCACCGACTGATTCAATCGCAACTCGCACACGCTCTGCGTGATGAACCCTAAGGTTATCCATGACAACTATTGCTCCTGACCACAACTGAGGTGCTAAGACCTGGGTTACATGAGCTACCTAGCGTTGAGAGCCTTCTTTCGCTTCCCACGCTGCAATCACGCGAGAACGCAAATCTTCTGAGTAAACTACTGGCATCTAATTCAACAATCACTCTATGCATAGTTTCTCACATTTTGTGGTTCAATTACCTGAAAATTGCTGTAAGTTTGCTGTTACGATATAGTCTAAAAAAGCTTATTTTTATGCTTTTGACGTACTTTAAAAAATATATTTGCGTATTACTTTGTTGCTTTTAATATTTTGTTGATAATGCTCAAACTTAATTATTATTTGCCATGTTCCCAATCTCAGCCCGTTGGATTCAAGAGTTTGAAAAGCACCTGTATCGCCGTCAACACCAGATTCTATATAGCAACATTCACGATCAATTTCTCTGGCAGGGTAGTTATCAAGGGATGGGAGAATTCCTCAATGCTTATTTCCTCAACATGGGATTTGACCTGATTGTTCGTTACGATCCAGTAGACGGTCTGACCTTTCCCCAGTCAGAGATGCGGCAATTGTTTGATGATCTAGCACGAGTGCGATTGGCACAAAGCAACAAAGAACGGCTAGGACAGTCCTCCACTCCAATAGCACCTGCAGCAGATCCTATGCTGCCCCCATCCCGTGCTAATCCAGCATCAGTGGTGCAACGCCTGACCAGCACTTACCTGTCGCCAGATGCTGCTTTTGCTCATCTGCGGGCAGTGATTTCTCAGCCGAAAACCTCAGTGGTAGCGATTGTCGATCTGGGGGATATGCTAACTGCTGACCCAGAACGCTATCTGGTGGATGAACGTCATTTACTGATGTTGCTGAAAAAATGCACCCTGGAAGGGGAGGTGATTCGTGAGGGACATCTCACCGGCTATCGCAACACCCTCATCCTGTTGGCAAGCGATCTGCGGCGAGTACCTGCCTGGTTTTACACTAACAATCCCTTTGTAGCCTTAGTGCAGGTGACTCGTCCCAACAAAGACGAAAGACTTCAGTTTATCCTGCGCTTTGGGCAACAGGGATTTTATGGGGGAGACCAGATAAATGTCCAACGTTCCAATCAAGAGCAACTGTGCGATCTTGAACGAGCTGCCGAGGAATTTGCTGCCTTAACTGAAGGCTTTGGGACAATGGATCTAGAAGCTATCCGGCACACCTCTTGGCGAGAACGCATTCCCCTGAGTCCCAAAACAGTGTTGCGCTTAGTAGACTTCTACAAATTTGGGCAACGGGATGAACCCTTTGAGAAGATCAGTGCAGATAAAATTGCTTATGCTAAGGAGGAAATATCTCAATCTGTCATTGGTCAACCTCGCGCAGTAGAAGCCGTAACCACTCTCCTGACGAGCGCCAAAGTAGGCATTAGTCTGAGTAATGTTAGCGGTCGTAACAGCAAACCAAAAGGAATTTTCTTTTTCGTTGGTCCCACTGGTGTTGGTAAAACAGAGTTAGCTAAATCACTCACACGCCTGATCTTTGGAGATGAACAAGCGTTTGCCCGCTTTGATATGAGTGAGTATAAAGAAGAACACGCGGCCGAAAAGTTAGCGGGTGCTCCACCTGGTTTTGTGGGTTATGAACAAGGAGGAATACTGACTAACCGCGTCTTAGAGCGTCCTTACAGCATTCTGCTGTTTGATGAAATTGAAAAAGCTCATCCCAAAGTTATGGATAAGTTTCTCCAAATCTTGGAGGACGGTCGCCTTACCGATGGTAAAGGGCAGACAGCCTATTTTAATCAGACTGTTATTATTTTTACTAGTAACCTTGGCGCTTCTGACTTAACCGATCCCCAAACGGGCGCTATCATCCGTAACGGCATTATGACCGAGGTGCATCGGCAAGGTGTCGGTTCATTCACTTATCCTCAGGTCGATGCTCATTTTCGCTCAGAAGTCCACTGGCACTTCACCAGTCGTATTGGTCGTGCTGAACTACTGAACCGTCTGGGTGACAGTATTGTAGTATTTGACTTGCTTCGTCCGGAGTTTGTTTGGAAAATTGGTGAGAAGTTTCTTCGGCAGTTGGCCGAATCTGCTTGGGACAAATATCGGCTGCTGCTGCTATTTCATACTTCTGTGCTGGAAGTTCTAAGTGTTAGTATGCAGAATACTGATAATTTACTGTTTGGCGGTCGGCGGATTAAAACCTTACTAGAAACTTTGGTTGAACGCCCTCTTAACCGCTGGATTTTTGAGAACTATCCTGATTTCAAGACCCTGGCAGAAAAGCAGTTCATTATTAGTCTGGAAAACAACGGTGTACTATTGGTAACAGAAAGCTTGTCTAGATAAGCCATGTTCAATTTGCAACTTGCTTGGGATCGCCCTGCTAAAATCAGTTCACAACTCTCGGAGCATATTTTACGAGTTCGGATCGTAGCTGAGGAAAATCGCACCCAAACCTTACCTTTGCAATTGGCAGTTGCTATGGATACCAGCGCTTCGATGCAGGGTGAAAAATGGGAAAGGGCGAAAGCAGCCTGTCAGCAATTAGTCGCGCAGTTACGGTCAGGCGATCGCCTGTCCCTGGCAGGATTTGCGGACTGGGTCACTCCTGTTGAGCATAATTTTCATAATAATCAACTTGACAACCTCCAAGCTGTTTTGGATACCCTGGTTCCTGAAGGAGTTACCCGAACTGACCTGGCTCTTTCCTGGATTCGGTCTGCCTTAGTGCGATCGGGCGGAGCAAGGGTAGGAATTCTGATTACAGATGGGCATCCAACTACTGATCAAGGAGAGATTTTAGAGGATCTCTACCCACTGATTGAGCAAGCACAGACGATGGCAGTGGATGGCATTACACTTTCTACGGTAGGCTTGGGAGATGCTGCACACTTCAATACAGCATTTTTGGTTAGCCTTAGCGATCGCGGGCGAGGTACGTTTATGTATGCTGATAACCCTACACTGCTTGCAACCCAATTACAAGAACGTTTACAGGCAGTACAAATGGTTGCAGTTGAAAATGTTATCCTCAAACTAGACCTAGCGTCTGGAGTCACGCTCAAAAGCTGTTGCCAGTTTCGTCCTCATTACCTCCCTTTGGGGGAAACTGCTTCCCCAGGAATTATCATCCACAACCTGCGAGCAGATACCTCAACAGATGTGCTGTTGGCATTGGAGGTGTCTGCCTTGAACGCAACTCAACTAAGCGGTACTTACACAATTGCACAAATTCAGTTGCAGACATTAGATTTTGGAACCGTTACGACTCAAGCTGCCTTGCAATTTACTCCCTCTTATCGAGAGGCACAACAAATTAATCTGGAAGTAGATCGCGATCGCCTTTGTTGGGACATCAATCGCTTCACCACAGAACTGGCAGATGTGGACGATCCTCTACAAACTGTGGAACTACTAAGCCACATCCAAGCGGCTGCTCTCAAATCTGGGCAGATAACCATTGCGGCAGAGGTAACACAGCAACTGGATAATCTTTATAAAACAGGCAAACTTAGCGCCCATCAAGCAACAGGCTTGCTCAGAGCATCTCGTGAATTGGGAGATTTGTGATGACTGGTGGCTTTGGTTACGATCCAATCCCTGGGTTAGCTCAACTTAACCCTGAGACAACCTATTTGTTTATCTTCAACGGTCCCAAAGCCAACGAGTCCTTTTCTCTGAATCGGTTGCGATCGCTGATTGGGCGTAGTCATCTCCCTCACATTACTGTTGACATTGATCTGAGTACCTATGAGTTAACCATTCCTGGGACAATTTCGCGTTACCATGCTGTCATCCAGTGGGCTAACAATAAACTTCAGATTATCGACCTTCACAGCCGCAATGGTACGTTTGTCAATGGACAGCAACTTATTCCCCAGTCTGCCAATCAGCCCTCAGTCCCCGTTGTGCTCACAGTGGGTAGTCAAATCCGACTTGGCAATCTAGAGTTGGCAATTATTGTTACTCAATAGGAGTAGTGTTAATACGGTTCGGATAAGCACAACTTAATTTACAAATGCTCCTTGGGAAAAAGTTAAAGGGCAAGGCTTAAAGAAAGAGTTTTTGGCTTTTTGCTCTCATTTCTGAAAATATCTGCGGTTGTAACGGTCTTGATATTCTGCAATATATTCTACATTCCACTGCTCTGTACTTGAGAGCAAGCTAGTTGGAAAATCTTTTGGTGAATACAGAGGTCGATACCACGGCTGTTTATCAAAATACTGTTGTAAGCCAGTAGTGTCAAAACGACGACCGTGACGTGCAAAAATTGAATTTCGCATAACATCAAGCTCGAAACCGCTTTTACCTTCTAAATCTGCATCTGTTACAGTTCTTTGAGAAAGCCAAGAAGAATCATTTGGAGTTTGTTTTACCACTGGCTGTTGTGGAAATGGTTGAGAAGATTTTGTTAACACAAGACCAATAATTACAGATATACCGATTAACCCAGTTGCAATTGCACTTCCTATGACAATATTATTGTGAGCAGGATTGCGCTCTCTAGAAGGTGTCGAGACAACAGCCTCAGGAGATGGCGTACGGACAGATGGTTGAGTAGAAGGCGGTTGTGTCGGTAAAATTGTATTTGCTATTCCGGCACAAGCTTGCAACATTTCTCTAGCACTGGCAAACCTATCCCGTGGATGGTAAGCAATTGCTTTATCAATAACAGATGCGATCGTTGAGCTAATATTCAAAGCATAAGAGCGCCAAACAATTTCTCCAGTGTGTGGATCTGTTTCCAGTTCTTGCGGGTATTTCCCTGTCAGCAGATAAATAATAGTCATGCCTAAACTATACAGATCACTAACATAAACTGGTCTACCCATTGCCTGCTCGCTAGGCATATATCCAAGAGTTCCAATGATAATTGAGCTAGTAAGACTCCCTTGAGAATTGATGACTGTACCCATTGTTTCCCGTACAGCACCAAAATCAATCAGCACTGGTTTTTGATCTGATGAGCGCAAAATAATGTTATCTGGTTTGATATCACGGTGGACAATGCCCTTTGAGTGGATGTACTCCAGTACAGGTAATAAAGTTACCAATAATTCCCGGACAGTATTTTCACCAAATACTCCCTGCTGTCTGAGTTTAGTTGTCAGCGTATCGCCTTCAATATACTCCTGAACTAAGTAGAATAGCTCATCTAACTGAAAATAAGCGTATAAAGCTGGTATTTGATCACTGCTTCCACCTAGCTGTTCTAATATCGCTGCTTCGCGTTGAAATCTCTGTTGTACTAGTTGATAAATCTGGGGGTTATTGTGAATCGGTTTGAGTTGCTTAATCACGCAGCGACGGCGAGAAGGCATATGTATATCTTCCGCCAAAAAAGTTTCACCAAATCCACCCGCACCTAGTACTTGGATAATTTGATAGCGATTGTTAAGCAGCTTATTTGTCATGCTCCATTATCCCAGTTCTCACTCGGATAGAATATAACGCAGCCCAATAGGACAGTGTACAGTTGCCTAGGGTTAAGGTGAAAGAAGGCAGGAATTATAAATAATTCAGCGGACTGATCGATGCTTTTCATCCCTCAGATAGATTTTTAGAATATTTTTTTGAAAGTGTTTAAAATTAGTTATATTTTATACGACATATTCTTTGGCACAACTTGTTATTGAAGACCAAAGTTTCTTTTTTGCGTCATAATTTGGTATGCCTTTTGTGTAAAGAACGCAATTGGAACTGATAGCAAGCAATAGCAAAGATAATTAATATAGATATTCTTGGCCCGCCACTATGTCCACTGAACAGTTAACCAAAGAAAGCGATAATTTAGATTTAAAACAGCTGCTGAAAACGCTGGTAGCTGTTAAAAAAGGTGACTTTTCTGCCCGTATGCCCATAGACCAAACTGGTATGGCAGGAAAAATAGCCGATACGCTCAACGATATTATTGAACAAAATGAGCGGCTAACAACAGAGCTACAGAGGATTAGTCATGTTGTTGGTAAAGATGGCAAAATTAGTGAACGCGCCTCTTTAGGAAATGTTCGTGGTTCTTGGTCAGTTTGTGTTGATTCTGTCAACACCCTGGTGACAGATTTGGTTCAGCCGACAGAGGAAACAGCGCGTGTGATCCGGGCGGTGGCGAATGGTGATTTATCTCAAGCGATTGCACCAGAAATTGAAGGTAGACCCCTCAAAGGAGAATTTCTCCAAACTGCCCAAATGGTTAATACAATGGTGGGTCAGTTGAATTCCTTTGCTAGCGAGGTCACACGAGTTGCCAGGGAAGTGGGAACTGAAGGTAAGCTGGGGGTGAAAGCAGAAGTTCCAGGTGTGGCTGGAACTTGGAAGGATTTGACGGACAGTGTGAATTTAATGGCGGGAAACTTAACCGCACAAGTTCGTAATATTGCGGATGTGACAACAGCAGTCGCAAACGGTGATCTCTCCAAGAAAATTACTGTTGATGTCAAAGGTGAAATTTTGGAGTTGAAAAATACTATCAACACGATGGTCGATCAACTCAACTCGTTTGCTTCTGAGGTGACGCGGGTTGCAAGAGAAGTGGGAACCGAAGGTAAACTCGGTGTGCAAGCAGAAGTACGCGGCGTTGCTGGGATTTGGAAGGATTTAACGGACAACGTGAACTTGATGGCGGGTTCTTTAACCGCGCAGGTACGAAACATTGCAGAAGTGACGACAGCGATCGCCAATGGTGATCTCTCCAAGAAAATCACTGTTGATGTTAAAGGTGAAATTCTAGAACTCAAAAACACCATCAATATTATGGTCGATCAACTCAGTTCCTTCGCTGGAGAAGTGACGCGGGTTGCAAGGGAAGTCGGTGCAGAAGGAAAGCTGGGCGTACAAGCTGAGGTGAGAGGCGTTGCAGGAACTTGGAAAGATTTGACCGACAGCGTCAACTTCATGGCAGGTTCCTTGACAGCGCAGGTACGGAATATTGCCGAAGTGACTACGGCGGTAGCAACAGGTGACCTCTCGAAGAAAATAACTGTTGATGTCAAAGGCGAAATTTTAGAACTGAAAAATACCATCAATACAATGGTCGATCAACTCAGTTCCTTTGCCAGCGAGGTGACACGAGTTGCTAGGGAAGTGGGAACCGAAGGTAAGCTGGGTGTACAAGCAGATGTCAAAGGTGGTGCTGGTACATGGAAGGACTTGACCGACAGCGTCAACTTTATGGCGGGTTCTTTGACAGCCCAGGTACGGAATATTGCGGAAGTGACGACGGCGATCGCTAACGGTGATCTTTCTAAGAAAATCACTGTGCAGGTGAAAGGGGAAATTTTGGAGTTGAAAAACACTATTAATATTATGGTGGATCAACTCAACTCTTTTGCTTCGGAAGTGACGCGGGTTGCAACAGAAGTGGGCAGTGAAGGTAAGCTGGGCGTGCAAGCAGATGTTAGAGGTGTTGCTGGCACTTGGAAAGATTTAACCGACAGTGTCAACTTCATGGCGGGTTCCTTGACAGCACAGGTGCGAAACATCGCTGAAGTCACCACCGCGGTAGCAACTGGTGACCTCTCCAAGAAAATCACTGTTGATGTCAAAGGTGAAATTCTGGAGTTAAAAAACACCGTGAACACGATGGTGGATCAACTCAATTCCTTTGCGTCGGAAGTGACGCGGGTTGCGCGGGAAGTGGGAACTGAAGGTAAGCTGGGTGTGCAAGCAGAAGTACGAGGCGTTGCTGGCACTTGGAAGGACTTGACTGATAGTGTGAATTCGATGGCGGGTTCTTTAACTGCACAAGTGCGGAATATTGCCGAAGTCACCACGGCGGTGGCAACAGGTGACCTCTCGAAGAAAATCACTGTTGACGTTAAAGGTGAAATTCTGGAATTAAAAAACACCATCAATACGATGGTGGATCAACTCAACTCCTTCGCATCGGAAGTGACGCGGGTTGCGCGGGAAGTGGGAACTGAAGGTAAGCTGGGTGTACAAGCCTATGTCAGAGGCGTAGGAGGCACTTGGAAAGATTTGACCGACAACTTCAACTTGATGGCAGGTAACTTGACGGCACAAGTGCGGAATATTGCCGAAGTCACAAAGGCGGTGGCAAATGGTGATCTCTCGAAGAAAATCACTGTTGATGTGAGAGGAGAGATTTTGGAGTTGAAAAACACTATCAACACGATGGTGGATCAGCTTTCGTCTTTCGCCTCAGAGGTGACGCGAGTTGCGAGGGAAGTCGGCACTGAAGGGAAATTAGGCGGTCAAGCGCAGGTTGTTGGCGTGGCAGGTACCTGGAAAGATTTGACCGATAATGTCAACTCGATGGCGGGTAACTTGACGGCACAAGTGCGGGGTATAGCGAAAGTTGTGACGGCGGTTGCTAATGGTAACTTGAAACAGAAACTCACGCTAGATGCCAAGGGAGAAATTGAAACTTTGGCAGAAACGATTAATGAGATGATTGGTACTCTGGCGACGTTTGCCAACCAAGTCACAACTGTAGCACGTGAAGTGGGGATTGAAGGTAAGTTGGGTGGACAAGCCAAAGTGCCGGGGGCTGCGGGAACTTGGAAAGATTTGACCGACAACGTGAATGAACTGGCTGCTACCCTCACCACTCAATTACGGGCGATCGCCGAAGTCGCAACTGCTGTCACCAAAGGCGACTTAACGCGGTCAATTTCCGTCGAGGCGCAAGGTGAAGTCGCCATGCTGAAAGACTACATCAACCAAATGATTGCTAACCTGCGCGAGACAACGCAGAAAAACACTGAACAAGACTGGTTGAAAACTAACTTAACCAAGTTCACCCGCATGCTTCAAGGTCAGCGTGACCTTGAAACGGTGTCTAAACTGATTCTCTCGGAGTTAGCACCGCTGGTTGGGGCTTCGCAGGGTGTCTTTTTTATCATGGATATTACAGTAGATATTAAGTACTTAAAATTACTCAGCAGCTACGCTTACCGTGAGCGCAAGCATCTTGCAAACCGCTTTCAGTTGGGTGAAGGTTTGGTCGGACAATGCGCTTTGGAAAAAGAACGAATTCTGCTGACAGAGGTACCGCACGACTATATCAAAATTAGTTCTGGCTTAGGTGAAGCGACTCCGCTGAATGTTGTTGTGTTACCTGTCCTATTTGAAGGACAAGTCACAGCAGTGATTGAACTAGCCTCATTCCGACGCTTTAACGAAATTCATTTGTCATTCTTCGACCAACTTACCGAAAGCATCGCGATTGTATTAAACACCATCGCTGCCAGTATGCGTACTGAAGAGTTACTCAAACAGTCCCAGTCTTTGGCACAGGAGTTACAAAGTCAGCAAAGCGAACTCAGGGAAACAAACAACCGCCTAGAACAACAAGCAAAATCGCTCCAGTCCTCCGAGGATTTATTGAGAAAACAGCAAGAAGAATTACAAGCGACGAACGCTGAACTAGAAGAAAGATCGGAATTATTAGCTTTGCAAAACAAAGAAGTTGAGCGCAAAAATAATGAAATTGAACAAGCAAGCCTAGATTTAAAAGAGCAAGCCGAACAACTTGCACTTTCGTCAAAATATAAGTCTGAGTTTCTGGCGAACATGTCCCATGAACTACGCACACCGCTAAATAGCTTGTTGATTTTGGCGAAATTGCTCACAGATAACGTTGACAAAAATCTCACAGCTAAACAAGTCGAGTATAGTCGTACGATCTACTCGTCAGGAAACGACCTTTTGACGCTGATCAATGACATTTTGGATTTGGCAAAAATTGAATCTGGAACAATGTCAATTGACATTGAGCAGATGCTGCTTGCAGAATTGCAAGAAAACGTTGAGCGAACTTTTCGACAAATCGCGATTGATAAAGGGCTGAATTTCACGATCAAATTCGCCCCCGAACTGCCAAGAAGCATCTACACTGATGCAAAGCGTTTACAACAAGTTTTAAAAAATCTCCTTGCCAATGCTTTTAAATTTACAGATCGTGGAGAAGTCGGCTTGCAGGTGTTTGTGACAACACAAGGGTGGAGTCATGACCAGGAAAGTTTGAATCGCGCTCAAACTGTGATAGCATTTGCAGTCAGCGATACGGGCATTGGCATTGCTGTAGATAAGCAAAAGATAATTTTCGAGGCGTTTCAACAAGCTGATGGCACCACCAGTCGCAGATATGGCGGTACGGGGTTAGGCTTATCGGTGAGTCGCGAAATCACCCGTCTTCTTGGTGGAGAAATTAAACTTCACAGTCGTCTTGGGGAAGGTAGTACTTTTACACTGTACTTACCTCAGGAAGCAGAACAAATCAATTCAAAATTAGAACTTTCTCCCTTACTCCCTCCCTCCCAGCCTACGCCTCGCTTCGCTAACACTCTCTCATTTCCTCACTCCCTAACTCCCCTCACCGACGACAGAGGCAATATTGAACAAGGCGATGCTCCAGCAGGGAGCCGCCCAAAGGGCGAACGCATACTTCTTATAATTGAAGATGACATCAATTTTGCCCGTATCCTTTTAGACATGGCACGGCAACAAGAATTTAAAGTTATTGTTGCCCATAATGGTAGCGGGGGGTTAGCACTGGCACAACAATTTCAGCCTTCAGCGATCATTTTGGATATCCGCCTACCAGGAATGGATGGTTGGACGGTACTGGATCGCCTCAAGCATGATCCAAGCACCCGTCATATTCCAGTACATATCATGACTGTTGAGGAAGGGCGACAGCGCGGATTACAACTAGGTGCAATCGCTTATATGCAAAAGCCCATCAGCACTGAGGTCTTGTCTGAAGCACTCAGCAATATTAAAGGTTTTGTTGAACGCCCAGTCAAGAATCTGCTGATTGTGGAAGACGACGATAATCAACGCCATAGTATTATGGAATTAATTGGTAACACAGATGTTGCTATGACTGGTGTGAAAACTGCTGGCGAGGCGCTAGAAGCGATACAAAACCAGTATTATGATTGTGTCGTTCTCGATTTGGGTCTGCCTGACATGAGCGGGTTTGAACTGATCACAAGAATCAAACAGCATCCCAATGGTCAAGCACTACCAATTATTGTTTATACCGCAAGAGAGTTGAGTCGGGCAGAAGACACTCAACTGAGGCGCTTGGCAGAGACGATTATTATAAAAGATGTGCGATCGCCTGAACGTCTTCTTGATGAAACAGCCTTATTCCTACATAGAGTTCAAGCAAATTTGCCTGCGCCCAAGCGACAAATCTTAGAACAGTTGCATTCCAATGATCCTGTACTTGCGGGTAAAAAAGTTCTCATCGTAGATGACGATATGCGCAATATCTTTGCCCTCACGAGCATGCTAGAACGTTATCAAATGCAGATTTTATATGCCGAAAATGGTAGAGATGGCATTGAAGTTTTGCAAAACACACCAGACATTGATGTTATTTTGATGGATATTATGATGCCACAAATCGATGGTTACGAAACAACGCGCCTAATTCGGCAGAACAATCAGTTTAAATCCCTGCCAATCATCGCACTCACGGCAAAGGCAATGCAAGGTGACAGAGAAAAGTGTATTGAAGCAGGCGCGTCAGATTATATTACCAAACCTGTAGACATTGAACAGTTGCTTTCGCTGTTGCGTGTTTGGTTATATCGATAATTCACATCCCACAGCTAGAAGGTGAGAGAGGGCTGTAAGCCGTTGAGGGCTTACAACGGGGACTTCGGAGTCCCCAATACAGTTGCTGTTAATGGTATTTAGTTTTGTAAGATTCCCCAACCCCTTAAAAAGGGGCTTAGTTCCCTCCTTTTTAAGGAGGGCTAGTTTAGGATCAATCCTTAACAGCAACCCGGAGGGTTCGCCAGAGCCGGCACGAGGGAGACCCTCCCGCAGCGCTGGACTCACCATATTGCGCTATATCCATCAGGCAATGGAAAATTCCAACGCCTCAATATCAGCTTCGTCACTGTTTACACCAGAAGCTATCAGGTTGATCGTGGTATCGATTATATCTCCTGTGGCTCCAAATCCACTGCTGCCAGTACTGTCCCCAATCAAGTTGTAGCCATCGCTGATGAAGTTGCCTGCCACATCGGGGTTGACACCACCCGAACTGACGAGGTTAGCGGCAATAATCGTGTTTCGCACTCTGGCTGTACCAGAAGTATTATTGAACACACCTCCACCATTTGCGGCTTGGTTGAGCGTGATCGTACTGAACACTAGTTTCAGAGAAGCATTATTATATATACCTCCACCGTTAGATTCTGCCGTGTTACCACGGAGAGTGCTATTGCTGACTTCAATGGTGCCGCTGAAGTTGGCGATACCACCGCCATTGTTGGTTGCTGAGTTGTTGGCTATGGCGCTGTTGGTCACTGTTACAGTAGATTTGTTGGATCCACCGGAGTTATAGATACCGCCGCCGTCTTGGAATGTCGAGTTGCCGAAGATAGTGCTGTTGCTCACCTCAACAGTGCCACCACTGTTAGAGATGCCGCCGCCTTGGCTCGCTGAGTTGCTGGAGATGGCGCTGTTGCTCACCTCAACAGTGCCATCACTGTTATAAATACCGCCGCCAGATAAAAAGCTACCACTTGGCAAGTTGCCGGAGATGGTGCTGTTGGTGACCCTCAAAGTGCCGCTGTTAAAGATACCGCCGCCATAGGTTGGTATGAAGCTGCGTCCGACCAAGTTATCGCTGATGCTGCTGTCGCTGACCTCAAGAGTGCCAGTGTTAGAGATGCCGCCGCCACGGAAGAAGAAGGTCCTCTGAATTGACGGGTTACCGCTGATGCTGCTGTTGCTGACCTTAACAGTGCCACCGTTAAAGATACCGCCGCCATCGCTTGCTGAGTTGCCGGTGATATTACTATGAATCACCTCAAGAATGCCGCTGCTGTTATAGATACCGCCACCAGCACCGCTATCCCTGAAGCCCTGTGTGAAGTTGTCATTCAAACTGCTGTACTTCACCATCACGGTACCGCTTTCGTTATAGATACCACCGCCACTGGGATTGGCAGAAGTGCTGGTTGCTTTGTTGCCACTTATGGTACTGTAGTTGACTTCAAGAGTACCACCAGCGTTATAGATGCCGCCGCCCCTGCTGGGATTATTGCTGTTTGCTTTATTGTCATTTAGGGTACTATTGTTAACCGTTGCGATGCCTGTGTTGTAAATACCGCCACCATAGGCGTTGTTATCGGTGGTCAAACTGCCGTTTACTGAGTTGCCACTGAGGGTGCTATTGTTCACCTGAAGGGTGCCATTGTCGTTAGAGATGCCGCCGCCACTTGCGTTACGCCCACTTACCGAGTTGCTGTTGAGAGTACTATCGCTCACCGTCACGGTCCCTGTATTGTAAATACCGCCACCACTGCCTGTACTATCCCCAGTTACTGAGTTACCACTGATGGCACTATTCCTCACCTCAAGAGTGCCACCATTGTTAGAGATGCCGCCGCCACCAGGGGAGAAGCTGCCGCCGCTGACCGAATTGCCACTGAGGTTGCTGTTGCTCACTGTCACAGTGCCGCCACGGTTATTGATGCCGCCACCGCTTTGGACTGCGGAGTTGTCGGTGATGGCGCTGTCGCGAACCTCAAGAGTGCCAGTGTTATGGATGCCGCCGCCGCCGCCCAAGTTGAAGAAGGAGGTAGTTGTCAAGTTATTGCTTATAGTGCTGTTGCTCACCGTTAGCGTGCCCGCGTTGTTAATGCCGCCGCCGATGCCAAACCTGCCGCCGTTTCCTGCGGAGTTGCCAGTGAGGGTGCTATTGTTCACCTGAAATGTGCCACTGTCGTTGTTAATGCCGCCGCCTTCAGCACCCCTTCCGCGTGCTCTGTTGCCAGTGAGGGTGCTATTATTTACCATGACTGTGCCACTACTGTTAGCGATGCCGCCGCCGATGCCGACAAGATAACCGCCGCTTGCCAAGTTGTCAGTGAGGGTGCTATTGTTCACTGTCAGGCTGCCACTGTCATTATACATGCCGCCTCCGTTGCTGCCATTAGCGCCGTCTGCCAAGTTGCCAGTGAGGGTGCTATTGTTCACCTGAAAGGTTCCATTGTCGTTATAGATGCCGCCCCCACGTGTCCAATCCCCTCTTACCGAGTTGCTGCTGAGGGTACTGTCGCTCACCGTTACGATGCCTGTGTTGTAAATACCCCCGCCAAAGCCGTTGGCACTGGTGAATGTGGTGCCGCTTGCTGAGTTGTCACTGAGGGTGCTGTTGCTCACCGTTACGATGCCCGTGTTGTAAATGCCGCCGCCCCTACCGCTGTTGGGCCCACTTACCGAGTTGCTGCTGAGGATACTGTCGCTCACCGTCAGGGTGCCTGTGTTGTAAATACCGCCGCCAAAGCCGCTGTTATTGAAGGTCAAACTATTGATGATGGTCGAACTGCCGTTTGCTGAGTTGCCACTGAAGGTGCTGTTGTTCACCGTCAGGATGCCTATATTGTAAATACCCCCACCAGAAGCATTGTTCGAGTTCAGAGTTGTCGCGGTGTTATTGCGAACAATACTGTTGTCTAAGGTGAGAGTGCCACTGTTTTTAATCCCAGCACCGTTGTCATCCATCACCTTGCCATCAGCAATAATCAACCCCGAAAGGTTGACTGTTGCTCCCGTTCCAATCTCAAACACCCGTGACGCGTTGTTGCCACTAATCGTTAATAAGTCTGTACCTGTCAATGGATCGACTAAGCCGTTGATCTTCAAGCTGTCGGTGATACTCAGTTGTCCCAGGCTTAAAGTAATCGTCTGTGCAGAGGCAAACACCGAATAGTCAAACACAATTGAGTCTTCTCCAATCAGCGCGTTTGCAAAATTAATCGCTTCACGCAACGTCGTCACCCCATCACCATCATCCACCACATCGGCAATGCTGTTGACTGTAAAGATGGAACTACCGCTTCCTTGGAAGTTTGCGCCACTAATGATGTCTTGTGGAGTACCAAAGTTGAATGTAGATTGGGAAGCTTGAAGATTGTCTAAGGCAGATTCAGATAAGAGATCCATAGATTTAAGTTCCTTTTTTTTCTTATATGTAGAGTATTTTCCACATTCTGTAGATTGAATTGTCGCATAGGATAATTATTTATCAACAATGATTTTTTAGTAATTTAGTTATGCTTTTATAGCAAAATAAATGTGGTTTACACTACATCTTATCAATCAATATAGTATTTTATTTCACATTCTTCTTGATCACATTCCACTGGTTAACACTTTAAGGTAAGGTATTTTCAGGATGTCTTTCTTTTTACAAGTTGGAGATCGAAACGAAGCTGACAAAAGCAGCTAAGACACATAGTGCGTAAATCAATCTCCAGCTGCTTTAAAACTAATCACCAGCTACGTCCACAATCAACCATACTCCGCAAAGCCCTTCTCCTGTGGACTGAGGCTAGAGATTTATTTTTTTGAATCTCCCTAAAACAAGAAATGCAAAAAACGCCCCCCCTTTAAGGAGAACGCTTTTACTTATCTAAATCTTAGCTATTAATCCCAGCACATCATAAAAATAGCCCCCAAGCAAAATACTGTGTGTCAATTATTCTGTGGCGTCTACAACACTCAGTACTACTGAAAATGACTTATTCTTGAGATCACTCTACCTCAAGTTGCGCTGCCGTCACTGCATCAAAAGCAAAAGCTAAAACCAGAGGTATTGGACATTTTAATAAGTAAGTAGAAACGACGGCTACAATTGTCCCAAATAGTGCTGAGATTGACCAAAATTTTTCCTGAGATGTCAATCCCTTTTGAGTTTTTATCAATCTCAACGTATGGGTAGGAATTGGCTCCGGCATAACTGCCCCAGGAGGAAATGCCCAATAGTTATTACGCCGCTCTTCAAATAAATCTGTCCAGCCATTTTCTTGGCACCATTCTTCAATCCATTCATTATGATAATGTTTCATGTTTGGGCTGGAAAGTGGAATCAGCATAAGGTTTAGAAACTGAATATAATTTTTTAGGGTTTTTGGCGAGAAGTCTATTAATTGGTATAAAACTAAAGATTATTCAAGAACTATTTGGCTTGGCTAAGAATCTAAAAATATCTGTAATTACAATTTAATTAATGCTTATCTTAATTCACAGGCTAACAGTATTTAGTTTCTTTTCGCATGAAAAGAAAATAAACTTTACTTGAAACTTTGATTTTTAACAATTCTCAACACTATAGCGATCAATGGCTCTAAAAACAGATATTTGCTCAGTCTCTATGTAAAGTTGTGTAACACAACTTCAAGGCATAAATACGTTAAAAATCAATACGCTTTAGTTAGAACTAAAAACAGAAAAGGATATAAATTACTACAGTTCGGATAGGTTCTTGGCAAATTACTAAAAATCTTAATCTCTAGGGCAGCCACTGCCCACCCGAAGTTGGATTTGCCAATATAGCAGGGAACGCTTAACAGACTTGAAAGTCTGTTGGTGACCATGTTTTCTCATTAGTTCGTGTCCTAATCTACCTGGCGACTGCTATACTATCCGCCGCAACTGTAGCTAAATAAGAAATATTATGAATTGAAACATTGTTAAGATTCTCAACAAGAGGCACAGCTTCCCCAGTACCAAAATCTAAATCACCGTGAAATTATTCTGAGCGTAAGGCTTTGACTGGATCGATTTGGCTTGCTCGCAGGGCGGGGGTCAAACTGGCTCCTACCCCCACCACGAGTGCTGAACCCAACGCTAGTCTTGCAATGGACCCGTCAAACTCGTAGGGCAAGTTAAAGGTATTGGTGACTACAATTGTTAATCCATGCACTACCCCAAGACCAACAGTTCCTCCAATCAGACTCAAAAGCGTAGCCTCCAGAATAAATTGCAGCATGATTTCTTGCTGGGTTGCTCCTATTGCCCGTCTCAAACCAATTTCAGCGGTTCGTTCCGCCACTGAAGCAATCATGATATTCGCAATCCCCACACCGCCAACCAATAGCGCGATTACTCCTACCACTGCAAGTCCTTGGGACGCCATCTCAAGGGTTTTCTGCTGTTCTAGGATGTCTGATACATTGTTCCAAGACTTAAATTTTTGACTGGGGAATCGCTGTTTTAGCAGTTCCTCAGCTTGATTGCTCAAGTTTTCCACGTCTTGGAGTTTGTAAGGACGCATTTGGATACTACCAATATCGCGGCTACCAGTCAGGGCGTTATAAACAGACATTGGTACATAAAGTTGACCACTAGGAGGTGCATTTTCATCCAGACTTGTCGCCACTACCCCCACGACTACATAAGGTCTGTCCCCAGCGTAAATCATCTGACCCAGAGGTTTGTGCCCACCGAAAAGTTGTTCTGCCAACAGTTTATCGATAACAACCACTGGTCGGTAGCTGGCAAAATCTTCAGCGCTAAAGAATCGTCCCGAGACCAGTGCTTTTCCTGAAGTCAGCAAAAAACCTTGGGAAACAGGTGACATAGGTGGAGTTAATTCCTTATCCTGAAATATGGTTGGCAGAGAACCAGCCCAATTAAAAGCACTGATTGCCCGCAAGCCCACCAGCCGTTTTTGTAAGAATTCCATGTCTTCCAATTTAAGTGGGGTGGTTCGACCACCTGAATCCCACTCTGGATAGATTGAGGCTTGAGGTGCGCCTCGTTTTGCTAGTTGTTGACCAATAACTGCCCGACTGATGTTACCGACTTGAAGTGTAGCACTAACAGCAGCCACACCCATAAACACTCCTAAAGCTGTTAGGGCAGAACGCAAAGGGTTTTTACCCAAGGAGCGAAAGGTAATATTCAGTAAGTCTAGAGGTGAAAGACTCATAACGGTAGATTTGCACAAATTTTAAATTCGGAATAAAAAAATTAGGACACTGAAACTTGATAGTCAAGTTCTCAACTCGTTCAAGCAAAGATTTTTTGTTACCCCTGGTTTTTGTTTGTCCAAGTAATTTTCCATAATACCGCGTTGATTTATTCTCAATGAAAAAAAGGCAGCAGCCCACACCAAACTGGTTACTGGACTGCTGCCTTTTCGTAATTAAGAATTACAAATTATGAACTACTTGACAGTTGCCTTACCGCCAGCATCTTCCAACTGCTTCTTAGCTTGTTCAGCAGCTTCCTTGGCGATCGCTTCCTTAACTGGTTTAGGCGCAGATTCTACCAAGTCTTTGGCTTCTTTGAGACCCAAGCCTGTCAATTCCCGTACAATCTTGAGTACAGCAATCTTCTTATCAGCTGGGACTGATTCGAGAATGACGTTAAACTCGGTTTGCTCTTCTACTGGTTCAGCAGCAGCAGGTGCACCACCACCGGGAGCAGCCATAAAGCCTCCAACTGGTGCTGCAGCACTGACGCCAAAGGCTTCTTCAATTTGCTTCACCAATTCAGATGCTTCCAGCAAGCTCAAGGTTTTTAGTTTTTCCAAAATTTCATCAGTTGCAGTAGACATGGATATAACTCCTGTTATGTTGATAAATTATTTGTTAGTTGTTCTGCCTAGCACTAAAACTAACTAGGAAGCACTTTCTTCAGATTCGCCGCCTTTTTCCTGATCAGCGTCAGAAGCGCTTTCAGATTCGCCGCCTTTTTCCTGATCAGCGACAGCCTGCAAGGCACGAGCCAGCGAACCGGGAACCTCGTTGATACCCACAGCAATCTTGGTAGCCAAGGCGTTGATCGCTCCGGCAATTTGTGCCATGAGTTGTTCTTTGGATGGCAAATCTCCTAGAGCTTTGACATCAGGCTCTTGCAGCAGGCGACCTTCCATAACGCCGCCGCGAATTTCTGTTTTCTTGCTGGCTTTTTGGAAATCTTGGTAAGCCTTAATTGCTGCAGAGAAATCGTCTTTAACCAACAAAAAGGCAGAAGAGCCTTTGAGCAATTCTGACAACACTTGCCATTTTTCGTCGTCTTTAATGGCAATGCCCATCAGGGTGTTTTTAGTCACCTTACAAACAGTACCAGAGGGACGCAGGCGTCGCCGCAGGTCTGTGATTTCAGCAACTGTTAGTCCTTGGTAGTCAATCACCAGTGCTAGTTGAGACTGACTCAAAGTTTCTTTGAGTTCAGTAACTATTGCTTTTTTGTCTTCTATCGTTCTAGGCATCCATCTCACCTCCTTAACAAATCAGCTTTCAGGTATTGGCTGTTAGGTTTTTGCCAACTGCTGACCACTATGACAGTGATCGCTTAAAAACAATAAACCCCAGCTCTCGCAGCCGGGGTTTAGTGGTATAGACACCTTATACAGTGCGTGTATACCTTATCATCCTTATGCCGCAGTACTCACGCTTGTTATGCGTGGCACTGGTAGCAATTGGGGCGAAAACCTCGGCAGGACATTAAGCCAATGGCACCTGCTGTCTTGGGCTATTGCCTATTTTATTTTGTTAGCAACCTTCAGTTGTTTGTCGTTTGTCATGTACTAATCGATGACACAACGATATTATGCTGCTTCTGTGAGTTTCAAATCGCGTAAGGCGTTAATATCTACGCTAATTGATGGCCCCATTGTGGCAGAGACATACACTGTGCGCCAGTAACGACCTTTAGCTCCTGAAGGACGGTTACGGTCGATTGTTTCTTGCAACGCCTTCAAGTTTACTAGTAAATCTTCTGGTGAGAACGACACCTTACCAAACATAACATGGACAATGCCAGTCCGGTCAGCTCGGAACTCTAATTTACCTGCTTTGAATTCTGCGATCGCACCGCCTAAGTCAAATGTTACTGTGCCACCTTTTGGTGACGGCATCAAACCACGCGGACCAAGTAACTTACCAAGCTTCGCTACCTGAGGCATAATATCAGGTGTGGCAATAAGCTTGTCAAAGTCCATTCTACCTTTTTGAATTTCGTCAATTAGTTCTTCTGAACCAACAACATCAGCACCCGCATTGGTTGCTTCTGTGACCTTTTCCCCTCTTGCAATCACTGCTACTCGCACTGTTTGTCCTGTTCCTTTGGGCAGTACGACTGTTGTTCGCAGCTGTTGATCAGTATATTTTGGATCAATGCCTAAGCGGATATGCGCTTCTGCAGCTTCGGGAAACTTTGCTGTTGCTGTTTCTTTAAGAAGGGATAACGCCTCTATGGGTGTATAATCCCTCTCTTCAACTTTTCCTAGTAACGCCTGCATTCGGCGTGATAGTTTTTTTGCCATTTTTCTCTCTCCTGGGGTGAATTGCGAGGCTTTACCTCTCCCCCGAATAATTTTTCATTTGTCCTAAGTCAATTGTCTAAAGCCAAGGACTTATAACTAACCTGTAACTGTTACGCCCATGTTTTTTGCAGTGCCTTCGATGATGTTCATCGCTGCTTCTACATCATTAGCGTTAAGATCCGGCAATTTGGTTTGGGCAATTTGCCTCAATTGTTCTCTAGTAATTGACCCAACTTTTCTTTTGTTAGGTTCACTGGAGCCTTTGTCAATTTTTGCTGCTTTAGTAATGAGTACTGATGCAGGTGGAGTTTTGAGGACAAATGTAAAACTCCGGTCTTCAAACACCGAGATTTCTACAGGAATTACCGTTCCAACTTGATCAGATGTCTTGGCGTTGTACTCCTTGCAGAACATCATGATATTAACGCCGTGTTGACCCAAAGCGGGACCCACTGGCGGTGCTGGGTTGGCTTTACCAGCATTTAGGGCCAATTTAATGACCGCTACGATTTTCTTCGCCATTCTTATTTAGCTCTGTTTTTGAACCTGATTAAATTCCAATTCTACTGGTGTTTCCCGTCCAAAAATCGAAAGCAAGGCTTTTAGTTTACTCCGTTCTGGACTGACTTCAATTACCTCACCTTCAAAGTCTTTAAACGGACCAGAAAGCACGACTATCTTATCACCTGTAGCCATGTCAATCTTGACGACTGGCTCTTGTTCGCTGGTCTGTTTGAAGATTCTTTCTACTTCTGTATGACCTAGGGGCATTGGTTTTACGTGACCGCGACCTTTGCCAGTGCCACGCTTTTGTTCTGCTCCCACGAAATTTATCACATGAGTAGTATTTCTTACTACCTGCCAGCTATCATCGTCCATCATCATCCTTACCAGCACATAGCCCGGGAAAACTTTCTCTTCCGTATGCTGGCGACTACCGTCTTTACGGATTTTTACGGCTGGTGTGTGTGGAATTTCCACTTGAAGGATTTTCTCAGACAAATCGAAGGTCTGAATCCGCTGCTCTAAGTTTGTCTTGACACGCTTCTCACAGCCAGAGGCTACTTGCACTGCATACCAGCGGGCTTCGTGAGAAGCTTCTGACGCTGTATCTGCGGCATCCTCTGACTGCAGCGTCGCATTGTAATCTCCGTCTGTTGCAAAACTCATCCGAACACCTGTTGTGCTGCCCAAGTAAATAATCTATCTACCAAAAATATCAGAGATGCGGAGAGAGTGACCATTAACAGTACAGCCGCTGATTCACTCACTAGCTGCTTGCGACTGGGCCAAACCACTTTGTCGAACTCTTCTTTTATCCCATTTACAAAGTTCGTTACGCCAGACCCATTGCTTGACTCTGTTATTTCTGCTTCGTTTTTTTTAGTCACGTCGCTTCTCTCCCCTTATTCCTGATACAAACAACTGTTAAGCCTTAATTTTTACCTTTTGTTAAGATTTAGTATTCAAACTTAACTTGTCCGACGAAGCAATAAGCTGTACACACAAAAATTATACCCGAAATTTTCAATCATGCTGCTCTTTTAGCAGATGTTGCATAATTTTCGGGTTTTTTTTGTGACAGCGCGCCCTGGAGGACTTGAACCCCCGACATCAGGTTTTGGAGACCTGCGTTCTACCAACTGAACTAAGAGCGCACAGGCTGGCTTTTATTCAGTTATTGCACTTAATCTAACCCATTTTAACACAACTTGGCAATTTTTTTCTTTGAGCTTGATTCAGGGAACAAATGAGCGGCTGCTGCCGCTTTTTGTTGAACCCTTCCCATATCTTGCTTTGTTGAATTATAAAGCGCGGTCAAAACGCTGCTTGATTCGGGTAGCTTTACCAACACGCTTACGCAGATAATAAAGTTTAGCACGCCTTACCTTACCACGACGCAAGACTTTGATGTTGTCTATGCGAGGAGAATGCACAAGGAACACTCGTTCAACTCCCACACCTTGGAAAACACGACGAACAGTAATCGTTTGATTAATACCGCCATTGCGCTTACCAATCACGACTCCTTCATAGGGTTGTATGCGGTATTTGTCGCCTTCCTTAATTTTGACTCCGACTTTGACAGTATCGCCTACAAATATTTCAGGCAAATTAGATTTTAGTTGTTCCGCTTCAATTGAGCGGATGATCTCTTGAGTATTCATAGTCCCGGAAAAAAATCCACAATCAACAATAATAAATCCATAACTACTTTACAGTCTAGTCATTTAAAATAGAGAATTTTTAACCACAACGTCAACAATTAGGGGTGTAAGGGTGTAGGGGTGTAGGGGAATGAACGCGCGGGTGTAAGGGTGCAGGGGTGTAGGGGTGTAGGGGAAATGATTTATTCGTTAGTACAGCCCACCATAAATGAGGTACGGAATTCGCTGGTTGGATAAACTTTGTCTAGGGTCGTCAAAATTTTGATTTGCGACCCCTTTTTATAGTGACGTGTAGTTAGTTTCCACAATGAGCGAAATTTAGGGGAAGAAAGTAAAATACTCTTACCCCTAACACCCTAACACCCTAACACCCCTTCTTCCTCTCCCTAACCACCAGTAACCCAAACTCTGGGGGCTGCAATCGTTACAGCGCGTGCTTTGTCACCAATGCGATATGCGTAAGCGCAAGCGCACGCCCAGAGGGCGAACGCGCACGCAAAGTTTTGGCACACGCTTTCCTCGAATATAAAAGTTACTTTCTGTGTTGAGGAGGCGCGGGACTACTGCCAGGTAATGGCGAAAGCCGGGTGATGGGCAGGTAAAAAAGAAAAATCCCGCGCCAGGTGAAGCGAAGGCGCGGGAGCAAAAATATACAGGAGACCAACAAATGGTCAGAGATTAAAGAATATCACCTTTTGCGATCATCTTCAGCGATCGCCCACAATCTTCACAATCAAAAAAGACAGTAACATACCATATTTAACCTGAAGTTCGACGTGTACTCAGTGAGGCTGTGCTAATTGACATTTGATATTTGAGTCAGCCAATTGTTTGAGTTTGTCTGGATTCACAACAATAAAAACAGATTGAATCCGCTCATCCTTAAAATCAAATGTCATAACACTGTGAAAATGATACTGCAAAGTAGCCCCTACGCGAACGCCAATATAGTTAATAATGCCTGGTTGGTCATTAACCTTAGCAATTCGAGACACATAATTTGCAAGTTTCTTGCTCCGAATTGCCAGCAAGAATTTAGCAACCTTAACACTTCCATGTAGTGGCTTCAATGCGGCTGTCACCTGACCACCACCATCTGACCAAAGGGTAATGTCTTCTGCTAGCAAACCAATCAATCCTTGCAAGTCTCCGACATTGCAAGCTTGCAGGAATTTCTCGGTCATCTGTTCTCGGCTGTGTAATGAAACTTCAAAACGAGGTCGCCTAGATGTTAAATGCTGCTTTGCTCGTCGCACAATTTGCCGACAGTTCGTTGGACTTTTATCTACAATTTGTCCAATTTCGTCATAGTCATAATCAAACACTTCCCGCAGCAAAAAAACTGCCCGTTCCAAGGGCGAGAGCGTTTCTAGTAATACGAGAAAAGCGGTTGAGAGAGTATCTACCAATTCGACTGTCTTTGCTGGATCTGGCATCTGTTCGGTAAGAATGGGTTCTGGAAGCCAAGGTCCCACATATTGCTCTCGTTGGACACGGGCAGAACGCAGGTGGTCGATGCAGAGTCGTGTGATAATGCTGGAGAGATACGCTTTGGCAGATTGTACGGTGTCTTCTGCCACTTGCTGCCATCGCAGAAAAGTTTCTTGCACCATATCTTCTGCATCAACCACACTGCCCAGCATTCGGTAGGCAATTGAGAACAGGAAAGGACGATGTTGGTTGAACTCCTCTAGCCGATTCATGCTATTCTCTCTTCATCTCGTAGCTTTTGTATTGCCCACACTCCTACGCCACAGCCTAACAGTTCAGTGAGGAAAAGCAGGACAGCCGTGACTTGGAATAGGAGTTGCCAATTGCCAGGTGGGATTTGAGAGATGTGATCTGGGCTAATAGCAATGAAATGATTGTACACGCCAAAAATTAGCGATCCCAACATCGAAACCAGCAATAGAACAACACCCATGCGACTCAATGGTGTCCACAACAGTACCATTGCCACAAGTGGAACAGTCAGGATAACTGTAACAATAAACACTGCCTGACTAGGAGTGACAGGAACCGGAATCGATACGTGTGTTAAAGCATGTAGAATATTAACGATGGTATGAACAATGACTGCTGCTGTTCCATACCATGCAATTCGACGGGTCATAATGTACCTCCTAGGCTGATTTTTGTATCTGATAGCTACCTGGAATCATCTGTGTGGCGATCGCTATTCGATTCCATCCATTGATCGCAACAATTGCCATGAGGATTTGTGCAATTTGGTTGGCATCAAAATAATGACTGACTTCCTCATACACGTCATTGGGAACGTGGTTTTTCGTAATCATGGTTACAGCCTCAGTTAATGCCAACACGGCTCGTTCTTCAGGCGTGAAAAATTGAGTTTCGTGCCAAGCATTCAACGCATAAATCCGTTGCTCGCTTTCGCCGTGATGTCTAGCGTCTTTCGTGTGCATATCGATGCAAAAGGCACAACCATTGATTTGAGACGCCCGGATTTTGATCAATTCCACCAAGGTTTTACTAAGCCTGCTTGCTGCAAGATACTTCTCTAGCTCAAACATTGCTTTATAGGCAGCAGGCTCAACGGTTTTTAGGTCAATTCTTTGCACCGTCATAATTCCTCCTCGTCTACTTCCATAAAGGACTCATTAAATTAGACGAGGAAGACCGTATAGTTGTGACAACCGGTAGAATAACAAGATTTTTGCTGAGGGGGCGATCGCTAATCCTGGTTGCCCGCAATCAACGCTTGTGATACTTTTTGTCGTCGTTCCTGAAGTTTATTTTCAATCAGTTTGGCAAGAAGCCAGGAAATAGAGCGTTCTTCCTCTTGTGCCCATGCCTCTAACTCTGCTTTCAGTTCCGGGGAAATGTAGGTTGTTACACCAGACAATAGAGTTTTGCCGCCCATTTCAAAATTTATGTATTGCGTAGATAGTACTTACCATAGCATTTTACTATAGCTTTTATTGTCTTATATTTATATAAGCTAAGCTATGCTACAATAGCATAGTTAAATTTTACCTCTCTCGGTATGAATATCCTTGATAACCTCTTCACCCAGCCCGTTACTCAACGGCAAAGTCGTGGTATCAGCGTCAAGTCTCAACGTGAAATTGAAATTATGCGTCAAGCAGCTTCGATTGTTGCAACTGTGCTCAAAGAGATTTCTCAAATAGTGCAACCTGGGATGACGACTGGTGACTTAGATGCTTACGCAGAGAAACGCATCCGAGAAATGGACGCAGCACCCAGTTTCAAGGGATACCACGGCTTTCCTGGCTCTATCTGCGCTTCGATTAATCATGAAGCCGTGCATGGCATCCCCAGTTGTAAGCGGATGATTCGTTCTGGAGATGTTTTGAAGGTTGACACAGCAGCTTGTTATCAGAACTTTCACGGTGATTCTTGTATCACTATTGCCGTGGGTAAGGTGCCCCCAAAGACAGAAAAGTTCATTCAGGTTGCCGAAGAGGCACTCTACAAGGGAATTGAACAAGTCAAAGCAGGAGCGTATCTGATGGATATTGCGGGCGCTGTTCAAGACTATGTAGAGGCACATGGCTTGAGTGTTCTTGAAAACTACACTGGGCACGGGATTGGTCGCAACATGCACGAAGAACCTTCAGTGTTCAACTTTCGTACTCGTGAAATGCCAAATGTGAAACTCCGAGCTGGAATGACATTGACAATCGAACCCATTGTGACTGCTGGTTCTAAAGTGACCCGTACTCTATCAGACCGTTGGACTGTAGTCACATTAGACAAATCTTTAGCTGCTCAGTTTGAACATACATTGCTTGTGACTGACAATGGATACGAAATCTTAACTGACCGTACAAAGGTTTAGGAATTCGTCAAACCAAGCAGGTAGTCAGGCAATACGGTTCGGTAGTGTCGGTATCTATCCCCTTGCAAGCACCGAGGAAGAAGAACAACAGAAGCAGGAGTGGAGAAAAGAACGGAGTGGCTCACCATTTCCTCAACTTATCCAGCCTACCGAACACCGGCTTTGCCCATTTCCCACCCAGTACATCGTGCAGCAGAATGTAAAAACAGGGGATGAGAAATAGTGTTAGCATTGTGGCGTTCGCGTAGCGTGCCGCAGGCATTCGCCATCCCAAAAAACACAACAATCCCCAATGGCTGTAAAAACTCTGAACCTTCACCAATACCCAAAGCTAAGGGGAACAGCCCCAAGATAGTCGTGACTGTAGTCATCATAATCGGACGCAAACGTTGAGCCTGCTTGCTTGAATCGCAATTTTAATCGTCTCATCGTTTACCGCTACGACGATTTTTCCTCTTGTTTTTGGGTTTGCTTCTAGAATGTCCCGGGACAGTTATTGTTTTTTTGTAAGGACGAACATAGCTGGTTTCTTTCTCTTTTTTCTTCCCAGTTACAAGTAAAATTATTCCAGCAATAATTAAAACTATTACAAATAGCGTAAGGTTAGATAGTTTCATTTTTTGCTTTAGGTAGACGAACCATTATTCAACTTCAACCGATATCGATTTAGTTTCTCTTTTGCGAACATTTATTTAAGAAAAAACTACTCGAAAGCCGAGGTAAGTTCCTTGTTCATCAATTCGAGCCTTTTTGCGAGATGCTGAACGACAATTTCCTGGAGGATCAGCCCAAGAACCTCCTCTAATTACACGAAGTTGGCTATCTCTATCATTGAGCCATGCCGTACCATCATTGGGCGCTTTGTTATAGCTATTATGCCAGTGATCCATGCACCACTCCCAAACTAACCCATGCATATCATATAATCCGAATGTGTTTGCAAACTTGAAGTTATCAACAGGAGTAGTTTGATTAGGAAAAACTCCTCTTGAAAATTTAAGATCTTCACAATCTTTATAGTTCGCTAAATCAGGAGTAATAATATCTCCAAAGTAAAATAAAGTTTTAGTCCCAGCACGACAGGCATATTCCCATTCAGCTTCACTGGGTAATCGGTAGTAGCGATCTGTCTTTTGGGAAAGGCGATCGCAGAATTCAACAGCATCGTCCCAGCAAACTTGTTCTACAGGATAGCTGTCTCCCTTGAATTTAGAACAATCAACTACCAAGGGGCGATTGATCTGTGGTAAGCAGGCTACAGCTTTCCATTGTTTTTGAGTAATGGGATATTTCCCTATAAAAAAGGAATTAACAGATACCGGATGTTGAGGATATTCTGAGCTACTTGCATTTATTTGTTCAGATGATCCCATAAAAAAATTTCCATTAGCAATGGCGATCATCTCCAATTCCACTCCACCACCCAAATCTTCAACAAAATAGCTAGCCTCCTTGCGACGAGCGTTGATGATTGGTTTTTTTACGAATCCGAATAGTCTAGAGGACTTAAGTTCGACTTCTGCATATTCAAACCGATACTTCCGAAGACTGGGCTTGAGCTTAAGTTGCGCTGTGAGTTCTTTGTTTTTTTCCGCATTTAAATCATATTGTTTGTTTTGTAAGGTGTTTTTAGTTTCAATAGCTTTTCCTACTTTTTTCTGTATGCTTTTAGGCTCACGGGTTGTAGATAGAAACGATACAGGTTGAAGTTGCTTTTCAATTTCATCTAAGCTATCACCAAGCTCCTTGGGAGTCACAGCAACAAAGGCTGGTTACCCCAACGGAGTGGCTCACCATTTCCTCAACTTACCCAGCCTACCGAACACCGGCTTTGCCCATTTCCCACCCAGTACATCGTGCAGCAGAATGTAAAAACAGGGGATGAGAAACAGCGTCAGCAATGTGGCGATCGCCATCCCAAAAAACACAACAATCCCCAATGGCTGCAAAAACTCCGAACCTTCGCCAATACCCAAAGCTAAGGGGAACAGCCCCAAGATAGTCGTGACTGTGGTCATCATAATCGGACGCAAACGTTGAGGGGCAGCTTTGAGAATGGCAGTGCGGCGATCGCAACCTTCCTCCTCACGAATTTGGTTTGCCAGTTCTACCATGAGAATTCCCGCGTTCACCACAATACCCACCAACAGCACCGCACCGACTATCACCGTTGCACCAATGGCTGTTTTAGTGACGTAAAGTCCAAAAATCCCTCCAGCTAAAGCGAGTGGTACAGTCAACATAATGATTAAAGGGTCAATCAGCGAGTTGTATTGCACAGCCATGACGACGAAAATTAAGAACGTCGCTAGCGCACCCATAGTTTTCAATGAGTTTTGTAACTGCTGATTCGTTTCCTGTGCGGAACTTGGTACAATTGTAACGCCATCAGGCAACTTAATACCCTTGACTATTTCGTTTACTTGTGCAAGCGCGTCACCCAAACTAGCTCCCTCGCTTAAGTTCCCTGCAATCACAAAAACTTGACGTTGGTTAATTCGCTGAACCTCTCCTGGTGCTTGACCTTCTTCAATACGCGCAACGTCCGAAAGGCGGACTTGTTGGTTATTTTGTGTAAATAGCGGTAATCCTTGTAACTGAGAAGGACGCTCAATTGCTTCTTGATTTAACTCTACACGCACATCAACTAGGCGGTTACCGCGTTGAATTTGCGTGGGAACTGAACCTTCAATAGCAGTTTGAATTGTTTCACCAATTTGTTGCGCTGTTAGTCCCAAAGTTGCAACTCTTTCCCAGTCAGGACGAATTTGTACTTCTGGTTGACGCGGATCAGCATCTGGTCGAAATCTAGCGAGTGTAGCCTTTTCTTCTAAAGCTTGCAGCAGTTGCCTACTTGCTTGCTGTAAGTTTTGTTCATTGTTACCTTGCAGAATAACATCAACTTCTGAACCTTGCGCTGGGGTATTACTCAAGATTAAACCGCGTACCTGACCAGGACTCAAGCGCAGCAAAATTCCTGCTAAATTGAGTTTGTTAAATTCCCGAGTAACCTTTTGGACAAATTTTTCAACATCCTTATCTGGTTTGAGATTGATAGTGCTGCTGGCGCGCAAAGGATTTTCTGTTGTGTTGCTACCAAAGAGAAAACCACCTACGGTTGAGAAAACATAGTCAGTTTCTGGCTGCTTCATCAAGATATCATCCACAGCCTGCATAACTTTCTGAGAAGTTGCTAAAGGTGTACCTGGAGGAAACTGCACTCTTAAATTGGCTTGTCCTGTATTGATGCGTGGTAAGATTTCTTGAGAAATTTGACCTGCCATGAATAAGGTGCCGCCGCCTAAAATCAGAAAAACGATAGTGACGGCTATTATCCGATAACGTATAACGTTCTTTAACAACTTACCGTATAAGATTGTTGCATCTTCAAAACGGTGATTAAACTGGCGCAGTAGCCAAAACTCTCTGATACGACTAGACCAAGGTATTGCCAGAAGTCGAGAACACAGCATCGGTACGACTGTGACAGCGACAACCAAAGAAGCGGCGACTGCGAAGCCAATCGTCAGAATCATCTCATTAAATAGCAGTGAGATAAAGCCGCCAATGAGCAAGAATGGAACTACAGAAACTAAGTTGGCTGCAGTGGCAGCGATTAATGCAGATTCGACTTCTTGGGAAGCTGCAATTGTAGTGTCGATAAAGAATTTTGAATTGGGTTTTTTCCCCATTTCTTTATCTGCTAATTTCTCCATCTCCTTTTGATTGGGAGTCATGGCTGTTTTTTCAGCAACGTTCTCCAAAATGACGACTGAGGTATCAATGGCTTGACCAATTCCTAAAGTAAGACCTGCTAAACTGAACACATTCAAAGTCAAGCCGAATAGTTTCATTAAGGCGATCGACGCCAAAGTACACAGCGGAATTGCCAAACTAATAATAAATGTTTGCCGTATTGATCCTAAAAATAACAGCACAGCTACTGCTGCTAACAACGCCCCAGAAACTGCTGAGGTGATCACATCATTCAACGAATTACGAATGAAGCGAGATTCATCTGTTGTGGGAGTCAAAACCATATCCTGTGCAATTAAGCCAGAACCTCGTAATTGCTCAATTCGTTTCTTAACCCCATCTACAACGTTGATTGTATTGGCATCAGGCTGCTTTTGAATTGAAACTTTCACCGCTGGCTGACGGTTTAAATAAACAAAGATTCGCTGTTCTTCTGTACCATCACTGACTTCAGCGAAGTCTCGTAGATAAACGCGGCGAGGAGGAGATGAGGGGGATGATGTGGATGAGGTGGATGATGTGGATGAGGGGGATGATGAAGATGAGGAGACTTGAAAGGAGAGGTTGCTGATTTCATCTGCGTTTTTGAACCGTCCCACTGTGCGGGTTAATGGTTCAGAATTTTTCCCTAAAATTCGACCACCTGATATATCTTGGTTTCTGGCTGTAAGTTGATTGAGTACATCAGTTAACCCAACACCCAAAGCTTGCAAACGGTTTAAGTCAACAAGTACTCGTACTTCTTCTTCAGCAGCACCAGAAATATCAACAGAAGCAACTCCTTGTACAACACTGAGTTCGCGAGACAGTTCCTCATCTGCAAATACCCGCAAATCTTTACCTTGTAGTGAGGAAGATGTCAGCGCCAATTCGTAGATTGGTTGTTGGGAAGGGTCAAATTTAAATATACGCGGTTCTTCAATCGTATCTGGCAGTTGTCCTCTACCTCGGTTAAAAGCAGCAGTCGCATCATTTAGAGCCTGCTCGATATCGCCTCCTGGCTGGAAAAATAAATCAAGGCTAACCTGTCCCTCACGAGTACGGGAAAAAACTTGCACTACATTCTCAGTAGCTGATAAAGCTTCTTCCAAAGGTCTAGTGATTTCATCTACCGCCACTTCAGGTGATATACCAGGTGCTTCCAGCCGCACACCAATCCGCGGATAAGTAATTGATGGTAGTAAATCAACTTGGATGGTTGTTAGAAAAAATATCCCAACAACAATTACCGCCACGGTGAGCATGAGTGTGCCTATATGCTGGCGAATTGAAATGGCGCTAATACTAAATCCGCTAGTCTGGTTTACCTGCTGCATGATACTAAGTGGTGAGTACTGCTTTATGATTGTTGCTCAGAAAGAATAGAAAGACGTACAATACTGCGGTCTTTCAACGGTTTGCCACTACGAGTTACAAATTTTTCTCCTGGTTGCAAGCCAGATAAAACTTCTACATTGCCATCGGATCTTTCCCCAAGCGTTACAGTTCTCTCTGTCACCGTTGCTTTCTCACCTGTTTGGGCTACAACAAATACTGTCCCTTGACGATTGGAATTTGGAGATTGGGCAGAAGAGGAAGAAGCTGTTGTGTTCTGTTTTTGTTGATCTGTCCTTGCTCCCCCATCTCTTCCTTGAAGTGCTGTCTCAGGTATGATGACTCGCGCTTGTGTCTGGGTTTCAAAATTGACTCTTGCCAATAAACCACTGCCAATTTTTCTGTCGCTGTTGGAAATGACGACTTCAACAGGTATCAAACGAGCTGTCGTGTCAGCAGCTGGGGAAATACGTGTCACTTGTCCAGTGTACGTTTGGTTTGCAAAGGCATCTAAACGCACTTTAACTGATTGTCCTAAGCGGATTTTGCCCAGTTCTAATTCTGAAAGTTGAACTACGACTTTGACACGGCTAAAATCACCAAGCCTGACGACTTCGTTTCCTGCTTGCAGGAGATTTCCCGGTTCTGTGATCTTTTCTAAGACGACTCCAGTCACTGGAGATGTTAGCTTTGAATAAGAGCGGCGTTCTTTTGCTTCCGCAACGACAGCTTGTTGGGCGACGACTCGACCTTGTGCAGCTGCGAGGGCTTGCTGTTCTGTGCGGACTGTCTCTTGTGCAGCGCGGAGTGATTGGGCTGCAGTGAGGCTTTCGGTGCGTGATTGTTGGGCTACTTGTTGGGCGATCGCCCCCTCTTTCAAAAGTTGCTGCTGTCTTTGTGAGTCTGCCTGCGCTTGCACAAGTTCAGCTCTTAATCTTTCTACTTGCGCACGGGCGTTACTAATCTGAGCGTTTGTCCGTGCGACTTCTGACTTGAGTGCTGCTAGTTCTGCTTCTGCTTGATTTTGAGCGGTTCTCAGTAAGGCGTCATCTATCTGTGCGATGATTTGCCCTTGCTTAACAGCGTCACCTACATCCACATTCAACGCTAAAAGCTGCCCTTCGACTCGCGATCGCAATGACACTGTACGGAATGGTGTAGTCGTACCTGTATATTCTGGCTCTTCTCGCAACATACCAGTACGGGCAATGGATGCATCCACAGGGACTCCACTGTCTGCCTCTTGCCTACCTCTAGGACTTTGTGATTCAGCTTCTGCTGATTCATTTGGAAACGAACCGCAACCACCGGTTAGTAGTCCCACGCCTAGGATAGAAGCAATAAAAATCTTTTTTGTTGTATTAATTTGCATTTTTTTTAATATTGGCTGTCTCAAAAAACTGTCTGTGTTTTCTCTATTACCGCGTGTTAATTTGTGTGCTGTTTTGCGCTGCTGATTTCCTTCCAAAATCATCTGTACACTCCCCTCTCAGCCAGTTTTAGGTTAGCCGGGTCGTTTTGTTCTCTAAAATTTCATACTCTAAGTAAAAATAATTACTTAAAAAACAAAAGTAACCCTCTTACTTCCTGCAGTTTTGCCGGACATCTTATTTTTTCTATGTTATGAATGCAAATTTTCTTGAAGTTATTATAACTATTTTTTAAGATTCCTTAACTCTGTCCAAGGGTTAGCTATTTCATCTGGTCCCAAAGGAAAACTTTACAGATTAAAACAGCCAAAAGGTGGTGAGACAGCTTTATGTACAGAAGTTTTACGCAAGGAGTGTGACTCGTGTTTCAAAGAGAAACGCTTTGCGATAAGGGCATCTTAGTAAGCGCAAAACCCACACTCTATACGATAGAGAAGTCTAAGGATTTATCAAAAAACAGTAAGCAGCACAAGCACTCATGTCTGCAAAAATAAGCCTTGTTTATGTAGACGAAGCTTTTTGTCTATAAGTTCCAACAATAACCACAAAATGTTTTTGTGAAAAAACTAAACTGTTCTTTCTCAGCTTCTTGCTTAAGATAGTTGTCAACAACTAGGGGGGTTTCCTCTTCCCCCTATACCCCTACACCCTTAGTTTGGTCAAAAAAACACAAATTCTTGCGTTTTTGAATGTAGCAAAACTATCAACAATTTTCATAAGAGCAAGATAAAATTAAGAAAAGTAAAGAAAATTAGTATTTAAGACAGAGATGGTGTAGTTAATCTCGAAACGATTGTAAGTTGACTTAATACGAGGAACAATAACGGTGACATCACAGATTAAATTTACACAAACTGCTGACGAATCTCTACTGGCAGAATTTTTTCAAGAATCAGTTGGTAAGTGGCGTTCGGAACGGCGCTACTACACACTACCAGATGGAGAAACTAAGGAAATGGTGAGTATGATCACCATTCGGTTTTTGATGCAGGGATGCGATGAACTGCAAAAGTTGGCTCAGATGCACGACCTACCTGATACAGTTAGTTTGATTTGTGGTAGCCAAGTGATTTGGGAAAGTGAGAATTCTGTGACGGGAAGGAAGGAATCTCAGGGTTCCACGATATTTGGTGCTTTGGGGAATGTGTTGTATCGCGATCGCGGTTTTGCCACAACCAAACCTATCAGCGCCCAATATTACTTCCCCAACTCCAAAACATTGTGTTTGCGAACTGAATACAACAATTCAGTGTTTGACGAAGAGTTAAAGCTGATTGGCAGCAAATACCGCACACGCCAATCTATCATGTCTCGTGCTGGGGAACAGGTGATGATTGGCCAATATTTGGAGAAGAGAGTGGAGAGTTAGAAAGAATTTCTCATGTTATTTGTAACTCAAACCCTGGCAAAACTTCTTCCCCAGAAAGAAGCCCTGGGGTTTGAACGACTTCTATGGCTAACCCAGTTCGGTAAATCTCTACTTGCTCATCTTGAGGATTGATAAGCCAACCCAAACGTAAACCATTTTCTAGATACTCCTGCATTTTATCTTGCAGAGGTTTGAGGCGATCGCTCTGAGATCGCAGTTCAATCACAAAGTCAGGCATCAGTGGCGGGAATTTTTTACGCTGCTCAGCAGTTAGTGCTTCCCATCGTTCCAATTTTACCCAAGCAGCATCAGGCTATCGCTGTGCCCCATTTGCAAATTGAAATCGGCGATCGCGTGACTCACTCTGTCAATGCTAGCGTTGATGCCATCATTGACACCATTGAAAATCTGAAAGAAGTACCCTTGAAACAATTACAAATTTAAGCCTACGAACTGCACGAAAAGTTGCCAGAGTCCTTGGATTATCACAAAAAGTGGCTGGCAAGGACTTATCGAAACAAGATTTAATAGATGCGATTATGGAGTGCTGGCAGGAAAACAGTGCAGCAGTCGTAGATGCCTCAATACTGCAAGGGATAGGGGCTTTGGGTAAGGGTTAAAGGAAAAAGTAAAATTTCTTACCCCAAGCTCAGTAACTGGATCTCAAAACACAATTATGCTTCCCCAGGGATTGACGGTGGTGGTCTACCCGAAGATTCCTGATTGTCCTCGGAAGCGATCGCTGTTTCTAAAGCAAGTTTTTCTATTTCTTGTAGAAGTTCCTGCGTCTTCTGCTCGGCTCTTTTGCGAGCTTCTGGTGACATTTTCGCTCGAAGTATTTTAAAAGATTTAGCCATTACAGTTCACCTCCCTATTTCAAAGTACGCAGATGAACTGCATACTGCGCCTCTGCTACAGGGATATTCTTCTCGTACCACCGATTATCTCCAGTCTTATCTCCACCAACAAGGAGAATGGCAGTACGGTTGGGGTCAAAAGCATAAAGTACGCGATAAGGACGACCTGCGTGCTGAATACGCAATTCGCGTAGGCGAGAAAGCTTGGAACCATTGATTTTAGAGCTATGGCGGTCGCGAAGTGTCGGTCCCATCTTCTCAAGTAAACCGACTACGGCTGTAACGTCGATTTGTTCCTCCTCGCTCAAAGTATCCCACCACGCGCCAAATTTGTCAGTATACTCCACGCACCATTCTGTTGTTTCTTCCGTAGCATGGAAGGCGCATAAGGTCTGAGAAGACTTTTCAGTTTTCTTAAAGCTTGCGTTTTTCCCCTGGTTGTTGACTTGGCTGCGATTTAGCATTTTTTCCCCCTTTTTTTGTACATTCAGACACACGAATCCTATGATTCGGAATTTCTGAATAACATGGGAGAAATAAACTAAGTCATCGTCACACTAAGCCTCGATAAACAACTCAACGAACTATTTGTTTGCCAGTCACAAGCACAACTTACGTTGTAACTTGATTAGACAAATATGGGTTAACGGAACAAATATAACATTGCCTTGTCTTCAGTGTCAATTTTCTGCATAGCAATATTTGATAAACCGCAATTCTTCCGTCGGGTTTACCACAAACAGGGAGAAACGCTCTGGGCTTGACACTTCCCCGACTGAACAAATTTCGCTTGTCTAAGGTGAGGCTGGTTGTTGGTGTTGTGACCATCCCGACTAACTCCAGTGACGGTATTCTCATCGTGACCTATGGAATACAGAAGATGACCTGCACAAAATACTTGCAAGCTTGGTGATCTGCCGAACGCGAATGCGTGCGCTTTGCGCTTAGGCAGCAGCGAAGTTATCGCTCCAGAGGAGCGGGAGAAAAGCGCCATCGCTCAGTGGGGAAATGTGCACGACACAACCTGTTAGCTTTTATTGAACACTGTCTGTTTTAATCAATCAGCTTCTCATAGTTATCATGCGACCCAATCCAAATCCAGTAATAATTTTCTCCCTTCTTCAGGGCTAGCGCACGGTAGCCACCACTAATTCGAGCAGACCACAAGCCATCTCCCACTTTTTTGAAATGCAACGATGGATAAAACGGGTTATCGCGCCAAAGTCGATATGCTTTCCTTGCTTGGTCTTTCATTTCTGACGAAAGTTCGGCATAGGAATGCCAAAAATCAGGAGTTGTTAAGGATTTCATCGATTGGTTTGACACGATTTGCAGCAATATCTGCCTCAGCACGTTGCAGCAAACTATTAAGGCGACCAGATTTTACATCTGCTTCGATTTGTCTGTCCCAAGCCTGATCCAGATATGCCTGGAACCATTCTAAAAGCTTTCGTGCTTCAACTTCAGGCAGTTGTGCGATTGCTGTTTTAATTTGTGCAAGAGAACTCATTACTCAATGAATGAAAACGCATTCTGATTTTAACGTTGTTGAAGATATTGTGGTCAGTTACTTTTGGCGAAATGTAGAGACGTAGCATGTTACGTCTCTACATTGCTTACAATTCAAAATTTCAAACTCCAAATTAATAATGATTCCCCGACTTACGATGATGCACAGCAGTAATTCCCTTAGCGTCTAGTACTTTCCCATTATCCACGGTTGCATAAACAAGCCAATGGTCACCTACTTCCATCCGGTTTTTTACGGAGCACTCTAAATAAGCTAAGGCATCATTCAGAACAGGAGAACCATTTTCACCTTCTTTACTTGCGACGCCGTCGAATCGGTTTTGTCCTGGACTAAAAGGTTTGAGGAAGTGCTTCATTAAGCCGATGTGATTTCCTTCTTTCAAGACACTTAATAAAAATTTACTACTAAAGTATACCAGTGATTACACTGCCTTCTCTTTTGCCACAGCAATTGTTAAACCAGGAGGATTAAAGCTTGCTTGAGATACCCAAGAGGCTAACATTGCACTGGATATATCGCCTTGTGTTTGCTAACTGAATACAACAATTCAGTGTTTGACGAAGAGTTAAAGCTAATTGGCAGCAAATACCGCACACGCCAATCTATCATGTCTCGTGCTGGGGAACAGGTGATGATTGGTCAATATTTGGAGAAGAGAGTAGAGAGTTAGAAAGAATTTCTCATGTTATTTATAACTCAAACCCTGGCAAAACTTCTTCCCCATAAAGAAGCGCTGGGGTTTGAACGACTTCTACAGCTAACCGAGATCGCTAAATCTCTACCTGCTGATCTTGAGGATTAATAAGCCAACCTAAATGAAAATCCTAAAAATTAAACCGCCAAAAACCTTTGAATCACATCTTGACTAAGTTCATCAGTTGAACCAGAGGCAACAATAGCACCTTTTTGCATAGCGTAATAGTAATCGGCCTGACGGACAAAGTGTAAGTGTTGTTCTACCAGTAAAACAGAAATACCTGTGGTTTCAACGATGCGACGAACTGCCGCTTCAATTTCGAGGATAATTGAGGGTTGAATCCCTTCGGTGGGTTCATCTAATACAAGTAATTGAGGTTGTCCCATTAAAGCACGAGCGATCGCCAGTTGTTGTTGCTGTCCACCACTTAAATCACCACCCATCCGCGACAACATGATTTTTAACACAGGAAATAAGCTAAAAATTTCTTCAGGAATTTCGGCTTTTTTAACCTGTCTCTGCCTAGCTTCTAACCCCAGCAGCAAATTTTCTTTGACTGTCAAACGGGGAATAATCTCTCGTCCTTGGGGAACATAACCAATTCCCATCTTCGCCCTTTGATCTGGAGATTTGGAGTTGATTAAATTACCGGCTAAGTTAATTGTGCCACTCCGGGGTTTGAGTAAACCCATAATTGTTTTGAGTAAGGTTGTTTTACCTACGCCATTGCGTCCAATTAGGCATACCATTTGCCCATTTGGTACATTCAAATCTACGTTGCGGAGAATATGGCTTTCACCGTAGTAAACGTTAATGTTAGAGATGTTTAGCATTGGTTTTCGTCTTGTCTTCCCATCTATTCCTGCTGTTGTCCTAGATATACTTCAACAACACGGGGGTCATTTTGGACTTCTCTAAAATTGCCTTCGCACAGTACCGAACCTTCATGTAGGACTGTGACTTTGTTGGCAATTTGACGGACAAATTCCATATCATGTTCAATCACTAAAATTGAATGATTCTGAGCTAATGTTAAAATTAGTTCGCCGATGTTATAGGTTTCTTCATCGGTTAAACCTGCAACTGGTTCATCTACAAGTAATAAGTCTGGAGATTGTCCTACTAACATCCCAATTTCTAAACGTTGCTTTTCTCCGTGGGATAATAAAGCTGCGGGGATGTCTGCTTTAGAAGTTAAGCCAATGGTTTCTAATAAACCTTTTATAGTATTTTTTTCAGTAGTATGAGAACGCCCAAACAATGTAAAAAAAACATTTTTATTGCGGTTGCTGGTAATTTCTAAATTTTCCCGTGGTGTTAGGTTGAGATAAACTCTAGGTGTTTGGAATTTGCGCCCAATTCCCCGCCGTGCAATTTGATGTTCAGGCAGAGAACGTAGGTTTTTTCCTTTGAATAGTACTCGTCCTATAGTGGGTTGCACTTTACCTGTAATCACATCAAGAAATGTGGTCTTACCAGCACCATTAGGTCCAATTACTACTCGCAATTCACCCACTTCCATACTAAAATTTAGTTGGTTGAGTGCTTTAAAACCATCAAAACTAACAGTGACGTTTTCAGTTTCCAAGATTTTGGCGTTCATGTTGCACTTCTGTGTCTTCTTCCAAGCTGGGATATGTAGAAATTTGTTGAGGGCGTTTGAAAAGAGGAATGTTTTGACTACGCAACCATCCTACTAAGCCGTCAGGAAGGACTGTCACGACAATTAAAAATAGTGCGCCTTGGAAAAATAGCCAGATTTCGGGAAATTGTTCACTCAAAAAAGCACGGGCATAATTGACTAACAAAGTTCCCACAATTCCCCCGATTAATGTCGCACGTCCCCCCACGGCTACCCAAATTACCATTTCAATAGAAAAAGCAATATCCATTGCTCTGGGTGATACAGAACCACTTTGTAGGGTGTAAAATGCTCCTGCTACGCCTGCGATCGCACCCGATATTGTAAACACTAATGTTTTAAAATCTGTGGGGTCATAACCAGAAAATCTTACCCGATTTTCGTCATCCCGAATAGCTATCAAAAGTCGTCCAAAACGTCCACTTGTCAGCCAGCGACAAACCCCGTAGGTAGCAGCGAGAAACAATACTGTGAGAGTATAGAAAACAAATTTTGTTTTAGGATCACTGACGGTTGCACCAAACAAAGTTGTAAAATCTATCAGCCCATTAGTACCGTTGAAAAATTGTTGTTGACCGTTAAAAAAATTGAAAAATACAATAGTTGCGGCTTGGGTCAAAATCGAAAAATAAACTCCCTTAATGCGATTGCGGAATACTAAATATCCCAATAATCCTGCCAGCAAACCTGGAAGTATCACTACAGCCGCTATTGCTATCGGGAAAGAATAAAAAGGTCGCCAAAACCAGGGAAGTTCGGTGATACCATACAGCCCCATAAAATCAGGTAACTCACCAACAGGGACTTGCAGTTTCAGGTACATCGCGATCGCATATCCACCCAAACCAAAGAAAATACCATGTCCCAAACTTAGTAAGCCAGTATAACCCCAAATCAAATCAATAGCTAAAGCCACAATCGCCAGTGACAAAAATCGCCCCAACAAATTCAAGCGAAATTCTGATAGCACCACTGGCATAATTAAGATGAGGATGAGTGCAATCACCATCACCACCCCAACTTCAATTAATATTAACCTTCCTCCCTTCTTCATCCTCTATGTCCTTCACGTCTATGTGTGAGATTAAACATCAACACTACGACCTTTTTGTGGAAAAATCCCCGCAGGCTTCCACTGTAAAAATAAAATAATTAGCATAAATACCATCACCTTGGCCATACTTGTGGTAGCAAAAAACGTCAATAAATCCGCCAGAGGCTTAACAGGAGTTAACAACAAAGCTAGAGTCCCAGAACCAATTAAAAAGTTAGCTGTGCCAATTCCCAAGGCAGCTACAATAGTACCTGCTAAATTACCCACACCGCCAACAACCACAACCATAAAAGTGTCGATAATATAATTTTGTCCAGTATTTGGGCCTACAGAACCGAGCAAACTAATCGCGCAACCAGCCACTCCAGCTAAACCAGAACCCAAAGCAAAAGTGATCGCATCAACTTTTTGAGTTGGGATACCTAAACAAGCACTCATACTCCGCTTTTGTGTCACAGCCCGAATTCTTAATCCCCAGCTAGAACGTTGTAAGAATAGATAAATTCCTACTACACAAATTATTGTCAAAGCAATAATAAATAATCTGGCAAATGGTAATTGTACACCACCTAAAGATATGCCAGTTTGTAACCAACTAGGTGCTGTTACATCTACATTTTGTGCGCCAAACCAAGGTTTAGTTACTGCTAGCTGATAAGTTTGACTTAATAAATTACAAGTTGCTGTTGTTATCCCCAGCGATAGCAATAGTACTACCCACACAACCCAGTTACGAATTCTCTCTAAATTTGTGCGGGAATTTAAAAACCATAACCCACCAAAAAACAATAGAGAAAACAAGACTAAGCCAATTACTAAGACCAAATTCGCACTACGGACAAACTGCTGAAAAATTAAACTTACTCCCCAAGTTGCTAGCAGAGTCTCTAGGGGTCGTCCATAGAGGTAACGAATCACACCTCTTTCAAGAATTAATCCGATAAATGCTGTGAAAATGAAAGCGATAATTAACGCCAAAAATATATAAATTTCAAACCAAAAACCGCCTAATTGTTTACAGCCATTCTGCACAACAAATGTTGTATAAGCCCCAAACATCATCAATTCACCATGGGCCATATTAATGACACCCATCAAGCCAAATATAATGGCTAATCCCAAGGCGGCAATTAATAACACAGAACCGATGCTAATACCATTAAATACAGCATCTAAGAAACCTGTTAACACTTATTTTTCTCCAGCAGCTATAAGCTTGTTTTCTAGTAATGAGTCAAAACTGAAGAGTTAAAATCCTAACTATAGCAATCCTATTTGAGTTGTCAAAATATCGAACCGCCAAGACGAGCCAGCGGTGCAGGAGGGTTTCCCTCCGTAGGCGACTGGCGTCGCCAAGAACGCCAAGAAAAGAGGGAAGAGAGAATTTTACAAATGATTTAGGATTGCTATATTAACTAATGACTAATGACTAATTAGACTTTTTTGTACTTACCGCCCTTAGCTGGATCTGACCAATCACAAGCAAATCCCTTAGTCTCTTTCACAAATTGATTCCAAGGAACTGGCTCAACTGGTGCAGGTGTAGTATAGATAATATTAAACAAACCATCATCTCTAACTTGACCAATCCGCACAACTTTGGATATGTGATGATTAGCATTTACTGTCACTTTTCCTTCAGGTGCATCTATGGTTTGACCATAAGCCGCAGCACGGACTTTAGCTAAATCAGGACTACCCGCTTTTTCTACTGCTTGCTTCCACAAATAAACGGCGATATATGCGGCTTCCATAGGGTCATTTGTTACCCGGTCTGCACCATATTCTTGTTTAAATGCCGCGACAAATTTCTTATTAGCAGGAGTGTCTACTGTTTGGAAGTAATTCCAAGCAGCGTAGTGACCTTTGAGATACTCAACACCAATTGCCTTAACTTCTTCTTCGGCAATACTTACAGACATAGAAGGGTATTTGTCTGGTGTTAATCCAGCACCTTTTAACTGTTTAAAGAAAGCTACATTGCTATCACCATTTAAGGTGTTATAAATGACTCCACCGTTGGGCAAAGCTTGCTTAATTTTTGTGATGATTGGTGTAACTTCTGTATTACCCAAGGGTAAGTAATCTTCACCAACTGTTTTTCGGCTTAGAGCTTCTAATTGGGCTTTGATAATATTGTTAGCAGTACGAGGAAAAACGTAGTCTGAGCCTACTAAAAAGAATTCTTTGCCTTTATTTTTTAACAACCAATCAACAGAAGGTTCAATTTGTTGATTTGGCGCTGCACCTGTGTAAAAAATGTTTTTAGAACACTCTTGACCTTCATACTGCACCGGATACCACAGCATATGGTCTTTACTTTCAAAGACTGGTTTAACATTTTTGCGGCTAGCTGAAGTCCAACAACCAAAAACTACAGCGACTTTATCTTGATCAATCAACTTGGTGGCTTTTTCTCTAAAAGTATCCCAGTTAGAAGCACCATCTTCAATAATGGCTTCAATTTGTTTTCCTAACACCCCACCATTGGCATTAATTTCTTTGATGGCTAATTTCTCAGCATCGACGACACTTTTTTCACTAATAGCCATTGTGCCACTAAGGGAGTGCAGAACACCTACCTTGATGGTTTCACTATTAGCCGCAGCTACAGGAGAAGCATTGCTAGAGGTGGCTGGACTGTTCGTAGCGGTTGGGGTGTTATTAGCGCAAGCCTTCAGAAGGATGCTGCTACCAATACTTGCAGAACTGTAAATCAAAAACCTACGTCGGTTAAATTGTCTACTCATATCTTGGCTAATTTCCCCTCAACGAATCAGCTAGCTTCCTGAAAGTTGACAAGAGCAAGCTTCAAACTGTGATATTAGTTTAATATTTAATCATTAAATTGTTATTTATATAATGACTTTTTGTAAAATGTAGAGACGTAGCGTGCTACGTCTCTACATTGCTTATCATTCAAAATCACCGTAAGCGCAAGCGCACGCCAAGGGCGAACGCGCAGCGTGCCTGAAGGGCATAGTTCTGATCGCCGGAAGCCGGCGCTCAGACTTCTCTCAGACTCACCTTAATAATGATTACCCGACTTACGATGATGCACAGCAGTAATTCCCTTAGCGTCTAGTACTTTGCCATTATCCACGGTTGCATAAACAAGCCAATGGTCACCTACTTCCATCCGGTTTTTTACGGAGCACTCTAAATAAGCTAAGGCATCATTCAGAACAGGAGAACCATTTTCACCTTCTTTACTTGCGACGCCGTCGAATCGGTTTTGTCCTGGACCAAAAGGTTTGAGGAAGTGCTTCATTAAGCCGATGTGATTTCCTTCTTTCAAGACATTTAAGGCAAATTTACTACCAGAATGCGTCAGTGATTCCACTGCTCTGTCTTTTGCGACAGCAATTGTTAAACCAGGAGGATTAAAGCTTGCTTGCGATACCCAAGAGGCTAACATTGCACTGGAGATATCGCCTTGTTTTGCTGTGAGGATACACAGTGAACCAACAACGCGCCCGACTGCTTGTTCTGTAGTTGTGGCGCTTTGGCTTGGAGTGCGCACTTTTTTAGCTTTCTTGAGTGCTTGAGCAAAGTCGGTTCCTGCTTCTTCACACATTTGCAGGGTGGCATCATCAGGTTTAAACTTCACCCTGATAGTATCAAAACCAAATCGATAGCCAGCATCCTTCAGTTTACCCTCAATAATATCGACTGCTTCGCCACTCCAGCCAAAAGAACCAAAGACACCAGCAAGTTTGTTGTTAGTCGCAGTGGAAAGCACAATACCCAAAGCGACTTGCACGGGAGTCGGTGCATGACCTCCAAGTGTAGGAGAACCAATCACAAAGCCAGACGCTTTTTCCACAGCAGCCCTGATTTCTTCTGGTTCAGCAAATTCGCAGTTAATTGATTCTACAGCAACGCCCGCTTTTGTCATCCCACGAGCGATCGCTTGGGCAAGAGTCGCCGTACTTCCATACGCAGAAGCATAAATCAACGCCACAGATGTCTCTTGCGATGCTTGCTCCTGACACCATTGGCGATAAAACTCTGTTAGTTCGATTAAGCTGTAGCGTACCAGAGGTCCATGTCCAGTCGCATACATCCTCACGGATAAGTCGCTAAGTTTATCCAGTGCTGTTTCGACTTGACGAGCATGGGGAGCGATGATGCAATCAAAATAATAGCGTCTATCTTCGTTAAAGATTTCCCAACCTTCATCAAAAACTTGGTCGCCACAAATATGTGCTGCAAAAAGTTTATCTGTGTAGAGAATTTCTGTTTGGGGATCGTAGGTACAAAGTAGATCTGGGTATCGAGGATTGGGAGTGGGGATAAACTCTAGATCATGACCTTTGCCCAAATCTAAAGTTTCTTCCCCGCGCATCACCATCACTGGTAATTCTGGGTTTTCCAGTGCAGCACGCAAACTTTTTGCTCCTGGGTTGGAACACACAAAGGTGATTTGCGGTGCAAGTTCCAGCAAAGCTTTGAGAGTTGCGGCGCGGTTAGGGTTGACGTGACCAAGAATGACGTAATCAATTTCTTTGACATCAAAGCGTTGCTGTAACGATTTGAGGAAAATTTCTGTAAATGTTTCTCCTGGAGGGTCAACTAGAGCGATTTTATCTCCTTTGATCAGATAAGTATTTGCTGTTGTCCCTTTTGCCAAAGCGTATTCTATCTCAAATCTTAGGCGTGTCCAACTGCGGGAACGAAGCACAGTTGTGTCTGTTGCGATGGGGTAAACTTGAACGTCACGAGGTTTAGTTTCTGGCATAGATCATATTTAATAAGGTTTAATATTGAACTGTGTGTTTTATGTAGAGGCGACTTTAGCTAGCATATCGGCGAGCTGAACAGGATGAGATAACATTGGGCTATGCCCGCTTCGAGGTAACTCAATTGCATCAACTCCAAGACGTTTGCGTGCAGCGTATCGACACCATGCGGGAGAGAGGCAACGATCTTCACCACAGACGATATACGTACACTTTACATCTGGCCAAGCTTGTAGAGGACTAACCTCACTCATATATAAAAACTGCTGATTGCGCAACTTCGGAAACGCCCAATGCGCCACATCTGAGGTACAGTCGTTAAAGATAAATTCTCTGGCGACAGCCTCGTCTTGTAAAGAGGTTATCCTCAGTGCTGCCGGATTGAACATATTTGGCTCATCGCTGAACTGCTCGAACTTATCAGCTTCTGGCAGGTTATAGCCTATTGCTTGGAGGAAATTAGGATCTAATTCGTCATAAAATTGGTCGAACAGACTTAAACCGATATGTGGAATCAGCCCAGCAATGAAAACAAGCTGACGCACTGGACGCTGGCTGGCAACCAGAGGAATAGTTAAGCATGCCATAGAGTGACCAACCAGCACCACATCGTCTTCAAATCCTTGCAGCACCTTGTTCACAACTTCGGCATATTGAACAACACCAGCTGTGGGGTCTTCAATTGGGAGATCCACTGCTACCGTCTGATGACCACGCGCTTCTATCTCTTGGGTGAGTAGCTCCCAACACCAAGCGCCCAGGGAAGCACCGTGAACTAAACAGAAAAGAGTCATAAGCAGTTATCAGTTATCAGTAGAGCAGACTGGTGTTGTTAATAATGATTTCCGACTTTACGGTGGTGGGCTGCTGTTAGCGCTTCTGGCTTACTCACTCGTCCTGCGTATACGGTGCTGTACACAAGCCAGTGATCGCCGCCATCCATCCGACTTATAACTTCGCACTCCATATATGCTAGGGCGTCTCCAAGGATGGGTGCACCGTTTTCGGCTGGCTGGGTTTTCACTCCTTCAAAACGATCAGCACCTGGGGCAAAACGTTTGAGGAAGTGTTTCATCAATTTTTGATATTTACCTTCTTCCAAGACATTTAGAACAAATTTATCACCCACTTGCATGAGTGATTCAATTGCCCTATCTTTGGCGACAGCTATGGATATTCCTATAGGTTTGAAGCTGGCTTGAGAAACCCAAGAGGCTAACATGGCACTGGATACATCACCTTTTTTAGCGGTGATAATATACAACCCACCACTGATTCTACCTAGCGCTTTGTCAACGTCAGCACCTAAGGATTTCATCTGCTTGACCGAGCGATCGCGTGTCACCCACTGTGCTATGTCTGTTCCGGATTCTTCACACTGCTTGTAAGTGTTTTCTGTGGGTGTTTGTTTGATCCGAATTCCTGGAAACGCTGCTATTAAGCCCAAATTCCGGAATTTACTCAGCAACGGGTCAATTGGTTCGTCATCACCACCGCCTGATTCAAAAATGCCCACTCCTTGTTTTTCATGAACTGAGCCTAAAATAGTGCTGATGGCAGCTTGGATATTTGCTGCACCAGAAGCTGGAGGCATTCCAACAACAATACCATCACAACGACCTACAAGTTCCCGTAATTCTTGTAAGTCAATGCCTGCACGTAAGTCTACCATTTCTGTAGCGACGCCAGTTTTGGTGATACCCGTGGCAATTGCTTGAGCTAGGCGAGTTCCATAGCCGTAATCTGAAACGTAAAAGACTCCTATGGTAGTTTCTGCCTTCGCTTGTGTTTTGCTCCAAGTGCGATAACGCCCAGTGAGTTCGTCAACGTTATGTTGTAATAATGGTCCGTGACCTGTAGCAATCATGCTGATTTTTTCCAGTTCATCCATCCGCTTGAGAGCAGAGATAACTGAACGGGCATTGGGAGCCATCAGACATTCATAGTAATATTGATAGTCTGCTTCTATAGCTTTTAAGTCTTCGTCAAACGTGCTATCTGAGCAATAGTGCATCCCAAACGCATCACAGGTGAACAAAGTTTGGGTTTTGTGGTCAAAGCTAAAGATGGTGTCGGGCCAGTGTAAATTTGGTGCGATGACAAATTCTAGTTCGTGTCCGTTGCCTAGATCCAGGCGATCGCCATTCTTGACAATTTTCCGCTGAAACGGACGATGCACCATATTCTCCAAAAATTGGATAGCAACTTTAGAACCAACAACCGTTACATCCGGCGCAAGTTGCAAAACATCTTTCACTAAACCGCTGTGGTCTGGCTCAGTGTGGCTGATAATAAGATATTGAATATCTGCTGGATCAACAAGATCTTTAAGGGTATCTAAATACAGCTGACGAAACTTTTCGTGGGAGGTGTCAACCAGCGCTATTTTTTCAGCGCGTATCAGAAATGAATTGTAGGTAGTACCGTTTTGTAGACCGAACTCGATATCAAAGCGATCGCGATCCCAATCCAAAGACCGAATTGCCGTCGTCTCGGAGGCAATCTCTACAGTCTCGATGGTTAGCTTTTTTTTGGTTTTTTCGGTGAGCGCTACCATAACTAGTCTCCTTAGCAATTGAGTATTTATTACTCTGTCCCTATTGTGACATGTTTATTTTGTAAATTTTGTTTAAAATTTTTATCCTCAGGTTAAAAAAAATAAAAGTATCAAATAGTGTTAGTATGTTGTTGCTTACAAGCCCAAACGTTGTCTTAGCAAACGAGGATGTCACTGGCTAATAGCTCTTTGTGGCTAGCTTTGATGATTGGAAATTCCCGACTGCATTGGGCGTACTTTACAGGCGATACGCTTATTTATGCTTGGGACACAGACTATCTACCAGCAGATGTTATTCAGCGACTGTCTCAATCTCAAACGTTGAAGGATTTATTACTAGAGATTTTCCCAAACGATGAAGCAACTGGGAAAGCAAGACACGGAAACATAGAAGATTCTCTAAAAACACTCTGCTCATCTGTGTCCTCTCCTCCTCCTATAATCCTAGCGTCGGTTGTTCCTAGTCAAACCGCACTATGGCAAAGTTATCCTAATGTTCGCATCCTTACTTTAGACCAAGTTCCTATAAAGGGAATTTATCCCACACTCGGAATTGATCGTGCGTTAGCTTTATTGGGTGCTGGGCAGAATTGGGGTTTTCCTATACTGGTGATTGATGCGGGGACAGCACTAACCTTCACTGGTGCGGATGCTAACCAACATTTGGTTGGAGGCGCAATTCTTCCAGGATTGGGCTTGCAGCTTGCTACTCTTGCTGGAAAAACAGGACAATTACCAACAGTAGAGTTACCCCAGCAACTTCCTCACAGATATGCTCTAAATACAAAAGAAGCAATACAAAGCGGGGTTATTTACACTCTAGTTGCTGGAATCAAAGATTTTATAGAGGCTTGGTGGCGGGATTTTCCGCAAGGGAATGTTGTGATGACTGGGGGCGATCGCACTTTGCTGGTAAATTATATGCGATCGCCCATGAAGGCTCCTAAAGGAGCATCGCAGTTTCCTGAGATTGTAGATAGTTTGAATGTTGAAGCGAATTTGATTTTTTGGGGAATGCAAAAAACACTTAAGAATTATGAGTAGTAAATTTCAGCATTATTTTTACTATTAATAAAGTTACGAATATCCCCACCCACAGCTGAGCTACAAGACTCTGGCAAATTCTCCTCTGTGCTAGCGACTATTTTCAACTTTGCATGAGGCATATATTGAGCGTACAACTGACTCATGGCTATAGCTTCTTGGTTGTCTTTTTCACCTTGTAAAATTAAAACCGGGACTGTTATAAAAGATAATTCATCGTGTAGCAATTCTGCTTGAATTTCTAAATGCTGGCGTTGGAAGATAAGCTCACAAGCTGTGGGGTATTGCTGCATCACCTGATGAAACTGCCAATCTTGTTTAATGTTTTGATCCAAACCAAAGATTTTCATGAGCGGACGAAATAGTCGCAACAATTGAAACACAAGTGGTGGACGGTTTGCTATCCGCTGCATTTTCTCCCAACGCTTTTTTTGCCCTTGTATTTCTACACCCTCTGGGGCTAGTAACACCAAACCATTAATTTGTTCTGGATACTTCAAAGCATAACTAGCTGCAATCCAACTTCCAAGGGAATCTCCAACTAAATATACCCTTTCTTGCTTTAAAGCACGCTTTAGAGCCTGTAGCAATTGTGCTAAACACTCCACTTGCAAATCAATTGAATAATGAACATTCGGAAAATCTGACTCGCCAAATCCCAACAAATCTGGTGCAAAGCAATGGAAATCTTGTGCTAGCATCTCCATAACGGATATCCACTGGCTGCTATCTTTCCAAGTACCATGTAAGAAAATAATTGGAGTTCCTTCTCCAATCTCACGCCAGAAAAGCATTCCTTGAGAAGTCTTTATCCGGGAGTTACGGAATATAGAATGCATATTTAAGAATTTAATGTAAGCGTTATATTAAATATATTTTTATTTTGAGGTTAAGAGTTATTGCTAATAGAAAACTACAGAAATAAACTGAAAATTCAAATTTAGCTAAAAGCTTGCCATATCAGCCATATTTCTGAATTTTGAGAGAAGTCTGAGCGCCGGCTTCCGCCGATCACAACTTCGGTGATTTTGATTTGTCAAAGCTGTACTAGATTGTTACTATAAAATCATTTTATTTTTAGCCAACTACTAATTCTTAACTATAGCTCAATACGGTTCGGTTAAAGCAAAAAACAGCGAACCAATGTAGATCGGGTTTCGCTAAGATTTTCCTACTTAGCTATTATTAGTCTCAAAAAATACTCTTAAAAGTGGAGGAAGTAAGCGAGGTGTTTGTGTCAACCCCTTTGCTTAATTTAGGCATTCACTGATTCAAAATTTGCGCTATTGTTGCACAACCAGGACACCAGATGCTCCTCTTGGGGTTCCCGCCAAGATGCCATTGACTCATAAATCGGGGGGCTTGAATGATTAGCTTGTGCATTTGTTTTTTGTGTATGAATAAATACATCTGCATGTATCCTTTTGTTTATTGGTAGAAAGATAAAAACGTAAAATAGAATGTTTGCGATTACTTAGCTACATTATGTTCCGTGTGCTTTCCCTTACTCACTGGTTTGTATCTCCACTTGCAGATGCACTTGTTGTATTCAAAGAACGCTGCTTTGTAAGTCCCAAAGGGACACGCTTCAAGGACGCCTCGGGTGTGCGTTTTGCACTTGGGCTAATACTGGATTCGTGGGCTTTGCGCTTAAGTAATGATATTTTGTCCTTAATTAAGTTGAGCTACTTTTGATTACGCTAATGTTGTCAAGCCATCTAAATAGTCTTGCAACTGGCGACTATGATCATGAGACATCTGTCCCGGAGGTAACGAATCCAGTGGAAAAGCCTGAATTTCCATGACTTCCAAAGTATCTTGAATTTCCATTTTTCCTTGGACTATTGCTTCAGCTACAATACAAATTGAATGAATTCTAGGATCACGATCTGGTGCGGAGTAGACACCAACTAAACGTCGAATTGATAGCAGTTCTAGTCCTGTTTCTTCCATCAACTCTCGTCGGATAGCATTGGGTACATCTTCTCCCCAGTCCACTATACCTCCAGGTAATGCCCATAGACCGTTGTCGCGCCGCCGGATCAGCACAATTCGACCATCAGGTAAAATCGGGATGATGCTCGTACCAGTAATGGGATGACGAAAGATAATGCCCAGTACGGTTTGCCCAATGCGCCATAAGTTACGTGTGGACTGAACAGCCACTGCAAAAAAAGCAAGAATGTTCAATTTTAAAATCTTTGGCTTGTAGTGTAGAGTTTTCCCCATTCACATTTTTCAACGGAAATGTTGAGTTGCAGATGATACAACAATGTTTGTGATTTGGGATTTTGTTCTAACGATTTACGTAGAATCAATGTAGATTCTAGCATTTGCTCAAACTCAAAGTCGTGTTTGTCTGAACACATACACTTATGACTCAAGCAAATTTTCAACTTTTAGCAAAAATATTATAGCTATAGCAGTCCTAAATGAGATTGTAAATTGTCTCATCAGGGCAAGTAACAGGGAACAGGGTTGGGATGAACCCGGACAAAAACGGACAACCTTCTACAAAATCCTCACTAAAAACGACGAACTTGGAGCATTTTGAGGCGGTTATTGACGATATTTTCAACAATAGAACAGATCAACCGCCTCAAAATGCTAAGGTTGTCCGTTTTTGTCTAGGAAAAATGTAGCGGAACAGAATTGTTTATAAATGATTTAGGATTGCTATATAATTCTACAAAAATGTTGATATATAAGCTTAAAATATGCTATAATTGCCTACCGTCTGAAATTATTTTGTTGCAAAACTAGGCTAAATTTATATAAGTAATACCAATACCTGTTATTGCCTACAATCAGCCTAGAAGTAGCTTTTTTGTTGTTTATTAATGAGGTGAACATGGCCAAGCGCCGCAATCCCAAGAAAGAAAAGGCGCTACGGAACCAGGCGTATGCCCGAAAGTTTCGTAAACGGACTACAACGGGACGTTTCCAAAGAAGGTTCCAACAAAGACCGCCGAAGAATGAAGAGGATGAGGGCGCAGCATCAATAGCTGCTGCTGAGTAAGTTCTCTGTGAGAATTTATTTTGCCTGATCGCTTTTTAAGGTGTGAGGGCGTACATAATGTACGCCTTTGTAGGTTATTTAGCAGTCATTTGGGCGCGGGCGCTAAGGAGTGCGCCTTTGACTTGTGCAAACCCTGTGCCACCGTAGCTATTACGAGCTGCAACCACTTGCTGGGGTAAAATTGCCTGGTAAATGTCTTCTGCAAACGCTGGATGAAGTTGTTGCCACTCCTCCAAGGTCAAATCTTTGAGGAGTTTTCCGGCAGCAATACTAGTTTTTACGACTTTTCCCACAAGATTGTATGCTTCTCGGAAAGGAACACCCCGTGCGGCAAGATAGTCTGCTACATCGGTAGCATTAGAAAAGTCTTCTGCAACTGCTTCTGCCAAGCGCTGAGTACGGAATTCTAACCCTTCTTGGAGTAAAATTGTCATTGCTTCTAAACAAGCTTTGACTGTGACGACACTGTCAAATAAACCTTCTTTGTCCTCTTGTAGGTCTTTGTTGTAAGCCAAGGGTAGCCCCTTCATCATCACCAACATTGCCTGCAGATGACCAAATACACGTCCAGTTTTCCCGCGCACCAATTCCGGTACGTCGGGGTTCTTTTTTTGGGGCATAATGCTAGAACCTGTCGCGCAGCTATCTTTAAGAGTCACAAAGCTAAATTCCTCTGATGCCCAAAGGATGACTTCTTCTGACAGACGACTCAGGTGAACCATAATCAGACTAGCAGCACAGAGAAATTCGATCGCAAAATCGCGATCGCTCACTCCATCAAGACTATTTGCATAAACTCCCTCAAAATCCAACAGTTTTGCTGTGTAGTGGCGATCTATAGGGAAAGTTGTTCCAGCCAAAGCACCGCACCCCAATGGTGAGATATTAACTCGGCGAGAAACATCTCCTAAACGTTCCCAGTCACGTTGCGCCATATGAAAGTATGCCAGCAAGTGGTGAGCTAAACTCAAAGGTTGGGCACGTTGTAGGTGAGTATAACCAGGAATCAGCGTTTCAACGTTTTTTTCGGCGATATCTAGTAAGACTTGTTGAAATTCTCGTAATTGCTCGCGAATTTGTTGAATTTGGTCGCGGAGGTAAAGTCTAGTATCAGTACCTACTTGGTCATTTCGGGAGCGGGCAGTGTGTAACTTCTTACCCAAGTCGCCAACAATTTCCACAAGACGCCGTTCAACAGCAAAGTGTACGTCTTCCGCTTCGATACCTGGGTGAAATTTGTCTTGGCGATATTCCTGGCGAATTTGCTCTAAACCTGCAACGAGTTGCTCTCCTTCTTCTGGGGAAATGATACCAGTGTGAGCTAGCATTTGGGCATGAGCTTGAGAGCCAGTGAGGTCATACTCAATTAATTGAATGTCAAAATTAATACTTGCATTAAACAGAGCGATCGCAGGATGTAGTGCCGATTCAAACCGTTGACTCCAAGTTTGTTGTTTTGTCATGGGTATGGGAAAGTTATGAGCAATAAATTATGAACTATGAAACTTTTTAGCATTCATAATTGATAATGCATAATTTATATTTGGCAAAATTGGTAAACTAACTGATACATCAACCTTCAGCACAAAAGCGCTTCAAGTGAAGTCTCAATCATTTAGTGTCTAATTAACTACTCATGAGAAGGTTAAACGGTAAATGAGTTCATCGGAAAGTTTTCCTTTGACGAATTCCGCATTTTTATTGACGTTGTACAGTTCAAACCCAAGCTTCTCAACCACCTTACGGGAGGCATGGTTTTGCTCGTTCACACTAGCGTACAGGGCGGGAAAGTCAAAACGGCTTCGAGCAAGAGCAATCGCTCTTGAACAGTAGACAGGCGCGTATCCCCGGTTCTGGAAGTCTACGAAAGTCATGAAGCCGATTTCTGCGTATGCATCATCGAAAATACCTATCTCGACAACTCCAACGTACTGCTGTTGTGGAACTATCACAACCCACTTCAGCCAAATCATAGTGTCGTTATCTGGCGATTTTTCTAGTGCGGCGAACTTGAATTTGTGCTTGAGAACCGAGAGAGTCGGGATATCATCTTCTAGATATTCGTATAATATTGGGTTACTCAAATGAGAGTACAGCAGTTGGGCGTGGTGTTCCGTTACCTTTTCTAGATGCAAAAGCACCCCCGCTTTGTCCATGTCGCCTCTGGTTTTTCTCGAATTATGTGAACAAAACTCTAATTCCTTAATTTATAAGCTGTACGCACAATTTGCCCAGCCAACACCGCAGCACCAAAACCATTATCAATATTCACCACACCCACACCAGCAGCACAAGAGTTGAGCATTGTCAAGAGTGGCGCTAAACCTCCAAAACTTGCACCGTAACCAATGCTAGTAGGAACAGCGACAACAGGACAATCTGCCAAACCCGCAACTACGCTGGGTAAAGCGCCTTCCATCCCCGCTACGACAATCAAAACTGACGCTGATTCAATTACATGGCGGTTATTTAGTAAACGGTGAATTCCTGCAACTCCCACATCCCAAAGACGCTGCACATGAAAACCAGAAAGTTCTGCGGTGACAGCAGCTTCCTCAGCGACAGATAAATCAGCAGTGCCAGCAGAAAGAATCCCAATTGTGCCAGGATACTGTGGTTCAATGGTGGGGGGAGTAATTGCACAAATTCGCGCCGAGTTGTAGTAATGTAGACCTTGAACTTTTGTTTCCAGTACGGCGAAAACATCTGGTTCTATGCGCGTTGCCATCACCACTGAATTACGCTGGCGCATAGCTTCCATAATTTGAGCAATTTGGTCAGGAGTTTTGCCCGGTCCCCAAATGACTTCTGGAAATCCTGTTCTTAAGGCGCGATGATGGTCAACTTTGGCAAAATCGCCTACAGGTTCATAAGCTAAGTGTTTCAGTTTTTCTAATGCTCCATCTGGAGTAACGTTACCGTTGGCAACGGATTCTAAGAGCGATCGCACTTCTTCAGGTTGACTCACGGCAATTTTGGATGTTAACTTATGGATTTTAGATTTTGGATTAGGGATTGGGAATTGGGGAATCGTTTCTTCCCCATTTTCCATTACCCACTTTCCTATCTAAACTCTATTTTGTTACTTTCAGTTGAATCTGACATCTTGCACCATTCTCAACAAAACCTAAAAAACCGGGCTTGTGAACGGCAAATTAAGGTTTACAAGTGTCGTCATTCTCAAGAAACCCGGTTTTTGACCCTGGTGCAAGATCTGAGCCGACCACGGGCGGTGCGCCACCCGCTATGAATGAAAGAAACACCTCTTTCCCTTCTTCCCTGTTCCCTGTTCCCTGTGTTTCTTGAGAGTTGAATTCAAAAAGTAAACGATTTGCTTACTAGAGTCGAATCACTAACTCCAGATGCAAATCCTGTGGGCATCATATACTTCGGTCTTGCTGGGAAAGATTTGCCAGGTATTTCTGGAAGCCCATCTGATTGATCCACCGCTTTTAGCTTTAAGGGTTGGGATGGCTTTACTGCCAAAGTTAGCTCTATACCTTCTTTAGGAAGGGCAAAATAATTGAAACCCCACTCCTTTGCAGAGGCAGTGCGATCACTTGTATAGTTGTCGATTTTCTTCCCATTCAGTGCTGCCCCGAGAACTTCTGTATTTGAGTCTAAGTATATACGTATAATACGTGCTTGGCGAGGCGAGGTAATACGCATACGTACAGTTCTGGTGCCATCACGCACGTCGTTACTGAGTGGCTCGATTAGGGGTGTAGTCAGTTGTACTACAGGAGCCTGACTTTTGAGAAATTTCCTTGAGACTGTAGGAAAATATTCAGCTAATTTAGTTTGTTCTGTATCCTTAGAAAGGAACTGGGATGTCCACTCGTCTGGTTGTTTATCAGCACTCGCCCAGATTGCTTTCCTTGTGTCGGCATTCAAACCATAAAAGATACTGTTTGGTTTGGGATGGCTAGCGTCAAAACCTGCTGTTAAGCTACCGAGGACAATAAAACTTAAACTTACCAGTATTGAAGCGGTGGGCAACAACCATTTGTTTGGAATTGCCATCAGGCAAAGGTGGGGAATTAGCAATCCAAGTAGTAGCACGACCAGAACCATTACCACAAAAGACAATTCTAGGGTAAGTGCGACGAATACCAAGTAAATTGTGGGAGCAAGCAGGATGATGCCTGGAATGGCGCAAGCAGTTAGGACTACCAAGCGTTTGACCTTGGCACAATCCCGATTGTCAGCAAATATAAACCCCAATCCTACAAGACTAAACAGTAGCGGCCATGTAAATAGATAACTAGCACCGGGCAAATACACGCTAGTCAGCACCATAAATATCAGCCACCAAAGCAATGCGCCAAGTGTTAAGTTTTGTATACTTATCTTTTTGCGGAACCAAACATAAAGACCTGAGGTAATGGCAATGGTGAGGGCTACAAAGCTTAACATGTAAAATTGGCTGTTATAAGTATCGCCCTGAGGAAATGCTTTATACCCACTGTGCAAGCTCCCTATCATCCACCAGGTAAGTGTCACAATCAGCGAAGCACTGACAATACTTAACACAAAAGCAAGAAAGCCTAAACTAATACCAGAGAACGTCAACTGCTTTCTTCTAAAACCGAGTACCACCACCCCAACAAATAATAAAACTACAAAAACTGTCAAAGGAGCAACCCACAGACTGGGGTAGTGAATAAGAGCTAAGCCTAAGATGTCAAAATAGACACAATCGCTTTTTTTTGTATCTTTTAAATCTAAGTTGCCAAAATGACGTGTCAAAGCCAAGGCATAGTCGCCGTGGTGCTGGAGGCTGCGCTGATCAATATTTTCCAGATTGTCAGAAAAAGTGTGATAATGAATGACACCATTCAAATAAGCAAAATTAAATCCAGGAAATCCCGCCTGTTTGAACATCGTTAAATCGGTATCATTTGGCAAAAGCTTATAAATGCTATAAGTGAGTGAATTGGCAACTGGATGGGTGGCGGCTTTAGCAAACTCCTGAATCAGCCATCCATTATCACTGCTAGTTTCAAACATTACTGAAGCACCGTTATTTCCACGGGCTTCAAAATTGAGCACAAGTCCAACATCTTTAGCCCAAGGATGTTCATCTACAAAAGCTTTTGCTCCTAAAAGCCCTGGTTCTTCACCATCACTGATGAGAAAAATAACATCATTTCTTAAGGGTGAACCTGCTCTTAAAGCTCTAATAGTTTCTAGCATTGCCACGACAGCAGCACCATCATCACTGGCACCAGAACCGTTTGGCACTGAGTCGTAGTGAGCGGCAACTAAAATAGCCTTAGTGTTATTTGTTCCTTGTAGTCTGGCAATAATATTATGTACAGTTCCGGCTACAAATGGAGTACCCCATCTAGGGTTGACAACCGTTGTTTTCTGAACTGTTGGGCTAAGTCCCTGAGCGGTCAATTCTTGTAAGATGTAATCGCGTACTTTTGTGTGTTCAGGTGAACCAATTGGGTGAGGTTTTTGGGCGATCGCCTCAAGGTGTTTCATCGCACGACCAGAAGAAAACTCCGCTAGAGGTGCGTTTATGGGTGCTGCGGCGGGAGGATTTAGCTGGTAAACCCCAATGAATGCAAAAAAGAGAATTAACAAAAAGGTAACGATTTTCATCTTTTTCATGCTCAGTTACCCTGGTTTTGATATGGTCTTATACCCAAAAGTAGGGTGGCCTCATTTTGTTAGTTTTGATTAACACCCTACCGATTTTTCATACAGCGATGCTCGCCACTTTTTCGGCAATTTTGGTTTTGAACTTGTGCCTTTGGTTGCAACTGGTCATGCAGGCGTTGCATTCAGTCGTAACAGAATAGCGGAAAGTTCCTCTGCGTTGATAGCCTTAAGCAGGGCAGAGTGGAACGATGCTAAATGTTTTGCAATGCATCCGGCAGTTCATCCTCCACCAGCCTTAGACGAGGATACAAATAACCCCCAACTGTTGCCACCACAGTGAGTACTCCCATCACAACAAACAATAGGGCAATGCCGTATCCTTTTCCTACGCCAATAATCTTTCCAATACTTCCAGCTAGAGGTCCGCCAACAGCAAGCAGTGGCTCGAATACTCGGTCTGCCAACGGTCCTGCAATGACATACGCAAGTGGCAAAGATGCCGAGGCAATCATTCGCCGCACGGCAAAAACTCGTCCCTGTACATCAGGCGGTACCTTGCTCTGCCAGATAGCCTGACTCGAGCCGTTGATCAGGGGTATGCCAAAGAAGTAAAAAAATGCAGTAAAAAAGAAGACAGGGACAGAGGGTCGGAGTCCAGAAAAGAAAATGCATAACCCACCTAAGAATGTGAAGGTTAGGACATTGTAGATGCGGCGCTTGCCACCGCCCCAAACGGTCATTACCAAACTACCGAGCAGCATTCCACTGCCACCAACGGATAGCACTGTGCCAAGCAGGGCGACGGGACCGAATGCCAGCACTAGGGGCGTAACCAACACGCTGACAACTCCCATGACGAAATTGCTACCAGCAAAGAAGATCAATAACCCCAGTAATCCGGGTCGTGCGGTGATATAAGACCAACCATAAGCAGATTCATGCAAAAGCGTTCCCTGCCCTTTTTTACCTTCGGTGGTAGTTTCAGGTCGGGGAAATCGAACGAGCAGCAGTGTAACGAGAGAGAAAGCAAAGGTGGCGACATCAATCAGCATTACACCTTGGATGTGGAGCGTCACAACTAAAAGACCCGCCACCGTTGGTGATAGAATCTGCGCTGTTGCATCTGCGACTTGCACCATACCGCTAGCGCGACCAAGGTGTTGCTTGGGAACGAGCAAGGTCGTTGCGACAGTATAGGCTGGTAACTGAAAGGCGTTAAAGGTAGAAATGGCACTAATTCCTAAGAAGATCTGCCAAACATTCAACTGATTAGCAAAAAGTAGCAGTGCCATGAGCAATGTGCTGAAGCCTGCCCCAGCATCATTAAGTATCATCGTCCAGCGACGATCCCAGCGATCCACAAGCGCACCTGCTAGTGGTGATATCAGGATACCTGGTAGGGTAGTGAACAAGGAAATGAGCGCAAACTGCGTCGCCGAGCCAGTGCGCTGGTACACCCAGATGCCCAATGCGAAACTGGTCAGACCAGAGCCAAACAGTGATACAAGTTGCCCCAACCAGATGAGTGCAAAAACCAGCATCCTGCGATCTAAAGTGCTTTGTGCCATTGAAAATCCTTCATCAACTGGGAAAACACTGCCTTATCGGCTTTGTTTCTGTCTGCCAAACGCAAGTACAAAGGAACATTCCTATCCCCCGTACGAACGATATCCATGACAAATTGCCTGAGGTCTAGTCGATGATCTCTGAAATAGCCGGAGATGATGTGAATTGATCTGGATTCAGCTTCATCCTTTTGCTGATCAGCCACTCAACTACTATAAGGCTTCATCACGAATAAACTTTGTAGCTAGCTTGGTAAGATTTGATTCAGCGCTAAACAAGGAAATGTGGTCACCATGTAACTCTATATGTAGAGTCGCATTTGAGAGCTTGTCAGCTACAAACAAAGAGCCTTCTGGATGAGCCGTAGTGTCATCTTTGCTTGTCACTACCAACGTAGGCTGCAATACCTTATTTAAAAAAGGTATTATGTCGGCATTCATTATGCTCCCGTTCAGTTTACCATAACGGAAAAACAGCTCTCCAGTTACATACGGGTAGAGTATTAGATGAGCCAAATGCATAGGTATATTTTCTAGGATGGCTGGCTGAGCAAACAATTTCTGTAATGATGCAGCCTGAGTTCGATTACTTCCAGCCATAGACATCAGTATTTGTAAATCTTTCTGGTGTCGAGTTTTTTGGCAATTATCACCGAGTTCAAAATCACCATGCCACAGACTAAGCGATGATACTCGCTCTGGTTGTAATGATGCTGCTGTTAGTGCGATCGCCGCTCCACCACACAAACCCATTACATGACTGCAATCAATGCCAAAGTAATCCATTACAGCAAACAAATCTTTTGCTTGAGAAAAAACATCATAGCCCAGAGCGTCGAAATTTTCAGTTTTTCCAAATAGACCACGGCTTTCCCATGTAATCACATAATGCTCCTGTGACAAATAGTGCACCCAGTACTCACATAATTCAACAGGCATGCCACAGGGTGGCACAATGATAACCACTTTTCCATTAGCCACTCCTCCTGCATATGCTCTCAACAAAGCACCATCGAAGGAAATAACCTCTGAGCGCTTGAAATAGGATTCAAGGCTATGATTGACAACTTCATCAACAATTTCATCCACATTTGATAGTAACTCCATTGGCGCTTGAAAATTAGACCAATAGTCTGGAGTAAGAGCCAACCGATTGCTAACCACATGCTCGAATGTAGTCATATTATGTAAAATCTTGGGACAAAATTCTAGTTGGCGCATATCGAGCCGTGTAGTAATTTTGTTTAACAAGTCTTTGATTCCGAAACTGTTAGTTGAACAGCTAAATCCACCTAACTCTGAGGTAAACTTTCCGTTCAATACAGTTGAAACACGCACAGAGTCTTCAAGTGCATTTACTAATGTACTTACAGAAAGTAAAGCCTTTGTAAGGTCTGCGACTGCTTGTTTGGTTTCTTGATTCATAACTTCCCGCCTGTCTACATATTCAGTTTTTTTGTCTACAGGATAATCAGATCCATTCACAGTCAGTTGTAAGCTCATTCGTCACCTCGCCAGTATTGATCGTAGATTTTGGTTCAAACATAAGGACTTGAACTTCTTCATCAGCAATCGGAAGGTGCTGAACACCTCTAGGAATGACAGCAAAATCTCCTTCTCGCAACGTAAGCTCCCGATCTGACAACTTAATTTTTAATACCCCTTTGACAACAAGAAATAATTCATCCTCATTATCATGTTGATGCCAGACAAACTCACCCTTAAACTTTGCCAGCTTGACATACTGACCGTTTAGTTCACCGACAATTTTTGGAGACCAATATTTATCGATCAAGCTAAACTTTTCTGCTAATTCCACTTTTTCACTAGCAATTTGGTTCATGTATTCCACCTCAGTCACAAAGATTAACTAGAGCAACTTAATTATTTGTAGTATGGTTTCATGGCAAGCGTTACCCACCGAAACCATACCATTGTTGGGTGAGAGTCTCTCAAACGCCAGTCCCCTAGGGAGGGAAACCCTCCTATGGCACAAAGTGCGACGCTGCGCGAACAGGGCTGGCTCCCCAACCTAGATTATAATTTCGTTGAATTTAGTTGTTCTACTTATCTTTCTTCATGCAGGCCACAGTTAAAGGGTTTGCCTCTCATTGTGTGGGTTGCAATACGATTGTGAGTGAACTCATTCTTACCTGAAACTAATACTGCACCGTATTTCTCCAGATCAATACTTCCACCATATTCCGTCACTATTTCAGTATCAGGATAAATTCTTACAGAGGTTGGAACGTAGCGAGCAACATAACCCAATCGCATATCTTTTGTTTTTCCACTATGAGGATGCGAAGCATGCATCAGTGTTGACCAGAAAATAATGAATTGTCCAGGGCGCATTACCATTGACACGCTTTTTGATTCGTCGGGTGTCCAGTCTGGATCGATTTGTAACTCGCGGTAATCATAACCAAAGAAGCCGCGTTTAATCTCCTGGTTTTCATTTATGTTGTTGATCTGCTCTGGATCATAGTGCATTCGTTTAGTTTCGTCATAGTACATCGTCCGATGAGTGGCAGGGATGAACTGAAGGCAGCCGTTATCTATAGTGGCTTCCGTAAAAGCTGACCACACAGTTATTGTGCCGCCAAAGTCCTCAGCTTCTGGCCATACAATTTGAGGTGAACCGGAAGCATTAGCAAAAGTGTCTGCCTGATGCCAAGCTGTGCCCTCGTCACCGGGATACTTAGGGAAAAACTCAGATCGCCAGCATAGAACATTAGGACCTAGGATACTGCTGACTCTATCAACGATTTCTGGACGACAGACATGATCTGCCAAAAAAGAAACATCGAGATGGCGATCATAGTTTGAAATATTAGTTACTCCTGAAACTGCTTTGTCGTCCTTATAGACAGCTTTGCTCCGATCAAGCATAATACGGCGTTCTTTCTGCCACAATGCTTTCATCTCTTCGGGTTCGTATAAAGTAAACGGACCTATATACCCTTGCTCATGAAACTTTATTAGCTCTTCTTGAGTAAGAGAAAATTTTTGAAGTTTGGTGTGAATGTTCTGCATTATCTTGTTTCCAATTAGGGTAAAAGTTTAATTCTTAGGGACAGGGAGATGGATCGTTTTGCGTCAACTTACTTTGACAAGCTGTTGATTACGTAATTCAGCATCAACACATCTAGCTAAATGGGAAATTGTGGCTCCTTCAACCATTGAACTTAGATCCAGAGATATTCCAAAGTGTTCATTTATTCTCCCAAAAAGGCGTATTAGAGCTAAGGAGGTTCCACCGAGATCAAAAAAGTCATCATTTGTACTTGTGCAATTAATTTCAAGGAGGTCTTCCCAAATTTCGGTCACCACTTGCTCAGTAGAAGTCTTGGAAGCATTTAATTCCGTGCTAGAAATAGACTTATCTACACATGGAATAGGTAGGGCACGTCGGTCAACTTTGCCATGTGCAGTGATTGGAAGTTCTCTCAGGATAGAGTAAGCTGAGGGTCTCATGTGGATAGGCAATTCTACTCCTGCGTATTGAGCCAAATTACTGCGAAGTTCTTCAGTCGTCTCTATAGTCATACTCAAATTAGGAGTTGGCACTATATAAGCTATTAGACGGACATCACCATCACCATAATCATGTGGTATCACAACACAAGAGGTAACCTGAGGATGGCTTCTCAGGCACATCTCAATTTCCCTGGGTTCTATCCGAAATCCGCGTACCTTGATTTGTTCATCGGCTCGACCAAGATAAATGAGTTCGCCATTATCCATACGAACAGCGCGATCGCCGGAATAGTACAATCTAGCTCCCTCTGTACTAAAGGAATGGTTTTGCAAAAAACGCTCGGCAGTAAGCTCAGGTCTATTATGATATCCACGGGCAAGACCTGGACCTGCGATATAAATATCTCCTGGGGTTCCATCCGGTACTGGCTGACCTGATGAATCTAACAAATGAATTTGCAAATCAGGAATTGGAGTACCAATCGGGCTGAGATCGGAGCTTGCTAAATCCTGTTTTGTAATCCTCCTGTAAGTTACGTGAACTGTAGTTTCGGTGATTCCGTACATATTTACTAATTGAGGACGTTGATCACCATAGCGAGCTATCCAGGGATCTAATAGCTTCAGTTCAAGAGCTTCTCCACCAAAAATCACGAGCCGTAGAGCGAAATCAGTGGATTCCTCACTAGCAATATCAGTTGCCACCAATTGACGAAATGCAGAGGGTGTTTGATTCAGAACCGTTATCCCCTTATGTGTCAACAAATTATGGAATTGTTTCGGCGAACGAGTAACCTCAAAGGGAACGATAACTAGGTGTCCTCCGTAGAGTAAAGCGCCCCAGATCTCCCATACTGAGAAATCAAATGCTACCGAATGAAACATTGTCCAGACATCTTTGTCATCAAAGTTAAACCATTGATGAGTTTGTTCAAATAAGCGAACAGCGTTGCGATGCTCAATCAACACACCTTTGGGAATTCCAGTTGACCCAGATGTATAGATCACATAAGCGAGACTCCTATCATTACTAATAACCTGCCCAGAAGTTACAGGCTGATTGTTAAGTGAGGATAGATTTTCGTCAATACAAACAACTTTTACATTGAAGCCTTCTAAACATCCTGCTACACTCGATACACTCACTACCACTGCAACAGCACTATCTTCAAGTAATAAGCGAATACGATTGCTTGGGTAATTAGGGTCTATAGGAACATATGCTCCGCCAGCTTTTAGGATAGCAAGTATTCCCACGATCATTTCTATGCTTCGGTCAGTGCATAAACCAACTAGTACATCGGCACCAACCCCTAAAGATTGTAATTGGTGAGCGAGTTGATTGGCACGACAATTCAATTCCTCATAAGAAATTTGCTCATCTTTATAGGAAACAGCAATTTTATTAGGTGCTTGACGTGCTCTTGCTTCAAAAATTTCATGCAAGCATTTATTTGAAAACACAGCTGATTCAGACATTGTTTTAGACATTTTGATTTTTTCCACTTTAAGTTTCCTCCATCTGAATTAAAAGTAACGGTTCTTCTTCTGCACCGTTTATAAAAACCTCTCCAAAGCTAAACTTTAAAAGTTAGGTTTTCATAAACCCTCCTTATCTCCTAGACTTAGAGTCACGTCTGAGATGGTTTCTATCTTGTCTACAGACCTCAACTACATCTCCTTGTATTCTCATTCCAGAATAAATTACCATCAGCGAAACTGAATTGATTTACAGTTAGTTAACCATTGATTGTAATAAGGCAGAAAGTTTTTCTGCTACAACTTTTGCATTATCTAGGTTAAGTATATTTTGATGGTTAGCAGATATTTCATAATGCTCAACTCTTTCAACAAGAGCATCCCACTCAGAAGCTAAACTAGGGTTGCTTTCCCTCGCTCGAATCAGAACCATTGAACCTGGATAATATTGTGGAACGTAAGCTTTCATCGCCTCGTCATTTAGCTTGTAAACATTTAATAAATGTTGTGCAATATTTACATCAAAATCCAAGGAGACCAAATTTTGTTGTCTAGCTTGTTGCGTTACAAAAATTAATTGCTCATCAAGTTCCATTCGTCGCAAATCTTCTATTGACAAAGGTAGATTATCTGCAAAATGCTCTACTAATATAGAAGCATCGTCTATTGGTTCGTGGGTAATAGTATGAGGAGGATAAGCATCAATAACAACTAACAACCCTATTGATTGTTTTTGAGAGTAGCATTGTTTAGCCATCTCAAAAGCTATTACACCCCCAAGAGACCAGCCACAAAGTAAGTAAGGTCCTTTTGGTTGGATTGTTTGTATCTGTTCAAGATAGTGAGCAGCCATTTGTTCAATTTGAGTATGTGGCTGGCATTCAGGATTTAAGGCAATTGACTGAAGTCCGTATAGAGGTTGGTTAATACCTAAACAACTTGCTAACTCACGGTAACAAAGAATGTTACCTCCACCTGGATGGATACAGAATAACGGAGGTCGAGATCCTTGAGGTTGTATAGGAACAAGTGCAGAGAACGGGAGAGTCTGTGATGCGGCACGTATAAGCTTTGCCAAGTGTTCAATGGTGGGAGCTTGGAATAGCGTCTCAAGGGGTAAAAGTGTATTAAATTTCTGTTGAATCTGAGATATTAATAGCACAGTGAGCAGTGAATAGCCACCGAGTTCAAAAAAGTTATCTCGCACTCCAACTGGGTTTTTATTCAAAAGCTCTGACCAGATTTGAGCTAGTAAGAGTTCGATAGTATCTCGGGGTGGTACATAAGGAACATCATCGGCAGTTATTTTTGTTGTTGCCAAAGTTCTATTATCAACTTTACGCTCAGGAAGATTCTGTAAGGGTATTTGATCTATTTGCTGCTGGGGGTTAATTACAACTGTTTCCAATATTGTCTGAAAATTTTCTATCATCTGGACAATCGTGGACTGGTCAAAAAGGTCTGTACTGTACTCAAACCAACCTTTAAGTCCTTGTGCAGTATCTTCCAAATTCAGCGTCAAATCAAACTTTGCTGTTTTATCTTCAATCTCTAAGGAACTTACAGTTAAAGCGGGTAGATCAAAAGTTGGTGTAGGGACATTGAGGGAAAACATGGCTTGGAACAGAGGATTATAGCTTAAATTCCGCTCCGGTTGAAGTTCCTCAACTAGCTTTTCAAAGGGCAAGTCCTGATGCTCATAAGCACTCAAACTCATCTGACGAACTCTGGCTAATAACTCCCGAAAACTGGGGTTGCCAGACATGTTAGTACGTAATACTAGGGTGTTGACAAAAAAGCCAATCAGTTGCTCAATTTCAACTTGATTGCGATTAGCAACGGGAGAACCAACAACAATATCCTCCTGAGAGCTATAACGGTAAAACAATGTCTCAACAGCAGCTAATAAAGTCATAAATAAAGTGACTCCTTCCTGCTGGCTCAAGTTTTTGAGCGCATCACTCAGAGGTACAGACAGTGCTAACCTTTGTTTTGCTCCTCGAAAGCTCTGCACGTCTGGTCGTGGATAGTCAGTGGGGATGTCCAGTAATTTAGGAATACCAGCAAGTTGCTGCTTCCAATACGACATGTGAGTTTCGAGAACTTCGCCCTGCAGCCATTGTTGCTGCCAGTTAGCAAAATCGGCATACTGGATAGGTAGTGTCGGCAGCGAAGAAGGTAAGCCCATAGCAAAGGTTCGATAAAGCTCGGACAATTCTTGGATCAGAATCGCCATCGACCAGCCATCAGAAATAATGTGGTGCATTGTCACCAACAGCACGTACTCTTGTGTTCCTAAGGACACTAAGGTGGTGCGTAGTAAGGGAGCATTGCAGAGGTCAAAAGGCTGCTGAGCTTCTTGGTTTGCTAAACGTTGCACCTCAGCAGATAGATGTTGATTTGGAAGATGTTGCAACTCAACCACTGATATAGGCAGGATTAAGTTGGGAGAAATTACCTGTACTGGTTGCCCGTTGATAATTCTAAAGCTAGTTCTTAATACTTCGTGCCTACGCACAATTTCATGAAAACTTTTTTCTAACGTCGCTATATCAAGTGATCCTTGAATGTGAACAGCAGCAGAGATGTTATAAGCAGAGCTATCAGGCTGTAACTGAGCTAAAAACCATAGACTTGCTTGAGAGAAAGATAGCGAAAGAGGTTGATCTCTGGAAACTGTTTCTACTTTATGGGAATTTTGACCGCCTTGTTTTGATTGACGTAGCTTTTCAATGTTACTTGCCAACCCTAAAATGGTTGGCTCTTCAAAAAGACTCGTCAAGGGCATATCTATTTCAAAAGTTTTACAAATACGATACACCACTTGAGTTGCTCGCAAGGAATACCCACCCAACTTAAAAAAGTTATCGTTAATACTTATACTTTCAACTTCTAAAACTTGACGCCAAATCTCTGCGAGTTCTTTTTGTGTCTGTGTGTGAGGCTCAATGTAGGTTTTTTCTGAAATACACTCAGTGGATGACTCAATAATTGTTAGCTCCTCACACTCTTGCTTACGCTCGGGAAGCCTCTGTAAGGGTATTTGATCTATTTGCTGCTGAGGGTTAATTACAACTGTTTCTAAGATAATTTGAAAATTTTCTATCATCTGGACAATCGTGGACTGGTCAAAAAGGTCTGTACTGTACTCAAACCAACCTTCTTTACTGCCAAAGTTAGCTCTATACCTTCTTTAGGAAGGGCAAAATAATTGAAACCCCACTCCTTTGCAGAGGCAGTGCGATCACTTGTATAGTTGTCGATTTTCTTCCCATTCAGTGCTGCCCCGAGAACTTCTGTATTTGAGTCTAAGTATATACGTATAATACGTGCTTGGCGAGGCGAGGTAATACGCATACGTACAGTTCTGGTGCCATCACGCACGTCGTTACTGAGTGGCTCGATTAGGGGTGTAGTCAGTTGTACTACAGGAGCCTGACTTTTGAGAAATTTCCTTGAGACTGTAGGAAAATATTCAGCTAATTTAGTTTGTTCTGTATCCTTAGAAAGGAACTGGGATGTCCACTCGTCTGGTTGTTTATCAGCACTCGCCCAGATTGCTTTCCTTGTGTCGGCATTCAAACCATAAAAGATACTGTTTGGTTTGGGATGGCTAGCGTCAAAACCTGCTGTTAAGCTACCGAGGACAATAAAACTTAAACTTACCAGTATTGAAGCGGTGGGCAACAACCATTTGTTTGGAATTGCCATCAGGCAAAGGTGGGGAATTAGCAATCCAAGTAGTAGCACGACCAGAACCATTACCACAAAAGACAATTCTAGGGTAAGTGCGACGAATACCAAGTAAATTGTGGGAGCAAGCAGGATGATGCCTGGAATGGCGCAAGCAGTTAGGACTACCAAGCGTTTGACCTTGGCACAATCCCGATTGTCAGCAAATATAAACCCCAATCCTACAAGACTAAACAGTAGCGGCCATGTAAATAGATAACTAGCACCGGGCAAATACACGCTAGTCAGCACCATAAATATCAGCCACCAAAGCAATGCGCCAAGTGTTAAGTTTTGTATACTTATCTTTTTGCGGAACCAAACATAAAGACCTGAGGTAATGGCAATGGTGAGGGCTACAAAGCTTAACATGTAAAATTGGCTGTTATAAGTATCGCCCTGAGGAAATGCTTTATACCCACTGTGCAAGCTCCCTATCATCCACCAGGTAAGTGTCACAATCAGCGAAGCACTGACAATACTTAACACAAAAGCAAGAAAGCCTAAACTAATACCAGAGAACGTCAACTGCTTTCTTCTAAAACCGAGTACCACCACCCCAACAAATAATAAAACTACAAAAACTGTCAAAGGAGCAACCCACAGACTGGGGTAGTGAATAAGAGCTAAGCCTAAGATGTCAAAATAGACACAATCGCTTTTTTTTGTATCTTTTAAATCTAAGTTGCCAAAATGACGTGTCAAAGCCAAGGCATAGTCGCCGTGGTGCTGGAGGCTGCGCTGATCAATATTTTCCAGATTGTCAGAAAAAGTGTGATAATGAATGACACCATTCAAATAAGCAAAATTAAATCCAGGAAATCCCGCCTGTTTGAACATCGTTAAATCGGTATCATTTGGCAAAAGCTTATAAATGCTATAAGTGAGTGAATTGGCAACTGGATGGGTGGCGGCTTTAGCAAACTCCTGAATCAGCCATCCATTATCACTGCTAGTTTCAAACATTACTGAAGCACCGTTATTTCCACGGGCTTCAAAATTGAGCACAAGTCCAACATCTTTAGCCCAAGGATGTTCATCTACAAAAGCTTTTGCTCCTAAAAGCCCTGGTTCTTCACCATCACTGATGAGAAAAATAACATCATTTCTTAAGGGTGAACCTGCTCTTAAAGCTCTAATAGTTTCTAGCATTGCCACGACAGCAGCACCATCATCACTGGCACCAGAACCGTTTGGCACTGAGTCGTAGTGAGCGGCAACTAAAATAGCCTTAGTGTTATTTGTTCCTTGTAGTCTGGCAATAATATTATGTACAGTTCCGGCTACAAATGGAGTACCCCATCTAGGGTTGACAACCGTTGTTTTCTGAACTGTTGGGCTAAGTCCCTGAGCGGTCAATTCTTGTAAGATGTAATCGCGTACTTTTGTGTGTTCAGGTGAACCAATTGGGTGAGGTTTTTGGGCGATCGCCTCAAGGTGTTTCATCGCACGACCAGAAGAAAACTCCGCTAGAGGTGCGTTTATGGGTGCTGCGGCGGGAGGATTTAGCTGGTAAACCCCAATGAATGCAAAAAAGAGAATTAACAAAAAGGTAACGATTTTCATCTTTTTCATGCTCAGTTACCCTGGTTTTGATATGGTCTTATACCCAAAAGTAGGGTGGCCTCATTTTGTTAGTTTTGATTAACACCCTACCGATTTTTCATACAGCGATGCTCGCCACTTTTTCGGCAATTTTGGTTTTGAACTTGTGCCTTTGGTTGCAACTGGTCATGCAGGCGTTGCATTCAGTCGTAACAGAATAGCGGAAAGTTCCTCTGCGTTGATAGCCTTAAGCAGGGCAGAGTGGAACGATGCTAAATGTTTTGCAATGCATCCGGCAGTTCATCCTCCACCAGCCTTAGACGAGGATACAAATAACCCCCAACTGTTGCCACCACAGTGAGTACTCCCATCACAACAAACAATAGGGCAATGCCGTATCCTTTTCCTACGCCAATAATCTTTCCAATACTTCCAGCTAGAGGTCCGCCAACAGCAAGCAGTGGCTCGAATACTCGGTCTGCCAACGGTCCTGCAATGACATACGCAAGTGGCAAAGATGCCGAGGCAATCATTCGCCGCACGGCAAAAACTCGTCCCTGTACATCAGGCGGTACCTTGCTCTGCCAGATAGCCTGACTCGAGCCGTTGATCAGGGGTATGCCAAAGAAGTAAAAAAATGCAGTAAAAAAGAAGACAGGGACAGAGGGTCGGAGTCCAGAAAAGAAAATGCATAACCCACCTAAGAATGTGAAGGTTAGGACATTGTAGATGCGGCGCTTGCCACCGCCCCAAACGGTCATTACCAAACTACCGAGCAGCATTCCACTGCCACCAACGGATAGCACTGTGCCAAGCAGGGCGACGGGACCGAATGCCAGCACTAGGGGCGTAACCAACACGCTGACAACTCCCATGACGAAATTGCTACCAGCAAAGAAGATCAATAACCCCAGTAATCCGGGTCGTGCGGTGATATAAGACCAACCATAAGCAGATTCATGCAAAAGCGTTCCCTGCCCTTTTTTACCTTCGGTGGTAGTTTCAGGTCGGGGAAATCGAACGAGCAGCAGTGTAACGAGAGAGAAAGCAAAGGTGGCGACATCAATCAGCATTACACCTTGGATGTGGAGCGTCACAACTAAAAGACCCGCCACCGTTGGTGATAGAATCTGCGCTGTTGCATCTGCGACTTGCACCATACCGCTAGCGCGACCAAGGTGTTGCTTGGGAACGAGCAAGGTCGTTGCGACAGTATAGGCTGGTAACTGAAAGGCGTTAAAGGTAGAAATGGCACTAATTCCTAAGAAGATCTGCCAAACATTCAACTGATTAGCAAAAAGTAGCAGTGCCATGAGCAATGTGCTGAAGCCTGCCCCAGCATCATTAAGTATCATCGTCCAGCGACGATCCCAGCGATCCACAAGCGCACCTGCTAGTGGTGATATCAGGATACCTGGTAGGGTAGTGAACAAGGAAATGAGCGCAAACTGCGTCGCCGAGCCAGTGCGCTGGTACACCCAGATGCCCAATGCGAAACTGGTCAGACCAGAGCCAAACAGTGATACAAGTTGCCCCAACCAGATGAGTGCAAAAACCAGCATCCTGCGATCTAAAGTGCTTTGTGCCATTGAAAATCCTTCATCAACTGGGAAAACACTGCCTTATCGGCTTTGTTTCTGTCTGCCAAACGCAAGTACAAAGGAACATTCCTATCCCCCGTACGAACGATATCCATGACAAATTGCCTGAGGTCTAGTCGATGATCTCTGAAATAGCCGGAGATGATGTGAATTGATCTGGATTCAGCTTCATCCTTTTGCTGATCAGCCACTCAACTACTATAAGGCTTCATCACGAATAAACTTTGTAGCTAGCTTGGTAAGATTTGATTCAGCGCTAAACAAGGAAATGTGGTCACCATGTAACTCTATATGTAGAGTCGCATTTGAGAGCTTGTCAGCTACAAACAAAGAGCCTTCTGGATGAGCCGTAGTGTCATCTTTGCTTGTCACTACCAACGTAGGCTGCAATACCTTATTTAAAAAAGGTATTATGTCGGCATTCATTATGCTCCCGTTCAGTTTACCATAACGGAAAAACAGCTCTCCAGTTACATACGGGTAGAGTATTAGATGAGCCAAATGCATAGGTATATTTTCTAGGATGGCTGGCTGAGCAAACAATTTCTGTAATGATGCAGCCTGAGTTCGATTACTTCCAGCCATAGACATCAGTATTTGTAAATCTTTCTGGTGTCGAGTTTTTTGGCAATTATCACCGAGTTCAAAATCACCATGCCACAGACTAAGCGATGATACTCGCTCTGGTTGTAATGATGCTGCTGTTAGTGCGATCGCCGCTCCACCACACAAACCCATTACATGACTGCAATCAATGCCAAAGTAATCCATTACAGCAAACAAATCTTTTGCTTGAGAAAAAACATCATAGCCCAGAGCGTCGAAATTTTCAGTTTTTCCAAATAGACCACGGCTTTCCCATGTAATCACATAATGCTCCTGTGACAAATAGTGCACCCAGTACTCACATAATTCAACAGGCATGCCACAGGGTGGCACAATGATAACCACTTTTCCATTAGCCACTCCTCCTGCATATGCTCTCAACAAAGCACCATCGAAGGAAATAACCTCTGAGCGCTTGAAATAGGATTCAAGGCTATGATTGACAACTTCATCAACAATTTCATCCACATTTGATAGTAACTCCATTGGCGCTTGAAAATTAGACCAATAGTCTGGAGTAAGAGCCAACCGATTGCTAACCACATGCTCGAATGTAGTCATATTATGTAAAATCTTGGGACAAAATTCTAGTTGGCGCATATCGAGCCGTGTAGTAATTTTGTTTAACAAGTCTTTGATTCCGAAACTGTTAGTTGAACAGCTAAATCCACCTAACTCTGAGGTAAACTTTCCGTTCAATACAGTTGAAACACGCACAGAGTCTTCAAGTGCATTTACTAATGTACTTACAGAAAGTAAAGCCTTTGTAAGGTCTGCGACTGCTTGTTTGGTTTCTTGATTCATAACTTCCCGCCTGTCTACATATTCAGTTTTTTTGTCTACAGGATAATCAGATCCATTCACAGTCAGTTGTAAGCTCATTCGTCACCTCGCCAGTATTGATCGTAGATTTTGGTTCAAACATAAGGACTTGAACTTCTTCATCAGCAATCGGAAGGTGCTGAACACCTCTAGGAATGACAGCAAAATCTCCTTCTCGCAACGTAAGCTCCCGATCTGACAACTTAATTTTTAATACCCCTTTGACAACAAGAAATAATTCATCCTCATTATCATGTTGATGCCAGACAAACTCACCCTTAAACTTTGCCAGCTTGACATACTGACCGTTTAGTTCACCGACAATTTTTGGAGACCAATATTTATCGATCAAGCTAAACTTTTCTGCTAATTCCACTTTTTCACTAGCAATTTGGTTCATGTATTCCACCTCAGTCACAAAGATTAACTAGAGCAACTTAATTATTTGTAGTATGGTTTCATGGCAAGCGTTACCCACCGAAACCATACCATTGTTGGGTGAGAGTCTCTCAAACGCCAGTCCCCTAGGGAGGGAAACCCTCCTATGGCACAAAGTGCGACGCTGCGCGAACAGGGCTGGCTCCCCAACCTAGATTATAATTTCGTTGAATTTAGTTGTTCTACTTATCTTTCTTCATGCAGGCCACAGTTAAAGGGTTTGCCTCTCATTGTGTGGGTTGCAATACGATTGTGAGTGAACTCATTCTTACCTGAAACTAATACTGCACCGTATTTCTCCAGATCAATACTTCCACCATATTCCGTCACTATTTCAGTATCAGGATAAATTCTTACAGAGGTTGGAACGTAGCGAGCAACATAACCCAATCGCATATCTTTTGTTTTTCCACTATGAGGATGCGAAGCATGCATCAGTGTTGACCAGAAAATAATGAATTGTCCAGGGCGCATTACCATTGACACGCTTTTTGATTCGTCGGGTGTCCAGTCTGGATCGATTTGTAACTCGCGGTAATCATAACCAAAGAAGCCGCGTTTAATCTCCTGGTTTTCATTTATGTTGTTGATCTGCTCTGGATCATAGTGCATTCGTTTAGTTTCGTCATAGTACATCGTCCGATGAGTGGCAGGGATGAACTGAAGGCAGCCGTTATCTATAGTGGCTTCCGTAAAAGCTGACCACACAGTTATTGTGCCGCCAAAGTCCTCAGCTTCTGGCCATACAATTTGAGGTGAACCGGAAGCATTAGCAAAAGTGTCTGCCTGATGCCAAGCTGTGCCCTCGTCACCGGGATACTTAGGGAAAAACTCAGATCGCCAGCATAGAACATTAGGACCTAGGATACTGCTGACTCTATCAACGATTTCTGGACGACAGACATGATCTGCCAAAAAAGAAACATCGAGATGGCGATCATAGTTTGAAATATTAGTTACTCCTGAAACTGCTTTGTCGTCCTTATAGACAGCTTTGCTCCGATCAAGCATAATACGGCGTTCTTTCTGCCACAATGCTTTCATCTCTTCGGGTTCGTATAAAGTAAACGGACCTATATACCCTTGCTCATGAAACTTTATTAGCTCTTCTTGAGTAAGAGAAAATTTTTGAAGTTTGGTGTGAATGTTCTGCATTATCTTGTTTCCAATTAGGGTAAAAGTTTAATTCTTAGGGACAGGGAGATGGATCGTTTTGCGTCAACTTACTTTGACAAGCTGTTGATTACGTAATTCAGCATCAACACATCTAGCTAAATGGGAAATTGTGGCTCCTTCAACCATTGAACTTAGATCCAGAGATATTCCAAAGTGTTCATTTATTCTCCCAAAAAGGCGTATTAGAGCTAAGGAGGTTCCACCGAGATCAAAAAAGTCATCATTTGTACTTGTGCAATTAATTTCAAGGAGGTCTTCCCAAATTTCGGTCACCACTTGCTCAGTAGAAGTCTTGGAAGCATTTAATTCCGTGCTAGAAATAGACTTATCTACACATGGAATAGGTAGGGCACGTCGGTCAACTTTGCCATGTGCAGTGATTGGAAGTTCTCTCAGGATAGAGTAAGCTGAGGGTCTCATGTGGATAGGCAATTCTACTCCTGCGTATTGAGCCAAATTACTGCGAAGTTCTTCAGTCGTCTCTATAGTCATACTCAAATTAGGAGTTGGCACTATATAAGCTATTAGACGGACATCACCATCACCATAATCATGTGGTATCACAACACAAGAGGTAACCTGAGGATGGCTTCTCAGGCACATCTCAATTTCCCTGGGTTCTATCCGAAATCCGCGTACCTTGATTTGTTCATCGGCTCGACCAAGATAAATGAGTTCGCCATTATCCATACGAACAGCGCGATCGCCGGAATAGTACAATCTAGCTCCCTCTGTACTAAAGGAATGGTTTTGCAAAAAACGCTCGGCAGTAAGCTCAGGTCTATTATGATATCCACGGGCAAGACCTGGACCTGCGATATAAATATCTCCTGGGGTTCCATCCGGTACTGGCTGACCTGATGAATCTAACAAATGAATTTGCAAATCAGGAATTGGAGTACCAATCGGGCTGAGATCGGAGCTTGCTAAATCCTGTTTTGTAATCCTCCTGTAAGTTACGTGAACTGTAGTTTCGGTGATTCCGTACATATTTACTAATTGAGGACGTTGATCACCATAGCGAGCTATCCAGGGATCTAATAGCTTCAGTTCAAGAGCTTCTCCACCAAAAATCACGAGCCGTAGAGCGAAATCAGTGGATTCCTCACTAGCAATATCAGTTGCCACCAATTGACGAAATGCAGAGGGTGTTTGATTCAGAACCGTTATCCCCTTATGTGTCAACAAATTATGGAATTGTTTCGGCGAACGAGTAACCTCAAAGGGAACGATAACTAGGTGTCCTCCGTAGAGTAAAGCGCCCCAGATCTCCCATACTGAGAAATCAAATGCTACCGAATGAAACATTGTCCAGACATCTTTGTCATCAAAGTTAAACCATTGATGAGTTTGTTCAAATAAGCGAACAGCGTTGCGATGCTCAATCAACACACCTTTGGGAATTCCAGTTGACCCAGATGTATAGATCACATAAGCGAGACTCCTATCATTACTAATAACCTGCCCAGAAGTTACAGGCTGATTGTTAAGTGAGGATAGATTTTCGTCAATACAAACAACTTTTACATTGAAGCCTTCTAAACATCCTGCTACACTCGATACACTCACTACCACTGCAACAGCACTATCTTCAAGTAATAAGCGAATACGATTGCTTGGGTAATTAGGGTCTATAGGAACATATGCTCCGCCAGCTTTTAGGATAGCAAGTATTCCCACGATCATTTCTATGCTTCGGTCAGTGCATAAACCAACTAGTACATCGGCACCAACCCCTAAAGATTGTAATTGGTGAGCGAGTTGATTGGCACGACAATTCAATTCCTCATAAGAAATTTGCTCATCTTTATAGGAAACAGCAATTTTATTAGGTGCTTGACGTGCTCTTGCTTCAAAAATTTCATGCAAGCATTTATTTGAAAACACAGCTGATTCAGACATTGTTTTAGACATTTTGATTTTTTCCACTTTAAGTTTCCTCCATCTGAATTAAAAGTAACGGTTCTTCTTCTGCACCGTTTATAAAAACCTCTCCAAAGCTAAACTTTAAAAGTTAGGTTTTCATAAACCCTCCTTATCTCCTAGACTTAGAGTCACGTCTGAGATGGTTTCTATCTTGTCTACAGACCTCAACTACATCTCCTTGTATTCTCATTCCAGAATAAATTACCATCAGCGAAACTGAATTGATTTACAGTTAGTTAACCATTGATTGTAATAAGGCAGAAAGTTTTTCTGCTACAACTTTTGCATTATCTAGGTTAAGTATATTTTGATGGTTAGCAGATATTTCATAATGCTCAACTCTTTCAACAAGAGCATCCCACTCAGAAGCTAAACTAGGGTTGCTTTCCCTCGCTCGAATCAGAACCATTGAACCTGGATAATATTGTGGAACGTAAGCTTTCATCGCCTCGTCATTTAGCTTGTAAACATTTAATAAATGTTGTGCAATATTTACATCAAAATCCAAGGAGACCAAATTTTGTTGTCTAGCTTGTTGCGTTACAAAAATTAATTGCTCATCAAGTTCCATTCGTCGCAAATCTTCTATTGACAAAGGTAGATTATCTGCAAAATGCTCTACTAATATAGAAGCATCGTCTATTGGTTCGTGGGTAATAGTATGAGGAGGATAAGCATCAATAACAACTAACAACCCTATTGATTGTTTTTGAGAGTAGCATTGTTTAGCCATCTCAAAAGCTATTACACCCCCAAGAGACCAGCCACAAAGTAAGTAAGGTCCTTTTGGTTGGATTGTTTGTATCTGTTCAAGATAGTGAGCAGCCATTTGTTCAATTTGAGTATGTGGCTGGCATTCAGGATTTAAGGCAATTGACTGAAGTCCGTATAGAGGTTGGTTAATACCTAAACAACTTGCTAACTCACGGTAACAAAGAATGTTACCTCCACCTGGATGGATACAGAATAACGGAGGTCGAGATCCTTGAGGTTGTATAGGAACAAGTGCAGAGAACGGGAGAGTCTGTGATGCGGCACGTATAAGCTTTGCCAAGTGTTCAATGGTGGGAGCTTGGAATAGCGTCTCAAGGGGTAAAAGTGTATTAAATTTCTGTTGAATCTGAGATATTAATAGCACAGTGAGCAGTGAATAGCCACCGAGTTCAAAAAAGTTATCTCGCACTCCAACTGGGTTTTTATTCAAAAGCTCTGACCAGATTTGAGCTAGTAAGAGTTCGATAGTATCTCGGGGTGGTACATAAGGAACATCATCGGCAGTTATTTTTGTTGTTGCCAAAGTTCTATTATCAACTTTACGCTCAGGAAGATTCTGTAAGGGTATTTGATCTATTTGCTGCTGGGGGTTAATTACAACTGTTTCCAATATTGTCTGAAAATTTTCTATCATCTGGACAATCGTGGACTGGTCAAAAAGGTCTGTACTGTACTCAAACCAACCTTTAAGTCCTTGTGCAGTATCTTCCAAATTCAGCGTCAAATCAAACTTTGCTGTTTTATCTTCAATCTCTAAGGAACTTACAGTTAAAGCGGGTAGATCAAAAGTTGGTGTAGGGACATTGAGGGAAAACATGGCTTGGAACAGAGGATTATAGCTTAAATTCCGCTCCGGTTGAAGTTCCTCAACTAGCTTTTCAAAGGGCAAGTCCTGATGCTCATAAGCACTCAAACTCATCTGACGAACTCTGGCTAATAACTCCCGAAAACTGGGGTTGCCAGACATGTTAGTACGTAATACTAGGGTGTTGACAAAAAAGCCAATCAGTTGCTCAATTTCAACTTGATTGCGATTAGCAACGGGAGAACCAACAACAATATCCTCCTGAGAGCTATAACGGTAAAACAATGTCTCAACAGCAGCTAATAAAGTCATAAATAAAGTGACTCCTTCCTGCTGGCTCAAGTTTTTGAGCGCATCACTCAGAGGTACAGACAGTGCTAACCTTTGTTTTGCTCCTCGAAAGCTCTGCACGTCTGGTCGTGGATAGTCAGTGGGGATGTCCAGTAATTTAGGAATACCAGCAAGTTGCTGCTTCCAATACGACATGTGAGTTTCGAGAACTTCGCCCTGCAGCCATTGTTGCTGCCAGTTAGCAAAATCGGCATACTGGATAGGTAGTGTCGGCAGCGAAGAAGGTAAGCCCATAGCAAAGGTTCGATAAAGCTCGGACAATTCTTGGATCAGAATCGCCATCGACCAGCCATCAGAAATAATGTGGTGCATTGTCACCAACAGCACGTACTCTTGTGTTCCTAAGGACACTAAGGTGGTGCGTAGTAAGGGAGCATTGCAGAGGTCAAAAGGCTGCTGAGCTTCTTGGTTTGCTAAACGTTGCACCTCAGCAGATAGATGTTGATTTGGAAGATGTTGCAACTCAACCACTGATATAGGCAGGATTAAGTTGGGAGAAATTACCTGTACTGGTTGCCCGTTGATAATTCTAAAGCTAGTTCTTAATACTTCGTGCCTACGCACAATTTCATGAAAACTTTTTTCTAACGTCGCTATATCAAGTGATCCTTGAATGTGAACAGCAGCAGAGATGTTATAAGCAGAGCTATCAGGCTGTAACTGAGCTAAAAACCATAGACTTGCTTGAGAGAAAGATAGCGAAAGAGGTTGATCTCTGGAAACTGTTTCTACTTTATGGGAATTTTGACCGCCTTGTTTTGATTGACGTAGCTTTTCAATGTTACTTGCCAACCCTAAAATGGTTGGCTCTTCAAAAAGACTCGTCAAGGGCATATCTATTTCAAAAGTTTTACAAATACGATACACCACTTGAGTTGCTCGCAAGGAATACCCACCCAACTTAAAAAAGTTATCGTTAATACTTATACTTTCAACTTCTAAAACTTGACGCCAAATCTCTGCGAGTTCTTTTTGTGTCTGTGTGTGAGGCTCAATGTAGGTTTTTTCTGAAATACACTCAGTGGATGACTCAATAATTGTTAGCTCCTCACACTCTTGCTTACGCTCGGGAAGCCTCTGTAAGGGTATTTGATCTATTTGCTGCTGAGGGTTAATTACAACTGTTTCTAAGATAATTTGAAAATTTTCTATCATCTGGACAATCGTGGACTGGTCAAAAAGGTCTGTACTGTACTCAAACCAACCTTTAAGTCCTTGTGGAGTCTCTTCCAAATTCAGCGTTAAATCAAACTTCGCCGTTTTATTGTCAATTTCAATAGGACTTAACTTCAGACCAGAAAATTCCAAAGATGGCATTGGTGTATTTTGGAAAGCAAACATTGTCTGAAATAAAGGAGCATGACTTAAATGTCGCTCAGGACTTAGGGATTCTACCAATTTCTCAAATGGTATATTTTGGTTTTTGAAGGTGTTTAAAACAACATCTCGAACCTGCCATAATACTTCGGTAAAGGTAAAATGATTTTCAAAATAAGACAGAAAAACTACAGTATTCACAAAGCAACCAATCAAATTTTCAATTTCAATCTGGTTGCGATTGGCTACAGGTGACCCTACCAAAATTTTGTCTTGCTCCAAATAGCGGTAAAGTAGGGTTTTAAAGGCAGTTAGTAGAGTGATAAAAAGCGTCGCTTCTTGCTGCTGACTTAGTATTTTAAGTTCTTCAACTAGGGGTTTACCTATAAAGAATGATTGCTTTGTCCCCCGGAAAGTCTGTTTTGTCGGTCGAGGTCTATCTGTCGGTAAATCCAAGACAGATAAGTTATTGCTTAGCTTTTGCTTCCAGTAGTCTAATTGAGTCTTTAACACCTCCCCCTGCAAATGATGTCGTTGCCAAACCGCAAAATCTCCATATTGAATTGGAAGAGCAGGAAGCGGTGAAGGTTTACCTGTAGAGAATGCCTCATAGAGTGCCGCTAGCTCTCGCACGAGCAGGCCAAGGGACCATCCATCGGAAACCGCATGATGCATAGTCAGCAATAGCACATGTTCTTCTGTAGATAAGCACAGGAGTTTGGCACGCACAAGAGAATCCTTTGTCAAATCGAAAGGCTGTTGGGCTTCCTCTACAGCTATTTCCATCACCTCGCCTTCCCGCTCAGTATCAGGGAATTTTTGAAGGTTGATCTTAGCCAGCGTTAAAGTCATATCTGGGACGATAACTTGGACTGGTTGGTCATCAACACAGAAAAATTTGGTTCGTAAGACTTCATGGCGCTGCACAATTTCGTTTAAGCTCTCCTCCAGCACCGCCACGTTGAGTTTACCCTGAATGCGTATAGCTGCGGGGATGTTGTAGGTAGGGGTTCCAGGCACCAGTTGGTCGAGAAACCATAGTTGTTGCTGGGCAAAGGAGAGAGGTAGTTCCTCAGGGTTTTCTCTTTTAGAAATCGTTGGCGTCCCCTCAAGTTCAATGCCCTCCTCTTGCAGCAGGTAGGCGAGAAGTTCACGCTGTTCTGGAGAAAGTCGAGTTTTGTCTGAAAAGTCTTTGATGTCTTTCATGCTTCACCTTTTTACCTTTTCTTCTGCTGAAGCGTCTTGTTGATGTCTTCGCCGGACATCGCCTCAATGTTTTGGATAATCTGAGCAATCTTTTCAGTTTGACCTGGCTTTCTTTCTAGAGCAATTAGATGTTGGGACAGTTTCGCTACGGTCGTTGCCTCAAACAGAACGTGCAGGGGTAGTTCCACCTGGAAAATGTCCCGCAGTCGGGAGAGAACCTGAGTTGCTAGTAGTGAGTGACCTCCCAATTCAAAAAAGTTGTCGTAGATTCCCACTTGCTCCACTCTGAGTACTTCGCTCCAGATTAGAGCTAACACTTCCTCTACAGGGTTGCGAGGTGCTACAAAAGTTTCTTCTAGTTCGGGTCTGATGCCGTCAGGGGCAGGCAACGCGAGGCGGTCTACCTTACCGTTGGGTGTCAGTGGCAGTTTATCCAGCAGTATGAAGGCGGAAGGCACCATATACTCTGGCAGTTTCTCTTTCAAGAACCGACGCAGTTCACTGGTTGTAATTGGTTGCTCTTGGTCAGGGACTACATAAGCTACTAAGCGCTTTTCACCAGGGATATCTTCTCTATCCAAGACGACAACCTCCCGCACCCCTGGATATTGGTTCAGCACCGCCTCAATCTCCCCTAGCTCGATCCGGAAGCCCCGAATCTTGACTTGGTGGTCAATCCGCCCGATGAACTCAAGGTTTCCATTGCTCAAGTAGCGAACCAAGTCCCCAGTCTTGTATAGCCGTGCTATCGGTTCTTGGCTATAGGGATTGGAAATAAATTTATCGGCTGTCAGATCGGGACGGTTGAGATAGCCCCTTGCCACACCGACCCCGCCAATGTATAGTTCGCCCACTACGCCAATAGGAACTGGTTGGAGATGGTTATCCAGGACGTAAGTTTGAACGTTAGGAATTGCAGAACCAATGGGCACCTCTGCTGAGGCTAACTCCGATAAGTCGCACTTGGTGGCAACTATTGTGGTTTCCGTAGGACCGTAAGTATTTACTAGCCGCACGCTATTGGTAGCATATTTTTGCCAAATTGTCAACTGGGTCTTCAGCGCTTTTTCTCCGCCAATCAATACCAAACGCAGTTGCTTAGGTAAGATACAACCTTCGGTAGCTAAGCCAGAAGCCACTTGATGCCAGAATGCTGTAGGCAGATCTAACACCGTTAGCTCAAGTTCACAACATTTTTGTAAGAACACGCGTACTGAACTTAACATGGCATCAGTACGCAGCACCAAGGTTCCACCCCGTATCAGACAGGGAAATATCTCTTCCGCCGCCGCATCGAAACTAATAGAGGCAAACTGCAATACGCGATCGCCTATGTCCAACTCATATTCATCCGCCGCCGCCTGGGTGTAGTTCGTCAAAGCACCGTGTGGAATCATCACACCCTTGGGAACACCAGTGGACCCAGAGGTGTAGATGACATAAGCTAGATTTTCAGCAGTGACATCATTATTAACAGGGTTTTCCTGACTTTCGCAGGCAATAACTTCCCAGTCTGTGTCTATCGACACGACCTTAGCTTTGTGTTTGGGTAGCCATTGTGTGATTTTCTGTTGGGTAATTAACACCGACGATTGAGAATCTTCCAGCATCAAAGCCAACCTTTGGGGTGGATATGCCGGGTCTAGGGGCACATACGCCCCACCTGCCTTAAGGATGGCTAAAATTCCTACCAACATCTGTGGCGATCGCTCTAGGCAGATACTAACCAGCACGTCCGATCCCACACCCAAAAACTTTAGGTAATGCGCTAGTTGATTGGCACGCAGGTTCAGTTCGCGGTAGGACAGTTTTTCATTTGCAAACTCCACCGCTACAGCATCGGGGGTTCGCTCCACCTGGGCGGCAAACAGTTCGTGGACGCATTGGTCAATTTTGGATTTTGGCTCGTTCCCAGGCTCCTGCCTGGGAATGCGGATTTTGGATTGATTCTGGTTGAACTCTACAAGCAGTTGATGCAGTTCTGCTTTTGATAATATCGATAACTCTGAGAGTTTATGGTGTGGATTGGCGAGAATACTTTCCAGCAAAGTTTGAAAATGACTTGCCATCCGCATGATGGTGGCAGCATCAAACAAGTCGGTGTTGTACTCCAAGGATGCCGCTAGTTCTCCGTCCACTTCCGCCATTGTCAGTGTTAAATCGAACTGCGCCACCCGTTGTTCCAGTGCCAAGGACTCCATCTCCAGTTTGCCCAGATGCATCCGTGCCCCAGTCTCGCCTAAAGCAAACGATGCCAAGCCTTCCTCATTGAGAATATGCGCTTTCTGCAAGACGAACATGGTTTGGAACAGGGGCGAACGGCTTGGATCTCGTACTGGTTGCAGTCGCTCTACCAACAGTGCAAAGGAGTAGTCTTGGTGTTCAAAGGCATGAATCACGGTCTGTTGTACTTGACCAAGAAACGCAAGGAAGGTTGGGTTTCCTGACATATCCGACCGTAAAACCACGGGATTGACGAAGTAGCCTACCAGCGCCGCAAAATCAGCGCGATTCCGCCCCGCTGTGGGCGAGCCTACTAGAATATCTTCTTGACCTGTATAGCGATGGAGCAGCACCTTAAAGGCAGCCAGTAACGTCATATAGAGGGTGGCTCCTTGGGTGCGACTGTGCGCCTTAAGTCTCTGGGTCAGATCTGCACTCAGCTTGAACGGTACAGTTGCCCCCTGATAGGTTTGAATCAGTGGTCGAGGTCGATCGGTGGATAAATTTAATACTGGTAAATGACCCGCCAGTTGCTTTTGCCAATATGCCCAAAACCGCTCTCCTTCTGCACTTGCTAGCATTTCTGCTGTAGCGCGAGAATAGTCAGTGTACTGTAGTGGCAAAGGAGCAAGGGACACAGAAGTACCATCTTTTTGAGCCTCGTACAGTATTCCTAGCTCCTGCACCAGTACTGCCAGGGACCAGAAGTCACCCACGATGTGATGTACACCCAGCTGCAGAATATGCTCTTGTGCTGACCGCGCAAACAGATTTACCCGCATCAGGGGACCTCGTTCCAGATTGAAGGGACGGTGCGCCTCTTCCAGCAGACGTTGGTTCACAGACTCCTCACTCCAAGTGGAAATGTCTTGCTTGTGGAAGTCAAAGACCCTCTGCTGGTGAACTTGTTGAACGGGTTCCCCGTAATAAGCAGTGAAAGTAGTCCGTAAAGCAGGATGGCGTTCTACCAGTTTTTCAAACGCACGCTGTAATGCAGGAATGTCTATATCTCCCTTGATGCGCACCGCATTGACAATGTTGTAAGCTGGGCTTAGGGGTGCTAGCTGGTACAAAAACCACAGGGAGCGCTGACCATAAGACAGAGGTTGTTCAACATCAGCTTCCACAACTGGGACAAGAGTGGTTTGTTGGTTAGGTGCAGCCAACTGAGTTAACACCAAGCTAACAAGTTGGACTATACTATCGCCTTCTAAGAAACTCGTCATCGGCAGAACCACACCCAGATCGGTTTCGATGCTGTGCTGCAGTTCTGTTGCCATCAAGGAGTCCAGACCCAAGGAACTCAAGGGCTGCTGCAAGTCCAACTGGTTCGGGGCTATCTTCAACACCCGTGCCACACACTCCTGAAGATAAGACTCCAATAGCGGCTTTTGGTGTTTTGATTCTATTGCTAGCAGAGCTTCGCGAGTCAGTTTATCTTTGCTCTCCATGACATAGGTATCTTCCAAAATGCTGCTACCTACTACATCCAGGCTGCCATTAAGATAATCAGCGCGGCAGGCATGACGTTGAATCTTGCCACTGGAAGTTTTGGGAATGCTTCCAGGCTTGAGCAGTAAGACACCATAAACTTGCAACTCGTGTTGTTCTGCAACTGCTTGACGAATAGCTTTCACGACCTCCTCGACATTTAAATGCCGGAGGTGGCTCCGCTTGACTTCCACAACAACTGCTAGCCGTTCTTCACCTGTGACATCAATGGCAAATGCCGCACTACAGGTGGGTTGCAGTGCCGAATGGCTCTGTTCCAATGTCAGTTCAATGTCCTGGGGGTAATGGTTGCGACCACGGATGATAATTAAATCCTTGAGGCGACCAGTAACAAAGAGTTCGCCTGAGTACAAAAATCCTAAGTCGCCTGTACGCAAAAATGAACCTTCTCCAGAGTCCTTGAGGTACGCGCGGAAAGTGGGTTCTGTCTCCTCAGTTCGCCTCCAGTAACCCTGAGTCACACTGTTACCTGAAACCCAAATCTCACCTACCTCTCCAGGTGCACAGCGAGTTAATGTCTCAGGGTGGGCAATCACAACCCGCAAATCCTGCAAGGGTTGACCCGAACTCACTAATTTCTGAGTCGCACCATCCTCTAAAGTGGCTGGAATGACTCGACTTTGTTCTAGCGCCGCTTTCTCGACGCTTTGGAATACTGGCGGCGCTTCCTTGGTACCACCAGAAACAATGAGCGTCGTTTCTGCCATGCCATAACATGGGTAAAAAGCTTTTTGTCGAAAGCCAGAATCAGCAAAAGTTCGAGCAAACCGCTCAATAGTCTCGGCACGGACGGGTTCGGCTCCGTTAAAAGCCACCTCCCAGCTACTTAGGTCAAGAGTCGCCCGTTGTTCGGGAGTAATTTTGCTCACACACAGATCATAAGCAAAATTCGGCCCACCACTTGTGGTCGCTTTGTATCGGCAAATGGCTTGGAGCCAACGGAAAGGATTTTGGAGAAAAGCCACTGGCGGCATTAGGATACACTCAGTTCCTAAGTACAGGGGCTGAAGCATATTCCCAATCAAACCCATGTCATGGAACAGGGGCAACCAGCCGACGACAATAGTTTGCTCAGTATGTCCAAAACCTGATTTGATCAGTTGTTGGTTGTGTAAAAGATTTCCGTGGTTCACCATCACACCTTTTGGTGTAGAGGTAGAACCCGAAGTATATTGCAGAAAAGCTAATGTGTCGCTAGTTACCTCCGTCTTTTGCCAATGGTCTTCCAGACCACCTGTGAGACTGTCAGTGGCAAGCCATTGTAGAGCCCCCAACTCTGGAGTATGAGTGAATAAACGGGAGCCATTAGATAGTATTTGGGCGGTAGTAAGCACTACCGTTGCCTGAGTATCCACCACAATCGCTTGCAACCTTGGCATAGGTCGATTTAAGTGGGGTGGATAGGCGGGAACAGCAACAACCCCTGCATACAAACAGCCAAAAAATGCCGGAATAAATTCCAAACCAGGCGTATATAGAAGTAGGGCACGTTCCCCCTTGGCAACACCTAATAACTGTAACTCTTGCGCGATCGCCCGAGCCTGTCTATCCAATTCTTGATAAGTCAAGCTTGAGCTTTCTGTTTCTCCATCCTGTAAAAAGGTAAAACCTACTTTATTTGGCTGGTCTAGTGCTCTGTAGCGCAGCAGGTCTATAAAAGTGGAAAATTTTAAATCATTTAAATAGTCAGTCATCTTACTTGAGTCTCATGTGAAAGTCCAACAGTTCTGAAGCGTCGGCTAGTAAAAAAAGAGTTTTATTTAAAGTTGTGAAGTCGTTTCTTGTGGTTCATTAAAAAGTAAGCGTCAGCCATTAATATCTACCTAGTCAGCCAATTTCAAAAATCGCACAAATTCATATGCAGTAAGCTTTGTGATCATTTGCCAAGGAGAAGTTCAGTTGAAATAAACTTTTTTCGGTCGTAATTACATTCCTCTACAAAGGATTGAATATGGATTTCGGATTGCCGAAAAAATAAATGGACATTTTGGCATTACAAAGGTACGTATATTGATTAATACTGTTTCACATGCCTGTTTCATGCAAAATGCAACTTTTTGTTACATGTGTTTACATATAACGGCAAGCAATGATTTTCGCGCTTACGCATTGACAAAATTTTTATGGCATGGTATTGGATGACTTGATTTGCAGAACAGAAGTTAAGTACTCATTTAGCTTTCTTTCTGTATTCTTAAGAACGCAAGTTGCTAGTTAGTCCCCTAAATAGTATCACAACATACAAAAACATGTCTAAATATTTCAAGTTACAACAAATAAGTTTTGTACTTAAGTCGGGGCACTTTTTGATAACTAGCAACTTGGGTTCATAGATCTAAGCACCCATCACTGATGCACTTTTGGGATAGAAATTGAAAAATTTGCCAGTATTCTGTTCAGTTCAACCAAGAAGATTGAGTGCGGTGGCGTTGATGCACGTAACTGTCTCAAAGTAAAGTCCATAAGTCCTAGATTTCTAAATAATGCACGTACATTGATTAATCAGGTTTCAGATGCCTGTTTTATGAAAGATATTGCATTTTTTTACATTTTTTTACATATAGCGGGGAGCAATGATTTCTAAATATGGCAGATATGCTTTGACAAAGTCAGTACCCCTAAGGGTAATTTCTCATTGAAGCCGCTACAACAGATTTTTAGGATTTTTTCCCAATAATACACGTTAGAAAGGTATAAAAACTCCACAGACTGATATTGACCTGGTTAAACAACGCTATAAGGACGCGCTAGCTAGAGAGCAACAACCATGACAGAAGAACCTGTTTTTGAAGAAAACAGCCGCTTCATTTTTAGGACTTACGCAAGCGTCACAATATAAGGTCAACTGGCACATATATTTCAAATGGAGGTAAATACTGGTAAGCATTGATTTATAAACGTTATAGCCAAATTATCCCCGTGTGACAGTTTGAATAAAAATGTGCCAGTTGCGTAAGTCCTGATTTTCCATGAGCCTTGGATGGACAACCCTACACAATGTCTACTCGTAAAACCCAAAATCTGGGTGTGTTTTTGCGGCTTAGCCTGCGAATTTGGGCAAAACTAGTTGACTGGAGGCCGCAAAAATACAAGGGTTGTCCATCCTTGTTGAGGGTTTACCCAACCCAAACGTATTCGCTGACCTCGGTTTAGAGGATGCAGAGGAACTTTTTACCCGTGATAAGATAGGCATTGTCGTACTCCACCTCCTGAAAGAACGTAACTTGAAACAGCGCGAAATCAGTGACTTTCTCGGCATTCTACAGCCAGAAGTATCTCATCTGATGAAAGGAGAGTTTCAACGATTCAGTGAGGGCAAACTACTCATTTTCCTCAAGCGACTCGATACGGAAATCACCTTGCATCTTCACCCCCGTCATGGGAGAAAACAAGCTGCTGAAACTGTGGTACCGCTTTCGGGTTGTTAGTCCTTTAGCGGTAAACAAAAATTGGTTGCTTTGATATTTTGCAGCCTGAATTTAGCCCAACCTATACACAACTAGTTTTCTGTAACTTTGATTTCATACAAGTTCCAGAATGGGCCACCTAGGGCTGTGTATTTGATACCTTGGAAGCGATCGCGCACTGCCTGCAAATTTAACCGTTCTACCAAGTGAATAAACGGTAACTGTTCCGAGGCAATTCGCTGATATTCGTAATAAATTTCTTTGCGCTTGTTCTCATCCAATTCTTGTGCACCCTTAACATAAAGTCGGTCAATTTCCTTTTCCCAATCGGAAGGTTCCCAGCCAATGATTGGAGGTTTACCGGGTTGTGAACCTTGATTAAATGCGTGGGATGCTCCTTTAATTCTCCAGATATTGCTAGCACCGTGAGGTTCAACGCCGCCGCCAAGAAACCCACCAAGGTAACAATCCCAGTTCTGGGACACTTTAAGTTTATCTATATAGGCGTTAAAAGTAAGGACTTGCAAATCAAGATGAATTCCAATGTTAGCCAAATCCTGTCTGATTTGCGCTGCCATATCTGCCCTAGTTTTCCTTTCTACATTGGTTAACAGCGTAAATCTGACTCGGTTGCCATCAGCATCCAACAGTTGATTCTGAGAATTATATTTGAAACCGGCTTGTAATAGTAATTTCTTTGCTTTCTCTGGATCGTAATTGTAAACTTTTAACCCTTTTTCTGGTGGAAGGTAGAAGGGACTTTTGACATAAACAAAGGAATTTTGCGGTTCTCCTAGTCCGCGAAAAACATTTATTTTCATCGCTTCACGGTTAATTGCATAGGCTATAGCTTGTCTGAATTCCTTTTTATTAAACCAACGAGACTTGATTGGATCTACAAAAGGTTGTCCTTTAGGATTTTTGCCTTTAGTGAGATTAAAAGCAATAAAACTTGTGCCTGTATCAGGTCCTCCGTTATAAATGTTGAAACCTACTCGCTTTTCCTCTCGTTTAAGCAAACTAAACCCTTCCGGGGTCACTTCCAAATCATCTAGCTGCCCAGAGCGAAAACTGATTAACTGATTGTCAGTAGATTCAATAATTTGGTAAACAATGCGCTCAATGTAAGGTTGAGGTTTGCCTTGAGTATCTTTGCGCCAGTAGTATGGGTTACGCTTGAATATCACTCGCTGACTTGGAATGTAACTTTCCATCACATAAGGACCGTTCCCCACAATTTTTTTTGGATCAGTGTCTGTTCCCCACATTGAAAAAAACTTGGGATTCCCATCAGAACCAGTTGTGCGAACAGACTCCTGTAGAACATGAGCAGGCAGAATTGTGATACCGCCTACCCATCTTAAAAAAGGAGCAAAAGGTTCGGGTATCGTGAATTCCACGCGTCGTTCATCAAGTTTTTTTACATTTGGTGTTGCCCCACTTTCACCAATTTTCAGAGAGTCCTTAACAGGAGTGGGAATTTTTGGATTTAAGTAAATTTCGTTGTAAGAAAACACAACATCATCAGCAGTCATTGGCTGACCATCTGACCACTTTAGTCCTTCTCTGAGGGTAATAATAATCCGCTTACCATTGTCAAAAACTTCCCAGGACTCGGCTAAAGCAGGCTCTTGCTTGTTGGTAAGAGGATTTTCATTTATCAATGAGTCGTAGATAAAGCCAAAAACGCCATATGCCGTCTCATTCAATGCTGAGTTAAAAGTTGAAGGTGCACCCAGAGTAGCAGTGATCATTCGCGGAACTTGAGCCGCTTGGCTTTTAAACTGACTGGGATTACAACCATTGAGGGCTACTACTACCAATAGACTCAGTAAAGTGAAAATCCAACTACGTTGGAAAAGTTGTTTAAAAATACTAGACTTCATAAATCTTAATGGGTTTTGTTACTTAATGAGTTGTATTTCATTTGAGTCCGAAAACTGATATTGTATCTAAATTGAGCAATATTTTAATGCTGCTGTTGCAGTTATTTACGCCAATAAAGCCTGCTTATGCAGGCTTTTGCATAGAAATCTAAGCCACAACAGACTTTATTTAGCCATCGCCACAAACTTGTTGCAGTGTGGTAAAAAATTCTGGGTAGGATACCGCTGCTGCTTCTGCACGCTGGATAATCGTTTGACCAGAAGCTTTGAGAGATGCGATCGCCAAACTCATCGCAATCCGGTGATCAGTATGACTATCAACCTCAGCACCCGATAGGGAGGTTCCGCCAGTGATTTCCATACCATCAGGTAATTCTGTCACCTGTGCCCCCATTTTGTTGAGTTGCTGTGCTGTGACAGCAATGCGATCGCTTTCTTTGACTCTTAACTCAGCAGCGTCCCGAATGATCGTCGTTCCTTGCGCGAAAACCGCTGCCACTGCCAAAATTGGGATTTCATCAATCAACCTAGGGATAATATCACCAGAGATAGTGCAACTTTTCAAACGACTGGAACGCACTCGTAAATCAGCGACTGGTTCCCCAGCCACCTCCCGCTGATTTTCCTGTTGGATATCTGCTCCCATCATCGCCAAGGCTTCTAAAATGCCTGTGCGGGTGGGATTTACTCCAACATTTTCAATAACCAGTTCAGAATCTGGTACAATTGCCCCAGCGACTAACCAAAAAGCTGCGGAACTTATATCGCCTGGAACAATCACTGTTTGCCCGTAAAGTTGAGTAGGCCCAGTGATTGTGACACTGTTGGTTTGGTGGTCTGTAACTAAATTTGCCCCAAATGCCCGTAGCATGCGTTCGCTGTGATCGCGTGAAAGTGATGGTTCTGTCACAATCGTTTTTCCCTCTGTCGTCAAACCTGCAAGGAGAATGCAAGATTTCACTTGGGCAGAGGCGATGGGGGAATTGTAGTGAATAGGTTTGAGGGACTTTCCTTGAACTGCAAGTGGTGCAAGTGTATTACCTTTTCGTCCCCAAATTTGCGATCCCATTTCTTGTAATGGTTTGATAACACGGGACATGGGACGCGATCGCAAGGAACTATCACCTGTCACGGTAAAAAAGCGCCCAGCATGAGATGCCAAAAGTCCCAGCATCAGGCGTATCGTTGTTCCAGAGTTACCAGCATCTAAGACATCAACTGGTTCTTGTAAGTTTCCTAAACCGATGCCTTTAACCCGCACCAATTCCGTATTCAACTCGGAAATTTCTGCCCCCATCGCTTGGAAACAGCTTGCTGTGCTACGGGGATCTTCTCCCAAAAGTAGACCGGAAATCTGGGTTTCGCCTTCGGCTATTGCGCCCAGCATCAAAGCTCTATGGGAGATAGATTTATCACCTGGAACACGGATGCGACCTTGTAGAGATAGAGAAGCAGCAGGCTCAATGATTAAGTTTTGAGAAGCGCTCTCCCTCTTTTCTACGGTTATAACAGAAGCTGACATTAAGATAAACTGGCGTTGACTGCGCTAGTATCGTATCGCTTTCCTTGCTCCCCCAGCTCTACTAATCTTTATCAATTTCTTCTTGTAACTCATCTCATTGATTGGCTTTTTGCCCTTATCGCTCCCATGCTTACTCACCATCGCAAGCCCGTGTGCCTATCACTTATTTCCACAGATCTACCAGTTTGGTCTGTTGTGGAAACTGCCGCAACACTCTACCAAAAAGATCGTGACAGATTCCATTTACTTTTGTCCGCACCACCTGTAAAAGACTCTCAAAGCGTAGACGACTTTCTGCTGACAAACAACACACTTTGCCAAGAACAAAGTAGCACTCCAGTTCCTAGTGGTCCGCGAGTATTATGGCTGGAAATTTCCCCGTACAGAGTGACTATGACTATGCAAGGAAATGGTCAGTTGAGTTATCGTCACTTTTGGGAACAGGGAGTTTACGGCATTACTCGCTACTGGTTACCTGTTGAATCATTACAACCTAGCGAACCTATTCGCTTAAGAAATTTCACCCGCAGCCTAACACTCGACGGACACCCCCTACCAAAGCATCTACGAGTGGAGTACGAATTGTGGGCAGGAAAAATCCAACTAGGATCTTACGTCCTTAGTTTAGAAATAAAACACTAAAGGTAAAAGTAAATCATAGAAATCCTCCTTTGCAATTATTTCTCCTTTGTTCAGGAGGATTTTTATCAGTTATCAGTTACCAGTTACCACTTACCAGTTATCAATTATTCACTGTTCACTGTTCTGTGTTCTTTAACCAAAATAGCTGGGTTCGTTGCCCGGTTTCCACTTGATATTGCAACCAATACTGGGCATTTGGTTGTCTGTAACTCGTTGACCGGACAATACTGCGTCAATAGCTGCGCGTAGATCTCTACCTGTTACAGCTTTGCCATTACCAGGGCGACTATCATCCAATTGTCCTCGATAAACAAGTTGACGCCTGTCATCAAAGAGAAAGAAATCTGGTGTGCAAGCTGCTGTGTAAGCTTTTGCAGTTTTTTGGCTTTCGTCATAGCAAAAAGGAAACTTAAAATCAAGTTCTATCGCCATTGCCCTGAGAAATTCAGGATCATCATCTGGATAATTATGGACATCATTGCTACTAATGGCAACCATTCCTAAACCATTATGAACGTAATCTTTTCCCAACTGCGCCAATTCTGACTTTACAAGCTTTACAAACGGGCAATGCTGACAAATAAACATCACAAGTAAACCTTGTTTATCAGCAAAAGTCGAAAGCGAAATCGTTTCTTCATGTAGCACATCCAGTAGATGAAAATCTGGCGCTTTAGTACCTAGTGGTAACATTGTTGAAGCAGTTAAAGCCATAATCCTAATATTTTTTTCCGCAAGACTGAGTCATATCGTTTTTAATATACCAATTGTTTGTAATTAATAAAACCTTTTTATAGATGATGATTTCTCTGTATTTTTAGTATACTTTCAGTCAGTAAATCTGTTTGAAAGTTAACGGAAATGACGTGACAGTGGTTGATTTGGAACCCGATACGGGGAACGAGGCGCATTACTTCGCAAAAGGAGCAAAGGAATACTGAGGATTCCAAAAATAATGACTACTCCAGTCATTACCCAAACGGTGAACTTACTGGGTTGATAGTTTCCTTCTTCAATTTGAGAAAAAACTTGATTGTATCGCCAGACTGCTAAAAGTAAAGTAAAAATACCAAATATTACCAAACAAATACCCAAATTTTCTGAGGTGAAAAAAGGATGTGGTGCTGGTTCGTGTTGCTGTTGAGTCAGAGAGAAATTAAGCTGGCGTATAAATAGACCAAATCTAGCAATAGCAAAACCAAAGCCAATTAGTGATATTGAAGTGCGTAGCCAAGCTAAAAATGTCCGCTCGTTTGCTTGATGCTCCCTTTGGCGGTCAATTTTGGGCATTTTGCTCATAATGTAGCAGTTTGATCCTGTTTAACCCACAACAGAACACTACCGTATTATGTCCTCATAAATACTCCCTCTGACGGGTAGCTTTGACAAAGGTAGAGAAAACACAATCGAACTTGCTAAACTTTTCTAAACAATTTGCTCGACTAGCACCAGTAGTGGTGATATGTTAAGCGAGGCGGTTTTTTTGACTTTCTGGCAACCATGACAGCAACTGGCAAGGCAATCAAATATAATTACAAGGCACTGCACAAGCCGAAAGCGCTGATTTATGGTCAAGGTCAGACAGCAGTGATTACGGGATGGACTGTAAAGGGTGCGATCGCCAAACATCTACACCCCCAAGAATATGCTGTCATTGGACAGCTCTACTCCCCGACAAGAGGAATAAACTTACTGATTCGCAATTTGCTTTATAATCCCCATGTCCGCTACTTAGTTGTTCTCAACGCCACGAGAGAAGACAAGAACGCCGGTGCTGGGATTTGCTTGCTCGACTTTTTCCGCAATGGCTTTGAAGAAGGATTGAGCGATACTGGACGACGTTGCTGGGTGATTCGCTCGCTTTATGTTGGATATATTGATATTGAAGTTGATGCTAGTGCGCTACAAAAACTGCGTCAGTCTATAGAGTTTCAAGAAGCGAAATCAATTGCTGAAGCTTGTAATCTGGTGAAGTCTTTTGCAGAAAAAGTAGCGAGCAAACCTTGGGGTTTACCATTAGAATTTCCCATATCTATTGTAGTGCCAACTGCTTTACCAGGTTCACGATACGCACACAGAATTGAGGGTAAAACTATTGCTGAAACTTGGGTGAAAATCATCCATTTAATTAAAACAACCGGAACAATTCGACCAAGTGCATATGAGGGACAATGGCAGGAATTAATTGATGTCATGGCAGTTGTCACTTCAGAACCAGAAAATTTTTATTTTCCAGAACCCAATTATTTACCAATTAACCGTGATTTTTTACAAGAATATATTTCTCAAACTTTAGACGATGCACCCAACCAAGAAGGAGTAAAGTATACATACGGTCAACGTTTGCGTTCTTGGTTTGGACGCGACCAAATTCAGCAAGTGATTGATAAACTAGTCATTGATATTGATTCAGCTAGGGCGGTCATGTCTTTGTGGGATGTTAGTAATGATGCTAACGATAGTCCGCCTTGCCTGAATCATATTTGGGTGAGAATAGTTGATAATGAACTCTCAATGACCGCGACTTTGCGGAGTAATGATATGTTTTCAGCATGGCCCGCAAATGCAATGGGATTGCGTGCTTTGCAACAACATATTCGAGATGAAATATGTAAAATCTCAACTCATTCATTAAAAATGGGACCATTAATTACTATCAGTCAAAGCGCCCATATATATGATGACTGCTGGGAAAATGCAGAAAAAGTTATTCAGTCTCAGTATACGAAAATTTGTCAGCAGCGAGATTATGCAGATCCCGCAGGCAGTTTTGTGATTAGTGTGCAAGACGGCAAAATTCTTGTCGAACAGATGACTCCTGGTTCTGGAGAAGTTGTGAACTGCTTTTTAGGTAAGTCTGCAAAACAACTGTATCAACAAATAGCAGCTAGTTGTCAGGGCTTGCAAATTGAACACGCTATGTACTTAGGGACGGAGTTACAAAAAGCAGAATTTGCGTTGTCAATGGAACAAGAGTTGAGTTATGAGCAAGATAAATCAATAAAAAAGCTGAAGTGTGAAGGATAATAAACCTAATATTTCGCCTCAGTGAAAACACTGATCTTTATAGCGTAAACAGTAAATGAAATTGTATGTAAAATTTTGTAGAAGAATATACATCTTGTTCATGCAGCTTTGAATATCAATTTTATCAGAGGTAGAGCGGTATGTTTTGTTCTTTAGAGCAAATTAGCGACATTGGGTTTTTAAATTTCTGGTAAATTCCGCAAAAATATAAGTTATTTTATATACTCTGTTATTTATACTGACAATAGCTAGTAAAGGTCGCATCTAAAAGATTATACGTATTGCATATCTCAACTCAGGATGGCGTCTACGACACATATGGTGTATGAAACCATAAAAGCCATAAATTTTGTTTGAATTGTATGAAAATCATACTCTCAAGCGCATATTAATGATGAGAATATGCCATTACAAAAGTGTTAATTAAACACTTTTCATAAACCATTGTTAGCTGATTTGCTTTACAAATGTCAGCTAAATTTGCTCTTGCTTGCCTAGTTAGTAAAGTAACTATGGCAACAAATTGAGTTAGCAAAATAACCAATTTCTTTGATTCATTGAGTGTGGCTTACTCAACGATTAACCGCGCTTGGGAATAGAATAGCCAATTTTTCACCTCTTGAATATTTAGCAGCAACTGCGACGTATCAAAATCGCGGTCAGGTTTGCTGCACTTTTTTAGGGACAACACACAATAACCACATATTGTAGCATATATGATCGCATTAGAAGTACAAAAGTCAATCTCAAATTCGCTTCAAAACTTAAAAAATATTGACGGACTAAAAAGATTATTTTGGAGTCAATTAAACTACGAGCGAGTGAATAAAGAGCTTTCTCGTCGGAGAATGACTGATGCAGTGAAGAATGAACTAATAGACGATCCTTTATTATTAGCTTCCGGGGGTAACAATACTTTCCATGTTATTTATGCGCGTCTCAAATCAGAAGACTTATCAAGACAAGGCGAAAGAAGTGTTGTCAATAATCTTCTGAAAAAACACCCCTATGCTCTTTTTGTGTTTTCTAATCAATCACAATCGCGGTGGCACTTTATTAATGTTAAGTACGACAGTTCGCCTCAAAAACGAAAATTGTTCCGTCGTATTACAGTTGGAGAAGGTGAACAATTACGTACAGCAACAGAAAGAATAAGTTTGTTAGATCTGGATTCTATCAACCCAGATGCATCACCCTTAGATATTCAGACACGCCATGATGAGGCGTTTGATGTTGAAGGTGTTACTCAGGAATTTTTCAAAGAGTATCGTAAAACTTTCGAGAAAGTAGAAAGCTTAATTCAATGGACAACCGATTCAGAACGTAAACGGTTATTTACTCAAAAGTTGTTTAACCGTTTGATGTTTATAGGTTTCATCCAGAAAAAAGGTTGGCTGAAATTTCAAGGCAGAATAGATTATCTATCAGCTTTGTCGGAAGCTTATCAAGATGAAGACGGCACTTCAAACAGAAACTTTTATAGAGACAGACTTTCACTCCTCTTTTTTACAGGACTGAACAACCCTCAAGAAATTGATATAGCTGGCATCAATAATGGTGGTTTTCTGAAAGAGTTAATTGGTACTGTTCCTTACCTTAATGGCGGTCTTTTTGAGCAAGATGAAGACGATAAAAATTATCAAATTATCATCCCAGATGATTGTATAAAAAGTATTCTTCATGATCTATTTCAACGCTTCGCTTTCACCGTTACTGAAAGTACGCCGCTAGATGTAGAGGTAGCAGTAGATCCGGAAATGCTTGGCAAGGTATTCGAGGAATTGGTAACAGGGAGGCATGAATCTGGAAGTTACTATACTCCCAAGCCGATTGTTTATTTCATGTGTCGGGAAGCTTTGAAGGGGTATTTAAAAACTCAAGTATCAGGAGAGTCAAGTGATGCAATCGCTCAATTTGTTGACGAACATATTCCAGATAAGATAAAAAATTCTGAAGCCATCTTAGAAGCATTGCATCAAGTCAGAACCTGCGATTTAGCCTGTGGAAGCGGTGCTTATATACTAGGTATGCTTCATGAGTTATTAGATTTGCGTCAATGTTTATCTGCTAACACAGGATTGGATTCCAAGAATGTATATCACCGCAAGCTAGACATTATAGAAAATAATCTTTATGGTGTAGATATTGACATTTTTGCAGTCAATATTGCCCGGTTAAGGTTGTGGTTATCGCTAGCCGTGGAATACGAAGGAGATAACCCGCCACCTTTACCCAACCTGAAATATAAAATTGAACAGGGAGATAGTTTAATTGCACCTAGTCCATCAACGACAGGAGTTATTAGGCATGAGTTTATCAACCAGTATCGCCAAAAGAAAGCTGAGTATATGCGAACTCATGAAGGAGGTAAAAAGCGAAAATTAGAACAGGAAATTAATGAATTAAAAACTCAAATTGCGCTGGTGACTCATGGAAGCAGCAAAGTGCAAGGGTTTGACTGGGCGGTAGAGTTTGCAGAAGTTTTTGCAGATGGTGGTTTTGATATTCAGGTAGCGAATCCGCCTTATGTGCGACAAGAATTAATAAAACACTTAAAGCCAACACTACAAAAAGTGTATCCGGCTGTTTATACAGGAACATCTGATTTATATTGTTTCTTTTATGCCCGTGCTTTGCAACTTTTAAAGCCTGGTGGAATGTTGGCGTTCATCTCTTCTAATAAATGGTTCCGCGCAAAGTATGGTGAGAAGTTGCGAAAGCATATCGCTGATAATTGCCAGGTTCATAGCATTACAGATTTTGGAGAGTTACCAGTATTTAAAAGTGCTGCTACTTTTCCAATGGTTTTTATTGGTCAAAATAGTAAAAGCGATAATGTTTCAAGTATCTTTACACAAGTAAAATATTTGAACCCACCCTATCCTAATGTACTTGAAATTATTAGGGAAAATGGGCAAATCTTAGCTAAGGATGCTCTAAAAGGGTCAAGCTGGTCACTAACCGATATGACTAATGGCAACCGTCTGCGAAAGATGGAAGCAACAGGTATTCAATTAAATGAGTATATCAAGGGTAAAATTTATTGGGGAATTAAAACAGGTTTTAATAAAGCATTTATCATTGATGACACGAAGCGGGCAGAACTAATCATCCAAGACCAAAAAAGTGTAGAAATTATTAAACATTTGGCTGTAGGTGATGACGTTCGCAAGTGGCGTCTTGAATCTAAAAAACGCTGGCTTATTGTTACACCTATTGGTGTTAACATCAACCACTATCCTGCTGTTTTTGCACATTTAAAGCAGTGGCAAGCTGAATTAGAAAAGCGATATGACAAAGGTAAATATTGGTGGGAACTCCGTGCTTGTGATTACTACCCTGTTTTTGAACAACCTAAGATTGTTTATCCCGAAATATGTAAAGAACCACGATTTGCATTTGATCAAAATAGTTTATTTTTAAACAATAAAGCTTTTATCATACCTTCAAATGACCTTTATCTTCTAGGCGTGTTAAATTCTAAACCCGTTTGGGAATATCTAAAAAACATTTGTTCTGTACTAGGTGACGCGGATAAAGGTGGACGGTTAGAGTTAAGAGCAATCTATATAAGTAAAATTCCTATCCCCAATGCTTCAACTACAGAACGCGAAGCAATATCTAAAATAGTCCAAAAATGCCTAGATGCAAAAGGCGTTGACTGTGAAGCATGGGAGAAAGAAATAGATGAGAGAGTCGCCGCTCTTTATGGCTTATAGGACAATAGAGAAGAGAATAAATCTCGCTCGTAGTATCAGAATAAACAAATATCGATTTTAGTCCATTAAAATGAACTTCGGCTATTAGCCTGGGACTTACAGTCCTAGGCGGACAAGAACGGAGTCAAATCATATGCAATGACTTTGATATTTATTTTACCAAATGCAAGATGTAAGAAATGGCAGCTTTACCATAGAGTGCTTTAACAAAGCATAATGCGCCCTACGACTTATGCATAAAATAGAAAAATATGCCTACCCACGATATAATAGATAATCGCAATCAAAAATTAGTAGACCAAATCAAGCGCATTCTCGACTCATCAGAAGCGGCTCATTTTGCGGTAGGTTACTTCTTTATTTCTGGCTTCACCGCCATTGCAGAACGCCTCGCCAACATGAAAGAATTACGTCTGCTAATTGGCAATACTAGCAATCGCGAAACCATTGAACAAATAGCCCAAGGATACCGAAGACTAGAATTAATTGAAGATAAAATCGAAGCGCAAAAATATCCCAAGCGCAGTGAAGAAAAACAGATGGCGAGTGTTACAGCAGCCAATATCCGTTCCAGTATCGAACTCATGGATCAGACAGATGAAGCTGAGATACTGGTAAAAAATCTCGTGCAGATGATTGAAGAAAAACGGCTTCACGTCCGGGTTTACACCAAAGGAACTTTACACGCCAAGGCTTATATTTTTGACTACGGTACTGTTTACGATCATAAAGGTAGAGCCTTAGAACGTGCTGAGAAAGGCATTGCTATAGTTGGTTCATCCAATCTTACCCTTTCTGGTATCACCCATAATACCGAACTCAATGTAGTCATTCACGGAAACGATAACCATACAGAATTAACTCACTGGTTTGATGAACTGTGGAACGAAGCGGAAGATTTTAACGAAGCCTTGATGAGAGAAATGAAACAATCTTGGGCGGGTTCTACAGTTCGTCCCTATGATGTTTATATGAAAACTCTCTATAGTTTAGTAAAAGACAGATTAGAAGATACCGCACCAAAAGACATAATTTTAGAAGACGTAATTACTAAACAATTAGCAGATTTTCAAAAAGTCGCCGTTAATAATGCTGTGCAAAATATCAGAGACTATGGCGGCGCTTTCGTCTCGGATGTTGTCGGACTGGGAAAAAGCTTTATTGGCGCTGCAATTGTTAAAAGATTTGAACAAACAGAACGCGCACGTCCTTTAATTATTTGTCCTGCACCACTACTAGAAATGTGGGAACGTTACAACGAAGTCTACCAGCTAAATGCTCGTGTTCTTTCAATGGGAATGCTCAAACAAGACGAGGAAAGCAGATTCAAAGTTTTGTTAGATAATTTCAGATTTCAAGATAGAGATTTTGTACTTATAGACGAAAGCCATAACCTGCGAAATCACACGACTCAAAGATATAAAGTCCTAGAAGCATTTTTAGCTGCTGGTAAACGTTGTTGCTTATTAACAGCGACTCCGCGAAATAAGAGTGCTTGGGATATCTACCACCAGCTAAAACTATTTCATCAAGACGACAAAACTGATTTACCGATAGATCCTCCTGATTTAAAAGAATATTTCCAATTAGTTGAAAAAGGCGAGAAAAAGTTACAAGAATTACTCTCTCATATCCTAATTCGTCGTACCCGCAACCATATTCTACGTTTTTACGGTTTCGACTCACAAACTCAACAAGCAGTAGATCCAGCTAACTTTCGTGAGTACCTGGAAGGAAGCCGACGCGCTTACGTCATCGTTGGTGGAAAGCATCGCTTTTTTCCCAAGCGAGAACTAGAAACCATTGAGTACAGCATTGAGGATACATACCAAGGACTATACCAAGAATTACGTCAATACTTGGGTAAATCTCGCAAGCGCCAATTAGCCAAACCACCAACTAACGAACTCAGTTATGCGCGTTATGGACTGTGGAATTATGTTTTAAAAGATAAACAAAAGCAAGAACCTTATAACACATTGCAGCGCGCAGGCGCTAACTTGCGAGGACTCATGCGAGTGCTGTTGTTTAAGCGCTTTGAGTCCAGTGTTTGCGCTTTTCAAAAATCTATCAAAAAACTCTTGATAGTGCATGAAAGGTTTTTAAAAGCACTGTCTCAAGGATTTGTCGCAGCTGGAGAAGAAGCCCAAACTCTGCTATCGGAAGATTATAACCAAGCAGAAGAACAAGATTTGATGGATGGATTGCAAAAAGTCTCTGATAAATATGATATAGCAGATTTTGATGCAGAAAAGTTACAACAGCATATCGAGCATGATATTAAACTGCTAAAAAAGATTTTGGCATTAGTTGAACCTATCACCCCTGAAAAAGACAGCAAACTACAAACTCTTCTTAATTGGTTATCTAAATCTACTCTGAAAAATAAAAAACGATTAATTTTCACTCAGTATGCAGATACAGCAAAGTATCTATATGAGAACTTAAACCCAGGCGGACAACGAGATGATTTTGATGTCATTTATAGTGGTAGCAACAAGAATAAAGCGCGTTTAGTGGGAAGATTCGCGCCGAACGCTAACAAGGAATATAAATTTAAACCAGGTGAATCAGAAATTAATACACTGATTGCTACCGATGTCTTGGCAGAAGGTTTAAACCTCCAAGATGGTGATCTGATAATGAATTACGATTTGCACTGGAATCCAGTAAAATTGATTCAGCGTTTTGGTCGTATAGATAGAATTGGTAGCGAGAAAGATGTCATTTATGGATACAACTTTTTACCTGAATTGGGTATTGAACGCAATTTAGGTTTGAAGCAAAAGCTGAAAAATAGAATTCAGGAAATTCATGATACTATCGGTGAAGATGCTGCGATTCTTGACCGAACTGAGCAACTCAACGAAGAAGCTATGTATGCCATTTACGAACAACAAGGCAAACAGTTGAGTCTCTTTGATATTGAAGCAGAAGAGGATTTTTTGGATTTAAATGAAGCTGAAGAAATTCTGAGAAAATTACAAAAACATGACCTCGGAGAATATGAACGAATTGCTCATTTACCGCATGGTATTCGTACAGCTAAATTCTCTATGCAGCAAAACGGAACATACGTTTTCTGTGAAGCTTCAGACCCCAATAGACCTGATATAAAAGGCTACCAGCAGTTATTTTTATTGGACGACAAAGGGAAAATCATTTCTAGGGATATCCCCCGCATCTTGGGTGCAATTAAAGCTGATTCCACCACTCCCACCTCAACTCTTCCCAAAGAACATAACTCTGCTGTCATGCGCCTGAAACATCAATTTGCAGAAGAAGTAAAGCATCGTCAAGCCGAAAGGGAGTTTAACGCGCGTTTGACTCAAGGTCAAAGGTATATTCTGCGGGAATTGAGGATCTTTTTTAAAGCGATTGCACATGAAGAACTCAAAACTCAGGTCAATATTTTAGAAAAAACGTTTCGCGCTTGTGTGAATCAAGCAGTCAACCGAGAGTTAAATAAATTGCGGCGTGATGGTTTCACAGGTCAAGAATTGTTCAGTCAACTGGTACAGATTTACCGTCAACATAATATGCGCGAATGGCAAGATAACAGTTTACCTACATTATCTCAGCCAATACCCATGATTGTTTGTAGTGAAGCTTTGGTATGATTTCATGGAATCATCTCTAGTTTCGAGAGTACCATTTTGTTTAATCTTTCAGTATTCGGCTGTTTGACTGGCATGGTTTAACTCCTACTTGAAATCATATCTATTAAACTTTAGCTAGCGTCACTTTATGAGGCTGGTCTTGATATTTTCCTGCACGATCTGCATAAGTAGTTCCACATGGTTCGCCTTCCATAAATAAAGCTTGAACTACACCTTCATTGGCGAATACTCGACAATCAGCACTAGAGGAATTCGACACCTCCAGTGTCAGCCAGCCTGTCCAACCACTTTCTCCGGGAGTCAGGTTCCAAATTAACCCACAACGAGCATATGTAGATTTGCCAATAAATAAACAAGTAATATTAGGTGGAATAACAAGCCGTTCTAGTGCAACTCCTAAACCATAAGAGTGTGCAGGAATAATAAAATAATCACCATCTTCATCGGAGTGTAATGGTACAGATTCAAGATTATCAGGATTAAATCTTTTAGGATTAACTACTGTGCCAGGAATATGACGGAATACCTTGAATTCTACAGGTGACAACCTAATATCATATCCATAAGAAGAAAGTCCATAACTCAGGACTGGACGAGGTAAACCTGTGCTATCTATCGAAACAGCACGAACCAAACTAGGTTCAAAAGGTTCAATCATACCCAATTGAGCTTGCTGAATTATCCACCGGTCATTTTTTAACATTTACTTCTCCATATTAATGTGTTTTAGACTTATCATTTACCTCCAATCCGGAATCTTTGATGAACGAATTGAAGCTTCTGCTTTAGTTATTTTGCTCTCAATTCATAACCTTCGAGGTTATGTTTGTAACACTGATTCATCTCACCGCACCAGACGCGTAGCGACTTCCGCAGGTACGGAGTACCGTTACAGCGGGAGCCTTCTCTCGGAGATAGGTAATATTATAATGTCGTAACTCGGTATCGATACACTCAATTACGGTTGATAACTACGACGAATTTCGGTAATTTGGTCTGCTATTTCTAGAATAGATTTGGGCATTTGTGATCCTGTCAGGACAATATCGATGTGGGAAGGACGTTTTGCCAGAAATGCTAGAACTTCTGTTTCAGCAATTAAGCCAAAGTGAATCCCTAAGCTTAGCTCATCTAATACAACCAGAGAATACTTACCTTCACACACAACCTTTTGTGTATATTGCCACAATTTTTGTAAAGATTTCGTTTCGCTTTCGTCCAAGTGTGGTGTATCAATGCAACGAGGCAAATCACAGCGAATCCAATCTAACTTTTGTCCCAGTCGAATCGGGTTTTCTTGTCCTTGACGAATCCCACCCTTGAGAAACTGTACTACTAACACTGGTGTGCCTTGACCGGCGATTCTCAGTGCTTGAGCCACAACACTAGTAAAAAAACTACGATGATAGGTAGTGAAAACTTGTATGATGCCTTCAACGGAGTATGGTACATCGAGGGTTGAATTTAAGTTTGGGGTTTCTAATTGAGCAAGCATATAGTATCTAAAATAAAACAATAAAAGTCAGTGGTTTTGCTTAAATTTATGCTATCGAAAGTAGACTGTATAATCTAGCTGCTTTTGAGGATACGTAATGTATTTTGGTGCGTCGTATTCTTAGTCAAACACTACATTTATGCTGAAGTCAAGAGTTATGGAAACACAGATGATTGCTTTTTCTCAGAAAGTTGTTGTAAAAATAGAAACATATAACGAAAAACATAAATCAATTAAGAGACAGGACAAATGAGTGTGAAAGTTTTCTCTCAGGGAGTTTTGACTGTTTTCTGCGTTGGTGTATTCTGAATTCTTTTCAAAAAATTAGGAGCGAATGTTGTGAAATTAGTCATAATAGGAGGTTCGGGAGCAGGGAAAAGCACTCAAGCACAAGGGCTTTGCACATACTTTAATATTCCTCTGATTTCCAGTGATCAGATATTACAAGATATGATCTGCGCGCAGTGCAGCAGCGAAGCTATCGCTGCTTTTTGCCCAGAGGATTTTCCTCAAAAAAATTCTATTCCTAAAGGAAACTCAGAACAAGATAACGGAGGTATCCTAGAGCACCAGCACAGGTTTGCAATTTCATCCTTTTCCTATCTCGGTAATCTCGCACAGTCATACATGGAGACAGGAGAACTCGTTCTAGACGAAATAATTCTTGAATCCATCCAGATTCAGCTAAAAAAGTCTGATTTTAAGGATAATTGGGTGTTGGAGGGTTATCCTAGTATAGCAGAGCAAGCTGAGGGATTGGACTTTTTATTAGATGATCTAGGGCACAATTTAGACTGGGCAATCTACTTACAAGTCCCACAAGCCGTTATGGTGAATCGTTGTATGGAACGTTTTCTTCCAGATGATCTACCGGAAATTGTCCAGCGTCGTGTGGAAACTTTTTATGACCGTACTGTTCCGATTTTAGAGTATTATGATCGTCGCCGCCGCTTGTTAACTATCAACGGAGACCAGCCACCACAAGCTGTGCAGCAAAATATTATCGATTTACTTTTAACTTCCCAATAAGCTTTGAGACAAAAGTATAGTGATTATCTTTTTTAGAGTACCAAACTCTGTGTATGTTGTTGACTATTGGCTAGAAAATGAGTCAAGCTTTATAATATTTAAAGCCTAATACTCAAAGCATAACCGACTGTATAGTGGATACAAATTTTAAGGCAAACCCAATGGCTTGGCAGCGTCCAGACGGTCGGCAACCCTACCAACTACGTCCTATTAGCTTTCAGCAAAGTTTTACGCGCTTTGCGCCTGCAGCTGTTCTGGCAAAATGCGGCGACACTCAAGTACTTTGTAGCGTCAGCGTAACACAGGGAGTTCCTAAATTTCTAGAAGGAACTGGTAAAGGTTGGCTAACTGCGGAATATCGAATGCTACCAACAGCCACACCGCAACGGCAAGAACGGGAATTTATGAAGTTGTCTGGACGAACTCAAGAAATCCAACGTTTGATTGGACGTAGTTTAAGAGCAGCATTAGATTTAGAAGCGATAGGAGAACGCACGCTGACTGTTGATGCAGATGTGTTGCAAGCAGATGCTGGAACCAGGACAACAGCGATTACAGGCGGGTTTGTGGCATTAGCGAATGCAATCTCTAAATTGTTGCAGCAAGGAGTATTAGAGCGATCGCCTATCATTGGACAGGTAGCAGCGATTTCTGTAGGATTGTTGCAAGGTGAGCCGTTTTTGGATCTGAACTACATTGAAGATGTCAGGGCTGAGGTAGATTTTAATGTGGTGATGAATCAGCAGTTGGGGATAATAGAAGTTCAGGGCACTGCCGAAGAAGGTAGTTTTAGCCGTACCCAACTCAATTCTCTACTGGATTTTGCGGAGAAAGGCATTCAACAATTATTAATTGCCCAACGTGAAGCGATCGCAAACTGGAATGAACTCTACCAAGGCTAAAACAGTTCTATGCTTTAAACCTTGCACATTTTAAGAATATTCCACTTCTTATCCATTAGCCCAGACGCTTCAAGTGATATTTCCGCAAAATTTCCGTAAATTCTATGTAGAGCGCCCAGCTTTCCGTTGGAAGCGAGTAGGTTTTCAAGTCTGGGGCTGACTGATATGATTATAGTATAGGGATTGAAACCGCTTCTGTCGCTACATCCGCCCTTTAAGAGGAGGCGGTATTCTTCCTGTCGTTGTTTATAAAAATTTTTGTTACGATTTGGCAAGAATTTTGTACAACGGCTCAACCAGGCTCTACATCCATATGAATGATGTTAAAAGTTTCAAAAACTAAAAAGGGAAGTTGTCATTATTTCGCTATTGTATTGCTTGAAGTAGCTAGTTTGAAGATGACGCGATGAGCACAAAAATTGAAGTTCTTGGGGATCAAACAACACTAATTGCGCGAGCGTTAGAATTGATCTTGTCTAAAATAGAAATAGCTATCAAAGAGCGTGGGCAGTTTACGATTGCCTTGTCTGGTGGCAGTACACCGAAACCGTTGTACGAGGCAATCTCTAGCCAAAAACTGCCTTGGGACAAAATTCACGTGTTTTGGGGAGATGAGCGTTACGTAGCACCTGAGCATCCAGATAGCAATCAACTGATGACGCGTCGTGCGTGGTTAGATCGCGTCGATATCGGGCCAGGTAACATCCATCCCATACCCACAGATGAAGCTGACCCCGCAATGGCAGCAGCTAAGTACGAAAGACATCTACAGGAATTTTTTCACTCCTCACCAGGAGAATTTCCTCCTTTAGATGTGAATTTGCTAGGAATGGGAGATGATGGTCACACCGCATCTTTGTTTCCCCATACCGAAGCTTTAAAGGTTACAGATAAGCTGATTACAGTTGGGAACAAAGACGCAAACCCTCGCATCACCTTTACATACCCATTCATTAACTCTGCTCGCTGCGTTATCTTTGTTGTTGCTGGTGCGAATAAAAGACCAGCTCTTGCTCAAGTCTTTGCACCTGTGGCAGATGAGTTGACTTACCCATCCCGCTTAATTCAACCTGAAGGAGAACTTTGGTGGTTGCTAGATGCGGCTGCTGGAAGTGATCTAAAAAAGGATGCAGGGTAAAACAACAAGTAATGAAGTATGAAGGATGAAACTCAATCACACTTCATAAGACTTCATACTTCGACTTTCAAACGCATTTGTTAAAACCGAAAGCTAGAGTTGCCCCTCTGCTTGAACGCACTATTACACCATAGAACATCAACAAAGGCTAACCTAACCTCATGATCGTCTGCCCTAATTGCAATCACCCAAACCCAGACGGCGCTGTCCAGTGTGAAGCTTGCTACACCCCATTACCAGCTACTAGTAACTGTCCCAGTTGTGGGGCAAACGTACAGACAGATGCAGCTTTTTGCGGTCAGTGTGGTTATAACCTGCGTGCAGCTATTCCCACTGCTGCTAGCGCACCTAATGTACCGCCTCTGGTTAACCCTGAGCCACTACAACCACAACCGATATCGGTTAATGGTGCTGATTACACACCCCCTAATTCCGCACCTATACCGCCAACAGCAGTTGCATTTGATGAATCACTAGAGACAACACAAAGCAGCCCACCGCCACCAACCATCACTACCCCACCTCCACAACCTGTTTTCAGCGAACCCCCATCAATACCAACTCCACCCCCACAAGAGCAAGTATCAGCACAACTAACTCCACCCCCAATACCAACTCCACCCCCACAAGAGCAAGTATCAGCACCACCAACTCCACCCCCAGAACCAACTCCTACAACTGCCCAAACTCCACCGCCAACTGTTGTCACATCTAGTGTTTCTAGAACTCAATTGCAGCAGGAGATGGCAAGACTGATCCACGTTCAAACAGACAGGATAATTGAGTTACCGCAAAACCTTTCTGTTGTTCATATGGGCAAGCCCAATGATCGCATTCCTCCAGATATAGATGTTTCTGGATTTCCCAATTCAGAAATTGTTTCGCGGATTCATGCTGATATTCGTTTAGAGGGAGGCGCTCATTATATCGAAGATGTAGGAAGTTCTAATGGTACCTACATCAATAACTTGGCCTTATTGCCAGGAAATCGGCATCGTTTGCGCCCAGGCGATCGCATCAGTTTGGGTAAGGGAGATTTAGTAACGTTTCTGTTTCAAGTTTCCTAAAATAATTTGTGTCTAGTGGTTGAAACAGTGAACAGTGAACAGTAAACAGTTAACAAAAGAAACAGATCCGTATTTTCTGTTGTAACTGATAACTGATAACTGATAACTGGTTGATTATGCTACTAGACACAAACAACCGATAGATAAATACAACTACAATCGAAATGATAGGAAGACAATGCCCATTAAAAGTGAACCATGACTAACCTTGGAAAAAATTTTGAACCCTTGCTTACTAGAGAAGCCCCAAAAACAGTTGACCGGATGGGTTTGTTTTGGCTTCTTGCTGCAGCGATCGCTACTATTGTGCTGTGGCAAGTTCCAGGAGGTAATTACATTTTATACCCATTCACCATTCTGGCAACTTGGTTTCATGAAATGGGTCACGGCTTGATGGCACTCCTTTTAGGGGGACAGTTCCAGCAGCTGGAGATTTTTTCCAATGGTTCGGGTGTTGCTTTTCATAGCCTTCCGTTGTACTTAGGACCCATTGGTCGTGCTTTGGTTGCTGCAGCAGGACCAATGGGTCCACCTATCGCTGGTGCAGGTTTAATTTTGGCTTCTCGTAGTTTTAGAGCTGCGCATTTGAGTTTGACGATTTTGGGAGGTTTTTTACTGATTTCGACACTCATCTGGGTACGCTCACTATTTGGAATCGTCGCAATTCCTCTACTTGGTCTGATTATCCTTGGTGTTGCACTAAAAGCTCCTCGTTGGATGCAGGGATTTGGGATTCAATTTCTCGGCGTACAAGCTTGTGTTAGTACTTACCATCAAGTGGACTATTTATTTAGCGCCTCTGCTGGTCCTGGTTTGCTCTCTGACACAGCGCAAATGCAGCAGCAATTGCTTTTACCTTATTGGTTTTGGGGTGGATTAATGGCGATCGCATCTCTAGTAATTTTGGTGCAAAGTCTCCGTATTGCATATCGCTCTAAGTAATCATGACCTCTTCACTCAAGATCCTCTTGATAAAAGGTTTGCAGCAAATTTTCCAATTTCTCTTGCGGACAGCATTCTATCAGGGCTTCAAAAACCTCTACCAATTTTGCTGCACTGTCTCCTAATATTGGACTCAACCCCCACACATCCTGCACCCAGTCATGAGGGCGTGCATCATCAAAAATAAGACGTTCTAGGAGTTGTTTTGCTTCTGTTTTTGAGATGGACATATTATTTTTCTTTATATAAGTTAATTTTTTTAGTTTAATGGTTGGTCTTAAGTCATTACCAGTATAAAGCTTGACTGTTCATTCTCAACCCGTAAGAAATTTATTTGGCTCTCAACTAAAGCTCAAGACTATCCAAAAGTATGAAATAGTCACTTTCATGATACAGTTCTGGTTGTTGATTAAGCAGAACAATCAGGACACCTACTCATATCATGTCCCTTTCAAGACTTATCATTAAGACTGTAAAGGCGCGGGGCACAGGTTTGAGGGAGAGAGGGTTTTAAAGTTCTTGTACAAAACGCGAATAATAACTAATCAACCAGACTTCATATCAAAAGTCAATTTTCCATCAAAACTGTTACATAAGCTACAATAATAACTTGCTCCTAAAAATTACTGGGCTATACTTGTTTTTGACGTTAAACAAATACCTAAAACCTTTCTGTAGAACCTGAGCCTTCAAGCGAAATATGCGCTAACGTAGGGGGTGAATCATTCTGTGTGATTCTTCTTTATAAAATCGTTAGATAGAAGGAGTGTTATTTTCAGGATTAAGTGTAGAAAAATAAGGTATTGGTCTAGTTAATGTTTAAAAATTTGCCATGCATGAACTGGTTCAAACTATCTTAAATAGTGAAGAAAAAACTGCTCTGCGTCATTTAATCAAGACTTTGAGTGCCTTGGATCAAAGGTACTTTCTGAGAAACGAAATTTTACATGTTTTTGCTGAGTACTGTCAAAATTCAGAAAAGCCAGGTTACTTCTTCCACTCTTCCTCTGTAGGAAAACTCATACACTACACCCACGAAATGATTGTGGAAGGAGAAATTACATGGTTTATTCTGCGACCAAGGATTGGTAGCCAAGAGGTTTGGCGGCTTGGGGCAAACATGACAAGTTTTGAGCAGATGACGCCAGAAGCTTTACTGGATGCGCGCGATCACTTGGTCAACCGCTCTCAATCCCAAATCTTAAAAATTGATTTCAGTCCATATTACCACGGTTACCCTAGAATTAACGACCCGAGAAACATTGGTCAAGGTCTAGGTTTTCTCAACCGTCACCTATGCGGTCAAGTGTTGACTGATCCTGAATACTGGTTAGAGGTTTTGTTTGATGTTTTTCACCGACATTCCTATGATGGTATTCCCTTACTGATCAACGGTCGTATCGATTCAGGTAAACAGCTAGCCAAACAACTCAAGCAAGCCCTAAATTTCCTCAACGAACGTCCTCAAGGCGAACCTTACGAAAAATTTCGCTTTGACCTTCAAGAACTCGGTTTTGAACCAGGTTGGGGTAACACAGCATCGCGAGTGCGTGAAACGCTAGAACTTCTCAACCGACTGATTGACACTGCAGAACCAGCCATTCTAGAAACTTTTGTCTCGCGTGTTCCCACAGTTTTTCGTGTTGTCCTGGTTTCCATACACGGCTGGGTTTCCCAAGAAGGTGTTTTGGGAAGACCTGAAACAACAGGTCAAGTTATCTACGTTCTTGAACAAGCGCGTCACCTAGAAAATAAACTCCAAGAAGAAATCAAACTTGCAGGATTAGACGTTCTTGGTATCCAACCCCAAGTTATCATTTTGACTCGTCTGATCCCCAACTGCGAAGGAACATTGTGCAATCTACGCTTGGAAAAAGTTGAGGGCACACAAAATGCCTGGATCTTGCGCGTTCCTTTTGCTGGTTCTAATCCTAATGTCACTCAAAACTGGATTTCCAGATATGAGATTTGGCCTTATCTAGAAAGATTTGCCCTTGACGCAGAAACAGAACTCCTCGCCCAATTTCGAGGTAGTCCAGATCTGATCATTGGTAACTACAGCGATGGTAACTTAGTTGCTTTTCTGTTGGCGCGCCGTCTGAAAGTGACTCAGTGCAACATTGCTCATTCTTTGGAAAAACCCAAGCACCTTTTCAGTAACTTGTACTGGCATGATTTAGAGGATAAATACCATTTTTCAGCACAATACACTGCTGATCTTATCGGTATGAACGGGGCAGACTTCATCATTACATCGACCTACCAAGAAATTGTGGGTACACCCGATACACGCGGTCAGTATGAGTCTTACAAATGTTTTACGATGCCCCAGCTGTATCATGTGGTAGATGGTATTGACTTGTTCAGTCCCAAATTCAACATGATACCACCAGGGGTGAATGAACATATCTTCTTCCCCAGTAACCAGAAACAAGACCGAGATATTACTGTTAGCAGAACAGTTGAAGATCTACTGTTTACCCGTGAAGATCCTCAAATCCTTGGACACCTAGAAAATCAAAGCAAGCGACCCATCTTTGCCGTTGGTGCGATGACTGCCATTGATAACCTTGCGGGTTTGGCAGAATGCTTTGGTAAAAGTCAGGAATTACAGCAGAGTTGCAATTTAATTATTGTGGCTGACAAGCTGCATCCTCATCAAGCAACAAATTCAAAAGAAACAGAAGAAATCGAAAGACTCCACAATATTATCAACGAGTATAATCTTCACGGTCACATTCGTTGGGTAGGAATGCAAATCCCCATTGCCGAGCTGGGAGAAGCATACCGTATTATTGCGGATTTCCAAGGAATTTTCGTCCATTTTGCCCGCTTTGAAGCCTTTGGACGAACCATTCTCGAAGCTATGAGTTCCGGATTACCAACTTTTGCCACTCAATTTGGCGGTTCCTTAGAAATCATCGAAAATGGAGAAGATGGTTTTCTGCTAAATCCAACAGACTTAGAAGGAACAGCCAAGACGATATTAAGCTTTATTGACCAGTGCAATGCTTATTTAGAACACTGGTATAAGATATCGGAGTTGGTGATTCAGCGTGTACGTAACAAATATAACTGGCAGTCACACACCAAACAGTTGTTACTGCTAGCTAAAATCTATAGCTTTTGGAAGTTTGTCAACCAGGAAGTTAGCGAAGCCAAAGCTGGCTACGTGGAAACTTTATTTTATCTGCTCTACAAACCTAGGGCTGAGAAAATTTTGGAACAACATATGCAAAGGTAACATCTGATCTCAAAAACCCCCGGTTTGCCATGGATAAAACAGATAATTCCCACGACTTTACTTATACAGATTGGACACTTGTCGAAACCCAGCTTAAGCCGAACCAGATTCAGCACAGAGAAACTGTTTTCACTATTGGCAACGGTTATCTGGGAACGCGGGGAAGTTTTGAGGAAGGTTCTACTCGTGCAGTACCAGCAACCTTCATTCATGGGGTTTATGATAATGTTCCTCTTGTCTACACCGAACTTGCTAACTGTCCCGACTGGTTACCATTGATTGTCACAGTCGATGGCGAACGCTTCCGTACCGAACGCGGCGAGATATTGAGCTACGAGCGACAGCTTGACCTCCTTCGTGGTATCCTTAGGCGTAAGGTACGTTGGCGCAGTCCTGGCGGAAAGACAATAGATCTCTGCTTTGAACGCTTTGCAAGTCTTGCAGATGAACATGTTTTAGGGCTACGCTGTCAGTTAACGCCAGTAGATTTTGACGGGTTGATTGAAATTCAAGGTAGCATTAGTGGCTATCCTGAAAATCAAGGTTTCAACCATTGGGAATTGATAGACCAAGGCAAAACCAATCGAGGAGCCTGGTTGCAACTCCAGACTCGCAACACCCGGATTAACTTGGGGATGGCTGTTGGAATGACGGTATTAGGAGCCGATGCGCCAGTACAAGTCAGTAGTCCTCCAGGTTATCCGACTTTGAGCACCGTATTCCAAGCTTCTTTAGGACAAACGGTTACTGTGGATAAGTTTGTCACAGTTTTCACGTCACGAGATGTGGATAACCCTGTAAAAGAAGCTAATGAAAAGCTTGCTCAACTCCCAGACTATGAAGCGTTGGTAGATGCCCATGTACAAGCATGGGCCCAGGCTTGGGATAAAAGCGACATCTTGATTGAAGGAGATACCAAAGCTCAACTTGCCGTTCGATACAATATCTTTCAATTACTGATCTCAGCCCCAGAGCACGATGAGAAGGTGAGTATCCCAGCAAAAACACTTTCAGGCTTTGGCTATCGCGGTCATGTGTTTTGGGATACGGAAATTTTTATCTTGCCCTTTTTCATTTACACTCAACCGAAACTTGCTCGTAACTTGCTCACTTACCGCTACCTGACGTTAAATGGTGCCAGACGTAAGGCATCTCATTACGGGTATAAAGGGGCAATGTATGCTTGGGAAAGTGCAGAAACTGGTGATGAAGTGACACCACGTTGGTTGCCTCCTAACGATTTTTACGGAGAAGACATAAGGATTTGGTGTCGCGATCGCGAAATCCACATTAGTGCTGATATTGCTTATGCCGTTTGGTACTATTGGAAAGCGACTGACAACGATGAGTGGATGCGCGACTGCGGTGCAGAAATTCTTCTCGATACTGCTGTTTTCTGGGGGAGTCGCGTTGAGTATAACACCAAGCACGAACGGTATGAAATTCGCGGGGTGATTGGAGCGGATGAGTACCACGAGATTGCAGACAACAACGCTTTTACAAACCGGATGGTGCAATGGCATTTGGAGAAAGCGCTGTTTGTCTATGACTGGTTGCGTCATACTTACCCTGACAGGTTTAACACACTCCAACAAAAACTGCAGCTGAGTGCAGGACGAATTTCTCGTTGGCAAGACATTATCAATAATATATGGATTCCCTACGATCCTTCGACAGGACTTGTCGAGCAATCCGAGGGGTTCTTTAAATTAGAAGATATCGACTTGGCAGAGTACGAACCACGTAACCGCTCAATACAAATGATTTTGAGTATTGAGGAAACAAATAAGCGCCAGGTACTCAAACAGCCAGATGTGTTGATGCTTTTGTACTTAATGCGCCAATCACAGGAATTTCCCTACACCCCAGAAACGGTGGAGAAAAACTGGGACTACTACGCACCCCGTACAGACATCACCTACGGTTCATCTCTAGGACCTGCCATTCATGCTATCTTAGCCTCGGATTTGGGCAAATCCAAAGAGGCTTATGAACACTTTATGCAAGCTGCATTAGTAGATATTGAAGATGTTCGTGGCAATGCTCACGAAGGAATTCATGGTGCTAGTGCTGGTGGTGTTTGGCAAGCTGTGGTTTTGGGGTTTGGCGGAGTCCAATTTGCAGAACATCAACCAACAGCAACGCCACAATTACCACCGGGGTGGAAACGTCTGAAGTTCAAGCTTCATTGGCGTGGCGAGTGGCACGAAATCGACTTACGTCCTACACCACAAGATACTATGACACTTCCAGATATCCGAGGAGTTATTTTCGATTTGGATGGTGTTCTTACAGATACAGCAGAATACCACTACTTAGGCTGGCAAAAGCTGGCAGATGAAGAGGGATTACCCTTTAACCGCGAAGCAAATGAAGATCTGCGGGGTGTTTCTCGTCGCGAGTCACTGCTGAAGATAGTTGGTAAAAAGCAGTACTCAGAAAAACAACTCCAGGAGATGATGGATCGCAAGAACCGCTACTATGTGGACTTTATCCAGACAATGACGCCGGGAGATTTATTGCCAGGAACAATTGCATTGTTGGATGAGTTGAAGCAAGCTGGGATTAAGATAGCCCTTGGTTCTGCAAGCAAAAATGCTCAAACGGTACTCGAAAAACTGGGTATTGCTGATCGCTTTGATGTGGTTGCTGACGGTTACAGCGTGCAGCAACCCAAGCCAGCACCAGACTTATTTCTCTTTGCTGCCCAACACTTAGGACTCAAACCTGAGCAATGTGTCGTTGTCGAAGATGCAGCCGCAGGTATTGAGGCTGCGCTTGCCGCCGGCATGTATGCTATAGGACTTGGTCCTAGTGAACGAGTGGGATCAGCACACGTTGTGTTACCTAATCTCGCGGGTGTTCATTGGACGGAATTACGGGACAAATTGAGTAACGATCAGTAAAACGACGAACAAAAGCAAATTATATACAAGGCAGAAGGTAGAAGGCAAAAGGCACAACTTCTACTTTCTGCCTTCTGCTTTATGGCACGATACAAATGTATAAGTTTGATGCTTAAATAATACTGTCTACCATATGGGGAAAACTTCCATAACCTATGCTGAGGAGGACCTTCCCATCCCCAGAAGCGCTTCGACGCTTCCCGTTCGGTCTAGCTGATATTGCCCTGATTTTTGGCACATTGGTGTTACTAGGGCTAATCGCACGTGTCGGTGCTGGTACTTTAGTGAGTTTTGTACCGCCGGATGTAGTGCCAGATGTTAGCCTCAATCCGGTTCATCTGCCATACTACGCTGCACGCTCAACTCTGCGGATGTTTATCGCGCTGTTTTGCTCAACATTGTTTACTTTAATCTATAGCTATGTTGCTGCCAAAAGCCGTCGTGCAGAACAAGTCTTGATCCCACTCCTCGACATTTTACAGTCAGTACCGGTACTGGGCTTTTTGTCGATTACGGTGACAGGCTTTATTGCTCTATTCCCTGGGAGTTTACTGGGATTAGAAGCAGCGTCAATTTTTGCCATTTTTACAAGTCAGGTCTGGAATATGACCTTTTCGTTCTACCAGTCGTTGAGAATGGTACCAAGCGAATTAGATGAGGCAGCAAGGCTTTATCGGCTTTCGGCCTGGCAGCGGTTTACAAAGCTGGAAGTGCCAAGCGCGATGATTGGGCTAATCTGGAACGCAATGATGAGTTTTGGAGGCGGCTGGTTTTTTGTCGCAGCTAGTGAAGCTATTAGTGTACTCAACCAGAAGTATACGTTACCCGGACTTGGTTCTTACGTAGCAGCAGCAGTCACCGCTCAGGATTTGCCTGCTTTAGGTTGGGCATTCCTAACGATCGCTGTGGTTATTTTACTGGTAGACCAACTGTTCTGGCGACCGCTGATTGCCTGGGCTGATAAGTTCCGCTTAGAACAGAGTTCGGCAGCAGAGGCTCCCAATTCCTGGGTGTTCGATTTGCTCAAAGCCGCGCGACTACCACGTTTAATGAGACGGGCATTCACTCCGGTGGGTGAAACTATCAACCGCCTGTTATCATCACTGACCCCACAGCGTCCACGAGTTGCGATCAACCAGAGTCGGCAAGTGGCGAGCGATCGCCTCTACAATTTCGCATTATTAATCGTGATTGGCGGATTGCTGGTTGCTGGGTTGCACTTTATTCTCACAACAGTGGGATTGGGTGAGGTGTTCAAGACTTTTGTGCTGGGGTTACTGACCTTGGGACGTGTACTGGTGCTACTAGTGCTAGCTACGCTGATCTGGACACCAATTGGTGTGGCGATCGGGTTCAACCCGCGACTATCACGCCTGTTGCAGCCTGTGGTACAATTTTTAGCATCCTTCCCAGCAAATTTCATTTTCCCCTTCGCGACTCTGTTCTTCATTCGTGCTCATGTCAGCATCGATTGGGGTAGTATTTTCTTGATGTCCCTGGGTGCCCAGTGGTACATTCTCTTTAACTCCATTGCTGGAGCTATGAGCATTCCAACTGACCTGCGCGAAATGGCAACGGATGTTGGTTTGCGTGGCTGGCGGTTGTGGCGCAAGTTAATCATCCCTGGCATTTTCACCGCTTGGGTTACAGGCGGGATTACTGCCAGTGGTGGGGCGTGGAACGCCAGTATTGTTGCTGAAGTTGTCGCTTGGGGACAGACTACCCTGACTGCAACTGGGTTAGGAGCATACATCGCCAAGGCAACTGAAGTGGGCGACTGGCCCCGCATTACCTTGGGGATTGGAATGATGAGTCTGTATGTGGTTGCACTCAACAGAGTCTTCTGGCGACGACTGTATCAACTGGCGGAAACAAAATATCATCTGTAGAAAGGAGTGCAAGCATGACAACTACGCAAGCAACTCATGAGGTATTGATTGCCGTCGAGCAGGTTAATAAGAGTTTTCCTCTGCCAGAAGGCAAAGGAGAGTTTACGGTTCTCCGTAATGTCAACTTGACAGTTCATACAGGTGAAGTTGTAGCATTGCTGGGACGCAGTGGTAGTGGCAAAAGCACCTTGTTGCGGATCATGGCAGGCTTGATTCCACCAAGTGAAGGGCAGGTTATTAGCAGTGGTAAACGTCTGCAACAAGCTAACCAAGATGTAGCAATGGTGTTTCAAAGCTTTGCGTTGCTACCTTGGTTGACAGTCCAACAAAATGTGGAGTTGGGACTGCAAGCGCAGGGAGTCGCTCGATCTCAGCGACGCCAACAAGCACTCAAAGCAATTGACTTGGTAGGTTTGGACGGTTTTGAAAGCGCCTATCCTAAAGAGTTGTCCGGTGGTATGAAGCAACGGGTTGGCTTTGCACGGGCATTTGTTCTGGAACCGCAAGTGCTGTTTATGGATGAGCCATTCAGTGCCCTGGATGTTCTAACATCTGAGAACTTACGGGGTGAAATTGACGACTTGTGGAATGCTGGCACCTTTCCATCCAAAAGTATTTTGATTGTCACCCATAACATTGAGGAAGCTGTGTTTCTGGCGGATCGAGTGATTATCCTGGGATCAAATCCAGGGCGCGTTCGTGGTGAAGTTGTTATTGATTTGCCGCGTCCTCACGATCGCGCAAACGTTCGCTTCAAAGCGTTGGTAGACTATATCTACACGGCGATGACCAACCCAGAAGTTGAAGTGACTGGGGAAGTGGCGGTGGCAGCCCCCACAGTTCCACAACCATCTAAATCACCTTATGCTCAGTCGTTACCGCATGTACGAGTGGGTGGGATTAGTGGTTTGTTGGAGTTGATTGTAGAGAAACCAGAAGGCAAGGAAGATATTTTTAGGCTAGCAGAACGAATTCAGCTCGAAGTAGATGATCTGTTGCCAATTCTTGATGGTGCTGTGATGCTGGGCTTTGCAGATGTTATACAAGGCGATGTTCAGCTTACCGAAATTGGACGCGACTTTGCTACCACAACGATTTTGCGAAGTAAAGACTTGTTTAGACAGCAAGTACTGCAACGTGTGCCCATGTTAGTTAGTATACTACAGACGCTGCGAGAAAAACAAAATGGATCAATGGGAGGAGATTTCTTTCTGGATTTACTAGATGAATATTTTCCGCACGTAGAAACAGAAAAACAATTTGCTACTGCTATTGACTGGGGACGTTACGCAGAACTGTTTGAGTACGATGCTAGCGAAGAACGGCTTTATCTACCAGAATCAGTGCCTGCAGAGAGTAGAGAACCATAAACCCACGGCTAATTCTGCTTAACCTGAAGAGGCGACAACCCTACCGGATTTGACTGCTGCTACGAGTGCTTGATGATCTTGCTCAACTTGATGGGCGTAGGTAACAGCAAAATCTGCGACAGCAGAGTCAAAAGTATCACTTTTACCCAAGTAGCTACTGATAACAACAGAATCGCCGGAACGAGCATGGGCGCGGGCTAAGGCACAACCGCAAATTTCCGCGTAATCCTCCAAACCCCTGGCAGACATTCCCTTGAGTTTCATCGAGGTTTTCATGTCTTTTAATTGCCGAAAATAGAAATCTTGTCCGCGACTGTTACTCGTCCAACCCAAGAAAATATCACTAGCTGCCTGGATGAGGCGTTGACCATTGACTATGCGCTGTCCGTTGTGGGAGTAGGAACTTTTCCCCGCATAGGGTTCTAATACCGAGGGACGGGCTTCTTTAAATTGCAGCAGCAAAGGATCATTATCGTTACTCAACAGCAGTGCAACTGAGCAGTGAGTACCGACACTGCCAACGCCAACCACCTTCATGGCTACATCTACTAGACGGTAGCGATCTAGCAAAAACTGGCGATCGCTTTGCAGAGTGTCACGATATTGTTCAAATAACACCCTTACTTCTTCTAAATATTGCTCCTGTAGTGGTAGATGATACAACAGGGGTGGTTGATCAATAAACCGCCGTTGTCCATTCACCTCCTCTGTCATCTGCACAAATGTCTGTGACCTAGTGCGGGTAAAGGCTTTGCTTGCCATTTGCTGCCAGTATTGACGAGTTTCCTCATCAGGCGCGTGTTCCACCAGCACATTAGCATCCAGTCGCGCATACCACACCGCCAAAGTCCCCATCTGCCCATACTCCTCAATGGACAAGCGATAGGCACGGACTGCTGCTTCGGCAGCATCATAGCAGTCTTTGTCAGTCAGACGGATATCTTTCCCCGCAACAATAATACTTGTCACTAAGCGTTTTACATCCCATTCCCAAGGTGCGCTTAAGGTTTCGTCAAAGTCATTGAGGTCAAAGATAAGATTTCGTTCCGGTGTGGCAAACCCACCGAAGTTAAGTAAGTGACAATCTCCACACGCTTGTACGTGGATTCCTGTTGTGGGAGTAGTTGCCAAGTCAGCCGCTGTAATAATTGCACTTCCCCGTAGAAAAGCAAAGGTTGACTGCAACATGCGATCGTAACGGATGGGGATTAACTCTGGTATGCGTCCCTGATTTGATACATTGAGTATTTCAATTGGATCTGGACGATCTCTAGGATGCCATTCGCGGTGGGCACTTCGAGAAACAACTTGACGTAATGCTTTGCCTGCTTCCACTCGCTGTGCTACGGTAAGCTGATTATTGGGAGTCAGTTCAGCTGATTTAATAGGTGGTGTAGTAGTCATATAGAGGAAAGTATTTTTCAGTGATTAAAGACTACAAGCAGTAGGAGATGAAAGAATATTTTTCCCTCTCTTCTCCTACATCATTACATCAAAATCTTGAAAAGATACTGCAAAATGTTAGCAAGAGTTCTAGCAAAACATGGAGATAACCTTTCCTTAATAAAAAAGTGATAAAGCTTAACCTTAATGAGCAAATTTGTAGTCCAAAAATTATTGTAAAGTACGTAAACCATAAAGAATGAAAAAGAAATTAGGTATTGAGTAAATTCTCTAGTTCCTAATTTTCTATTAACCATAATTTTGGAATTTTAAATCACTTAGCTCCCGCGTGAATTAGCGTGTGTCGCAGCAGTGGGCGCTTTGGCAGGTGGTGGATTTTTCCCACAGGCGTTTATAGGAACAGCAGCAGTTTTAGTGGCAAACATCTTTCTACGTCCCGTGGGTTACCGAATTAATCAACAACCGCTCAAGGGTACAGAAATTCAGCTATGCTATCGCTGTTCTATAGTTTGTCGTAGCAACGATGAGGCTCATGTCCGTGCCCTGCTGCTACAGGCAGTCAGTGCCACTGGTAAAATGAAGTTGTGTTCTTTACATAGCGAGGATCTTGAAGAAACTCCCGAACGTGTGGAACTTGAAGCTGATATCATGTTCGCCTAATTAGTTATAATCTGGTGCATCTGTGCTAAAACCTAAAAACTTTTTCTCTCCCTGCTCCCCTTCGGGGAAGACCTCCGGTCTCGCTGCGCTAACGCAGTCGCCTGTGGAGGAGCCAGTACTTGATGAGGGTTTCCCTCCGTAGGTATCTGGCGTTGGAAACCCTCCCGCAGCGCTGTCTCACCTACCCCCTGCTCCGTTGCAGCCTTAATGATAAGTCTTTAAACGAACACGATATGACTTAGTCACGCAGGATCGCAACGATCCTTTTTTAGAACAAATTGTCAGCCGTTTGAGCTTGGAGTCTGGAGTAAGTGCGGTTAGTTGGAAAATTATTGAACAAGAGTACGGCTAGATAGTAAGGTGAAGGTGTAGGACTATAATGCCTTGCATTCCTACAGACAACTGAATCTGTAAGCTAGATAAAAATAATCTTATCTATGACTTCAACTTTTCCCTATAAAAATCGCAAGTTACCAACTCAAGCAATAGCAGCCAAAATTTTTCACTTGATTAACATTATCAGTTTATTTATTATGTTCACCAGTGGGCTGCAAATTTACAACGCTAATCCTGTTTTTGGTGGGCGATCAGGTTGGCACATTCCTGGGATATTTACTTTAGGAGGTTGGCTTGCTGGCGGCAGACACTGGCATTTTGCTGCTATGTGGTTATTTTCGCTGAATCTTTTGTGGTATGGAATTTATATTTTCGTCACTCGGCGGTGGCGACATCGATTTGCAGGTATCAACGACTTGCAAGCGTTGCAAAAAAGTAAAAATTCAAAACGTTTAATTTATGCTTGGCACCGCATTGTCTACACAGGCATTATTCCTATTTTACTACTGGCTATCTTCACAGGTATAGGAATGTATAAACCTGCCCAATTCCCTTTTATAGTAAATAGTTTTGGCAGTTGGCAAGCACTCCGAATTGTTCACTTTTCCTCGGTTCCAATAGTTATTTTATTTGTCGTTGCTCACTTTTTGCTAGGGCGTCAGGCTGGAGGTGAGAAATTGACTGAATCAATGTTTTGGTGAGCCAGCGCGGTCTTGGGGAGCCAGTCCTGCAGGAGGGTTTCCCTCCGTAGGGACCTGGCGTTGGTTTCCCCCATGAGCGACTGGCAAACCCCGAAGGGGTAAATCAAAAGTATTCATTTTATAGGAATCCGGTTTGATTTATGAATTGACTCGTGGAGGTAGGGAACAGGGAACAGGGAACAGGGAACAGGGAACAGGGAACAGGGAACAGGGAACAGGGAACAGAAAGTGTACCTAGCTTCGTCAAAAATAAAATATGAGTCCTATATGAATTTAATTCCGATCAAGCGTCCTCAACTATCGCGCCGTCAATTTATAAAAGTTTCTGGATTGTCTGGCATGAGTTTTCTTCTTGGTGGATGTGGAACACCTTTGTTTGAGGATATTGTAGGCAAACTGTCTGAACCACTCAACCAAAAAGTTGAAGCATTAATCTTGAATCCACAAAAGCCAGTACCAGAATTTTCTTACAGTCAGATTGAACCAGAAGCTTTGCTCATTAATAGCTTCAGGTATACTCCAATTATTGACAAAGCAAAATATCGTTTAATTGTTAATGGTGAAGTCAATAATCCCTTAAGCTTGAGTTTTGCAGAAATTCAATCTTTACCTCTGACTTCCATGATTATTCGTCATGTTTGTGTAGAGGGTTGGGCAGCAATAGTACAATGGGGAGGCATTCGATTACAAGAAATTGTTGCTCTTGCTCAGCCTAAAGCAAATGTGCGATATGTTTACTTCCAATCAGCTGATGGCTACTATTCAAGCTGGGATATTGCTTCAAGTTTACATCCCCAAACTTTATTAGCTTATCAGAAAAATGGCGAACCTTTGCCAGTAGAAAACGGTGCACCACTACGTTTGGCTTCTCCCATTAAACTTGGATATAAGCAAAGTAAGTGGATAACTCAAATTACACTAGCGAGTCAATTATTAAGTTCTCGGGGATACTGGGAAGATCAAGGATATGAATGGTTTGCGGGATTGTAATTCGGAAAGAGAAATTATGAAGACTAAAATCTTTCATTTCTTGATTAAAGCTGTCTTAAGAGACGAGTTTTCTCCTGCACAATTGTATTTTCAGATATAACACATTCAAATAGATGATTGCTCTGTTTGAATGTCTGTTTCTGGTGTGGTTAAAAATACTTTTTAAAAATATTTGTGAGAAAAATATGAACTTTTTCGACAAGTTAAACCAAGTCATTTCAGAAAATCAAAGTTTACTCTTTGTTGGGCTTGATCCAAATCCAGAAATGATGCCGACTTGCTTTCAATCTAAAAATATTATTTCTGGATTGTCGGATTGGTTGCAATTTATTATTTCTGAAACAGTCGATAAAGTCTGTGCTTATAAACCTACGCTTGGATTTTATGAAGTTTTAGGTGCTCCAGGTTTAGAACTCCTGCATCAAACTCTAGCAGCTATTCCTCCTCACATTCCAATAATTTTAGATGCAAAACATGGTGATTTAAACACCAGTACTATTTTCGCTAAAACTGTTTTTACCGAATGGGGTGTAGATGCGATAACTTTGAGTCCATATATAGGACAAGAGCATGTAGCCTCTTTTTTGGTTTATCCAGATAAAGCAGTTTTTATTTTATGTTGTACTTCTAATTCTAATGCGTTCAGTTTACAGCAATATCCTTCGAGTGAGTCACCTTTTTATTTACAGGTTGTCAAAGAATCAAAAAACTGGGGAACTCCAGAACAAGTGGGTTTAGAAGTGGGAACTACGAATCCTGATATTTTGTCGCGTATTCGTGCAGTTTCTCCGGAACGAATGATCATGGCTCGTAGCATTTGGGCAGAAAGTGACAATCTTTATAAAATTTTAGCAGCTGGTCTGACGGCAAACGGAGATGGTCTTTTAATTCCTGTTCCTATAGATATGTTAACACAGGAAAATTTATCTGAACAAATTCAGTCTTTGCAAACACAAATCAATCAAGCAAGAACCGAAATAACCCAAAATGCTTCGAGTTGTTCTGTATGGTTTTCTGATGTTTGTTTATTAGAAAAACATCCCCAACTAGATTTAATTTTACAAATGTATGATATTGGTTGCATTATGTTTGGAAACTATGTGCAAGCATCAGGTAAGACTTTTCCTTATTATGTTGATTTACGCAAAGTTATTTCTACTCCGCAACTTTTTCATCAAGTTATCAAAGCCTATGAAGAGATTTTGAAAAACTTAAGTTTTGACCGAGTCGCAGGTATTCCTTACGGTTCTCTACCTACGGCTACTGGTTTAGCTTTACGTCTCAATTGTCCGATGATTTTCCCTCGCAAAGAAGTGAAAGCACATGGAACTCGAAAGCTAATTGAAGGTGAGTTTTTCGCAGGAGAAACGGTTGTCGTCGTTGATGATATTCTCATCAGCGGTAAAAGCGTCATGGAAGGAGCAGAAAAGTTAAAGTCTGTTGGATTAAATATCAATGATATTGTTGTCTTTATCGACCATGAACAAGGGGTGAAAGACCGATTACAACAAAACGGTTATCGAGGTCATTCTGTTTTAACAATGTCAGAAATCACAGAAACGTTGTATCAAGCTGGGCGAATTAATGAGGGACAATTTTCTGCTTTAAGTGAACGAAATGCTTAGTATGTTCAGCACGAAAAGAAACATAACCATACTAAAAAAACCATGAATGGATAAGTTTAAGGCATTGGATAGCATAAGAAGTTAACTTTACCATGCAAAACTTTTATGGTCTAAGATCAAATATGGGCAAGTTAGTAAATAAAGACAGGAATTTTGCAATCTTTATTTACATTGCAGGTGTTTGATCCTTTTTATTAACAGACGAACTTGATCTGGTTTATTACGAAACGAGTCTGTTGACCAAATTCGGTGAATATTCCAACAAGTGCTTGAAAAGCACTTGTTGTCTGAGGCGATCGCGATCTCTTGTAGTCGGTGAACTATTGCTGCGGACAACTATTCAAGACGAGTCTTTCACACTTGTAAACTGCTGTTCCATTTCCAGATATTGAGGTACACCAATCAGATTTTGAAATTCCTTGAACTCAACCAACTCCTGAAAATCCGCCGTAGTTCCCTGTTCTTTCAATTGACGCAAGCAAGCAGTCATAACCTTTGTCGCTGCAAGCAAAGCAGAAACTGGGAAAAACACAATCTTAAAACCTAACTCCTGCAACTGTGACGCTGAAAGTTCGGGAGTTTTGCCACCTTCCACAATATTAGCTACCAAAGGAACATCTGGAAACGCAGAGGCGATTTTTTGTAATTCTTCGACAGATTGAGGGGCTTCCACAAACAAGATATCAGCCCCAGCATCAATATAAGCTCTACCACGAGCGATTGCTTCTTCCAAACCCAATGGAGCACGAGCATCAGTGCGAGCAATAATAACTAAACCACTTTCACCACGCGCTTGCACAGCCGCCCGAATTTTACCAACGTGTTCAGCCATCGAAATGACTCGTTTTCCTTCAAAATGTCCACATTTTTTTGGCCATTCTTGGTCTTCTAGTAAAATCCCCGCAATTCCTTGCTGTACTGCGTCCTTTACAGTTCGGATGACGTTTAATACATTGCCATAGCCAGTATCCATATCAGCAATTAAAGGTATACTGACTGACTGAGCAATTCGTCCTGTGCTGACAAGTATTTCCGTCGCAGTCATCAAACCATAGTCTGGTACACCAAGTGTAGAGGCGGCGATACCAAAACCACTAGTCGCGATTAATTCAAAACCTAATTGTTCAGCCAGTTTTGCTCCCAAGCAATCGTAAACGCCAGGAATGATGATAATTTCCGGACGCTGTAGTAATTGTCGCAGCTTTTGACTAGAGGGTTGCATATAAATCAGTGAACAGTGAGCAGTGAACAGTGAGCAGTGAACAGGGAACGCTTAACAGGGAACACAACGACCACGCTCAGTGCATCGCGCTTAACAGGGAACAGGGAACAATTGATAACTGGTAACTGATAAAGTTTTGTCTTGTTTAGATTAGCACAACAGGTGCATGGCATGAACAATTCAAAATGGACTGCGTCCTTGCACTCTAGAAAAACAAAAATGAAAAAATAAAATAACATCTTGCGTAAATCACGGTATTAGCACTACTTATAAGTATAAAGGTTTGCATTTTTGCCAGAGTTAATACTTGCAACTTCAATTTTCTATTCCACAATAGAGATTGAACACCTTTACCTTAATTTTTATTAATGCAATCCTCCTCCACAACCACTCCTGATTTAATTGTTCTCGGTTTCCATGCTCTTTCCGATCCATTGAGAATTGGCGTTATCGAACTACTGCGAAATAAAGAGCTTTGTGTGTGTGACTTGTGCGAGGCTTTAGAAGTCAGCCAATCAAAGTTGTCTTTTCACTTAAAAACTCTTAGGGAAGCTGGTTTGGTTCGCTCTCGTCAGGAAGGACGCTGGATTTACTACAGCCTCAATATACCCCAATTTGCTGCCTTAGAGCAGTACCTGTCCGAGTTCCGCCGCTTGTACCAAATTATGCCTGCTCGTTTGTGTCAAGAGCCATCCTAACGCATCAACTTTTTTTGATTAATTTGTGTAACATAATCTACTTGAAATATTGACACATCAAGTTTTTTTGAAATAATAGAGATAGAAATGTAACACTCTACGGGAATGAGGTCAATGAAGAAGAAAAATCTTCTTAAGCAACTTTCGTTTCTTGACCGCTTCCTAACCGTTTGGATTTTTTTAGCAATGGTTATTGGGGTCTGTTTGGGTTACTTTATTCCCGCAATAGATACCTTTATTAACCAATTCCAGGTAGGAACTACTAATATACCCATTGCCATCGGCTTAATTCTAATGATGTATCCGCCCCTTGCCAAGGTGCGATATGAAGACTTGGGTGATGTGTTTCGTAATGGTAAAATTCTCCGTCTGTCGCTCATTCAGAATTGGGTTATTGGACCAATTTTGATGTTTGTTCTGGCTATTATTTTCTTACATAATTATCCAGAATACATGGCGGGATTGATTCTGATTGGATTAGCCCGTTGTATTGCAATGGTTGTTGTTTGGAGTGATTTAGCAAGAGGAGATACTGAATACACAGCCGGACTTGTGGCGTTCAACAGTATATTTCAAGTGCTGTTTTACAGTCCTTACGCTTGGTTTTTTATGACTGTTTTGCCACCTCTATTTGGCTTGAAGGGAAGTACAGTCAACATTGGTATTGGAGAAATTGCCCAGAGTGTCTTTATTTATTTAGGAATTCCCTTTATTGCTGGATTCCTAACTCGCGTTCTTCTGGTGAAAGCAAAGGGAAAAACATGGTATCACACTGAGTTTATTCCTAAAATTAGCCCAATCACGCTTATCGCTTTACTGTTTACCATCGTGGTGATGTTTAGCTTAAAGGGAAATCTCATTGTTCAGATTCCCTTTGATGTTGTCCGAATCGCAATTCCAATGCTGATTTACTTCATACTTATGTTTTGTATCAGCTTCTACATGGCTTGGAAAATCAAAGCTGATTATGCAAAAGCAGCAAGTGTGGCGTTTACGGCTGCGGGTAATAATTTTGAGTTGGCGATCGCCGTTGCTGTCGCTGTATTCGGAATCAACTCAGGGGCAGCTTTTACTGCTGTAATTGGTCCGTTGGTAGAAGTTCCTGTGCTGATTGGTTTAGTGAATGTTGCACTCTGGTTTCAAAGACGATTTTTCTCGTCTTCTGAACCAAGAACTTCGTAGTTTTTTATAGATCACCATAAAGGGGTTTCCTACAGAATTTAATACTGAATCAGAAGCTATTACTAATTTTCATGACAACGTTCAATCATCCACCCAGAATCTTGTTTTTATATGGCTCTTTGCGAGAGCGTTCTTATAGCCGCCTTCTAGCAGAAGAAGCTGCCCGAATCATAGAGGAATTTGGTGCAGAAGTCCGGTTTTTTAACCCACGGGAATTACCAATTCATGGAAGCGTACCAGATACACATCCCAAGGTACAGGAATTACGAGAATTAAGCTTGTGGTCTGAGGGTCAAGTGTGGTCTTCTCCTGAGATGCATGGTAACATCACTGGTATATTGAAAAACCAAATTGACTGGATTCCTCTAAGTTTAGGAGCAGTCAGACCGACTCAAGGCAGAACTTTAGCAGTCATGCAAGTCAGTGGCGGTTCTCAGTCTTTCAACGCCGTCAACACTTTGCGGATTCTGGGGCGTTGGATGCGAATGTTTACGATTCCGAATCAGTCTAGTGTCGCTAAAGCTTACCAGGAGTTTAACGAAGACGGGACGATGAAGGATTCACCTTACCGCGACCGCGTCGTTGATGTCATGGAAGAACTCTATAAGTTCACCTTGCTGTTGCGTGACAAGGTAGATTATCTCACAGATCGCCACAGCGAACGTAAGGAAAAAGTAGCTAAAGAAGTCGTTATGTTGGCGAATAAGGCTCTTGAAATGAACTCAAGTAAAGACACGTAGTGATTGCTGTTGCTTTTCATTGTGAGCGAGTCAGTCAGCATGACCTATAAGAATAACTTTTAATGGATTTCTTGAATATCTAATAGAGAGGAAACGCGCGTGAAACGAGTCATGTTTGTTTGCAAGAAAAACTCCCGTCGTTCTCAAATGGCAGAGGGATTTGCTCGCACATTGGGAGATAGTAAAATTGCTGTTAACAGTTCCGGACTGGAATCAAGTTTTGTAGATCCAACAACTGTTCAAGTGATGTCAGAAATTGGCATTGATATTAGTCATCAAACTTCCAAACCTTTAAATAATTTCAAAGCTGAAGATTATGATGCTGTGATTTCTCTTTGTGGTTGTGGAGTCAATTTACCTGAAGAATGGGTGATAAGAGATGTGTTTGAAGATTGGCAACTAGATGATCCAGAAGGACAAAGTATAGAAACCTTTCGCCGTGTTCGAGATGAAGTTAAAGAACGAGTCGTGAAGTTGATTAAATCGTTAAGTCAAAGTTGAACTGTAATCAAGGGGTAACAAGTTTGAACAAGGCTGCTCATTGAAACAAAAATCCCCATCCTCAGGCAATGCCCAGGTGGGGAACGTCAACTAGCGAGGATTAGTCAATGAGTTGTGGAGTGGGAATTTGCGTATCAATATCTGCTTGAGACAAAGTAGGGATTAACCAGTTGGTTTCACCCACCTTGTATACTTTGGCAGGTTCAACATTCAATTCAATTACACCAGTTGCTGGATTAGCTCTAGCAATAGACTGTGTACCATCGACAAACTTAACGGCGATTGGTTCACTCAGCTCTTGTGGTTGAGCATTTGGACTCAGAATAACCTGGGTAAGAGCGGGCAAGTAGATGCCATCGCAATCCCAATCATCATCGGTGATTTGCCCTGCTGCTAAATAGTAGAGTTGAGTAGGAGATTTTTTCGGTTTATTGGCATAAACAGCTAACGTCTTTCCAGTTTCATTGCGGCACTGTGCCCGTTTTCTGGCTGTTTCTATGACATTCTTCTGAAACTGCAATTGTGCCAACCGCTGCTGAAATTGCTCAGGCGTATAGCCAGCTTGCTCAGGCGCATTTTTCACACTTAGAAGTTGATTGAGCGCTTGAGTGACTTCAGCATAGTCAGCCCCCTTGGTGAAATCCTTGCCTGCCCAAGAAGGCTGAGCAATCACCAAGTTCACGATAAACACGAGCGCGACAAGAACAATTTTGAGAAACTGCATATTTTACTTCTTTGTTTGAGATGAGTATTTGTTCTAACAAAAAATGTGATGAGGAAGTTGGAAGCTGCTTAATACCTTAGTAAGAGAGTATTCAGCCAGACTTATTGCAAGATTAATGATTTTCTACATCTTTTTGGGTAACTTCTATTGGTTTATTAGCCTGGAGACACTGGATGTAAGTGTACATTTTACTAGACTTGTGATTACTTTACTTGAACCAAGTTAATCAATCAAAAAAAATACTCTTAGCTGTTTCTTCAATAAATCTAAATGATGATTTTCTTAGCCAATATTTAAAGTTTGAAAATATATAGTTCATGTCACTGACACTAGAACATGGCATGGTGGAGTTTGAGGAGACTTTGAAAGCTTTATAAGCGTGAGCAGTTTTATAGTTCGCTTGATTGAGATTGACTTCAATCACTTATCAGTTATCACTGTTCACTTCTTCAAAACTGGAGACATTTTTAAGCTTGTTTCGATTCACCCAACGATTGATAAATTCGTTATTTTTTCTACGTACCTTAATTTGCACTTTCTTGTCGCCTAACTTGACGACTTCGGCAGGAATTGTGTGAACATCAGCAGAGTCTGAACGAGCCTTATAAAGCCAAACGACTTTTTGCCCAACTTCAAAAAAATCAGAATTACTAACTAAGGAAGGAAGAGTTGTTGCCCAGGAGGGGAAAGCAATTATTAAATGAATCACAAGTACTAAGACTACTAAAGAGATTTGGAAAAGTTGCATGTTTTTTACGATGACAAACTTTGAGTTTTGAATTTGGAAATTTGAATTGTTTTGATAAGTCCCATTAAACATAGGCAAATAGCTGCCAAAGTAATTGGAGTTAGTGCGGCACTGTCTAAGATAATAAAGACGCCTAAGCCTATCAATACAAAGGGAACAAGATTACTGCCATAGCACTTTAGCAGATTGGCGAGTGCTCTTTGGCAGGTAAGTTTGTATGTCAGATAGCACCAAACTCCAACTAGTAACAAGAAGACTGCAACTATCACCAGCAACTCAGAAAACGTACTGTTAGCAAACAATGGCATATAAATGCCTACATTATCACTACCATTGGCGATGGTAATAGCCGCCACACTATAAGCTTGGGGAGACACAAAACTAGCGAAGGCAGAAGAATGAGAAAATTCGGTTTCGGTCTCAACAGATGAATCGCTTTCTGGATTTAGCAGACAATTTAGTCCAATGCTGATGGGTACTAAACCCAGAAGTCCAATCCAATGGGATGGCAAGACTAAGCCTCCTAGAAAACCAATTAAGCTGGCAACAACCAGAGTACAAAAGCCCAGGTACTGACCAATCACAATGTGCCGACGACGGAAAGTTGCATTCACCTGAGAGAACAACAGCGTGAGAATGACCAAATCATCCAAGTTTGTGGCTATAAAAGCTGTGATGCCCGTGGGAATTGCACTGATAAGTTCGTTCATTTCTATCTCTCTTCGATTTTCATGCTATTACTGTCTTACACTAAGCGTATTGCAGTCATAAGTTCGTTCACTTTTATCTCTCCTGAATTTTCATGCTATTGCTGTCTTACACTAGCATCGGATTATGTCTGCAAATGCTTAGGAAACTGCTACTTAGTGAAGCGTGGAGGTGTAGCGTCTCCAATTCAACTGATAGGCTGTACTCGCTGAGAATGAGGTGCTTTCTTTCATTATCCTGTGTGAAATTGCTTGTTCAAAGCAAATATTCTTTTTTATCAAAATGCTTTAAGGATTATTTTGATAAGAGTCAAAAGAGTCTAGATTTTAAGAATCTTATGCATTTGGGCAAGTTATATTCAGACTCTCTTGCTGTTGAGGAAGAAAAAAGCATTTTTACCTCATTCTTATCGACGAATTAATTCTCAATAGTTTTGTTATTCTCATCAATTTGCTGCTTAACACTCATAAGTTTATAACTGGAAGCTTGCTTGGAGAATTTGCTATTGATTTGGGCATGGCGTCCTGGTAATAGATGTAATTTAACTTCTTTGGATTCTGGAACTAAAGTTACTTTTATCTCATTGAGAGATTGTTGCTGTTCTTTGATAATTTGAGTCAGTTCATTTAACCGTTGAGTGTGTAATGCATCCAATTTTTCATGAAGTAGTTCAATGTTTTGTCCAGCTTTGAGATTCACTTGGTGGTCAATTTCGGCATTTCTGCGGTCTGTATCAGACTGGCGATTCTGACTCATCAAGACAATAGGGGCTGTGTAGGCTGAAGCAAATGAAAACACTAAGTTGAGCATCATGAATGGAGACTCATCCCAGTGAGGAACACCAGGCATGGCGTTTAGACCTACCCAGCCCGCCAAAATTGCGCTTTGACCGATGAGAAATCCCCAAGAACCTACTTGTGCTGCTAATTTATCGGCAAGGCGCTGCCCGTGAGTCAATTCTTTAGTAGATATGTTTTCGACTGCTAAATGCTGTTTCTTTACCTGAGAAGAATTTTGAATGACTTTTGGATCAACACTCTTTGATAATGTTTTTTTGGTAAGATTCATATTGCACCTCTTTGCGTCATTTCGTTTGTGTTTCACCTGATGTTTTTCAATGTACGCTGACCAAACGATAAGAGCAAACAGTCTTTGTTTTTGAAACGATAGATAAAAGTGATTGTTAACGAATTCATAGCTGAGACTCTGTTTTTGTTCTTATTTATTTGAGTCTCAGTGTTGTCTGTTATTTTGAAAACCCTTTTGAGCGGTCATACTTTTGTACCAACTCATCTAGTTCAGCTTGCATCATCGCACGAACCTGTTCGTAACAAGCATCTACGTAGGTGCGATCGCGAGCCGCAACACGCCCATAACGCTCAAATACAATTGGTGCACAGACGTGAGTGTGAATCTGCATGGGGAAGGGGATATTTGGTAAAGGTCCAATCCCCACCCCCCAAGGTAGCCCAAGGTAAACTGGGAATACGCCCGTGTTCCCATCAAGTAACCAAGGAAAGCCCCATTCATGCAATTGTTTCATCTGGTGGTAGAAATCAGCTAGCACAATCAAAGTTGAGTGTGCACCATGAGAAATAATGGGCACAATTGGTACCTCTTCTCGTAAAGCCAACTTGATGAACGCCTTATTATTTGCCAGATGAATTCGGTTTCGCCAAGTGTAAGGACGAAACAAATCCTGTGCACCTCCTGGGTAAACCAGTAGTGCTGCATCCTTTCGTAGGGCTGCACTCGCCATTTTGGGATGTGCTATAATAGCTCCCACCGGAGCACCCGGCACAGCAAAGATAGGGGTATCCCAAGCTGACGGGTGCATCAAGGCGTAGGCTAATCGCTCATAACCAAAAGTGCGGAACCAGTCATACATGAACATTGACGTATCAGGTGAACCCAACCCGCCATTATGGGAACCGACAATCAACACTTTTCCATCTGATGGCATATGATGCCACCCAGAGGTTTGAACCCGAAAATAGTAGCGGTAAAACCATTCCCATATCGGCATCCAAGCTTTTATAATCTCAGGGTTTCGCTCCGATAAAGACCAACCATCGAACCTACGACCAGAGGCTTTTGAGTTAGTACCCGAGTTATTTGTGAAAATACTTAACTGCTCTAATAATTCAGAAAAGGGGTTAGAGATTTTGTCGTCGTAGTCCTGGTTACGCATAAAAATATTGTTGAATACCTTTACCTTATAGCGTTTCCCAAGCAATTGAGGTACGCCTAAATCTTTTTCTCAGAGTTAATACCTTTAAAAACGTACCTGACCAGGTTGGTAACTGCTATAACGTACCTGACCAGGTTGGTAACCGCTATAATGTCTTTCTCCTACACCCCCATGCCCCTACACCCCTACACCCTTTTTCAACCTAAATCACCACAATAAAAGCAATATATGCTGAGTAACCGTATACTTTTTTAAATAGAAAATTGAATTTTTAAGATAACTTTATACAAAATTTTCAGGATAGAACAAATGAATTAACCTACTTTATTGGTAATTAAGGCTATTTTCTACCAGTATAAGTACATAGACTACTGTCTTTTTTAGATAAAGATGCTTTGGAGATAATTGTAAGTTAGTGAACATTAAGGTAGGTTTAAAAAATACAAAACTACCAAAGATTGCTTACCAGCTACGACTTTATCCCTATCTTCTAGCTGGAGTAAAAAGCAAACTTTCAATAGTGGGTGCGAAATTTGGAATTTGAAAAATCACAGTCACATCTCGCACATTAACGCAGGAAATCTTTCATGAAGAAAAGGCACAAATTAGCGCTGGCTAGCGCTAGCATTGCTTTGGGTTTTGGTGGCATCCAAGCAAAACCAGCAGAAGCTGCTGCAGTTGGTCCGGTTGACGTCTATGCTGCTGCCAGCTTGAACGGCAGCCTGCAGGCTGCTGAGGCACTTTACAAGCTAAGCAATCCAGACGTCACCTTTAACAATACCTTTGGGGCTTCTGGTACTCTGGTTAATCAAATCCTAACAAATACAGATAATAGAAATATAGATGTCTTCTTCCCAGTATCCGAAGCACCCTTAGATACTCTGCAATCTAACGGCAAACTGGTAGCAGGAACCAGACAAGACGTAGTAGGCAACACCTTGGCTATAATCCAGCCTACAAATTCAACCGTACCTATATCAAGCGTTCAAGACTTAGTAAATGTGACCCGTAACGTGATTATTGGTAATCCTGCGACTGTTCCAGCCGGACAGTTTGCCCAGCAATTATTTAGGAATTCAGGGATATCGCTCCAACCACCCAAACTTGTCTACGGCACGGATGTGCGTGATGTATTAAATCAAGTGTCAAGCATCACTAATGATACTATAGATGCGGGCGTTGTTTACACCACAGATGCTCTAACACAACCTGATCTAGTCAAAATTGCATACACTCCGCCTACCAACCTTTACTCTCCGATTGTTTATGGTTCTGCTGTACTTGCACAATCTCAAAACCTAAATGCAGCTAGAGATTTTAACAGCTTTCTGGGCAGCCCTCAAGCATTCACCGTGTTTCAGTCATATGGATTCACTAAGCCCGTTCCCGAACCTCTGACTATTGGTGGCACAATAGCAGCAGGTCTATTCGGTGTTGCAATGAAGCGAAAAGCAGCTAAAGCTAAAGCTAAAGCAGCAGTGAATTAAAGGTTTTTGGCAGTACCCAGCAATCAAAATTGAACTCACAACTGTAAGTAGGAATTAACCCAGGTTACGCCTGGGTTTTTTTGCAGTTTTGTCTGATGATTAAGGAGGATAATGCACTTTCTGAGCCGTGAAGCTCAGAGACTGTAAAAGCGATCGCCCATCGCAATAAAACATAAAATAGTGAAAATCTAGACAAAGTCGAGATTATGACAGTCAATCCACAAACCATCGACTCATTTCGAGCCTTAGCACTTCAGGTAACGTGCCATGCAGTCAACCAAGCAACTGACCGTCAGGAAGCACGTTCTTTGATGCAAAATACTATCAAGCGTTTAGGACAACAAATCGCTGCCAGTATTGCATTCATCGGCTTTGACTGTCGTTTAATTGTTCTACCAGAATACTTCCTCACAGGCTTTCCAATGGGAGAGTCGCTGGCTGTCTGGGGGGAAAAAGCTTGTTTAGAAATGGCGGGTGCTGAATACGAAGCACTCAGTAAAATTGCACAAAAACAGGGTATTTTTATTGCAGGTAATGCCTACGAGCTTGACCCCAATTTTCCAGAGCTATACTTTCAAACCTGCTTTGTTATCGACCCATCAGGGTCAGTTGTCTTGCGGTATCGACGGCTGAATTCTATGTTTGCTCCGACACCCCATGATGTTTGGGAGAAATATCTTGACTGTTACGGACTTGAAGGGGTGTTTCCGGTTGCAAAGACTGAAATTGGGAATTTGGGGGCGATCGCATCAGAAGAAATTTTATATCCGGAAGTAGCGCGCTGTCTAGCAATGCGTGGAGCAGAGATTTTTCTGCACTCAACCTCAGAAGTTTATGGCAAAGAACGCGCTCCCAAAGAAGCAGCAAAAATCTGCCGCGCTGTGGAAAATATGGCTTACGTAGTCTCATCCAATACGGCAGGCATCGCTAATATCCCCATCCCTGTTGCTTCTGCCGATGGTGGCTCTAAAATCATTGACTATCGAGGGTTAGTTTTAGCCGAGACAGGCGAAGGGGAAAGTATGGCAGCTTTTGCTGAGATAGACTTGACTGCTTTACGCCGCTACCGCCGCCGCCCAGGGTTAAATAATTTACTTTCACGACAACGGTTTGAACTCTACGCAGAAAGTTATGGTCACTCGCACTTTTACCCGGCTAACAGTATGCTGGAAAAAGAAGTAGACCGCAAACACTTTATCCAAACACAGCAAGAAACGATAGAGCGCCTAACTAAACTAGGGGTGATTTGAGTCATGTCCAAACCAATAGAAATCCGCAACCCCTGGACTGGAAAATTTGATTATGTGATTATACCACTACCCCCAAAGCTGATAGTACAGCAATGCAACCGCTTGCGGAGAGCACAAAGAGGTTGGTTGCAGCTTGGTTTAGAAGGGAGAATCGAAGTTCTGCAACAGTGGAAGCAAGCGATTATATCTGGACGCGATAAACTGCTTGAAACTTTGGTCAATGATACAGGAAGATTATCAATATCGCAATTAGAAATTGACTCATTCCTCTCTAGCATTGATAGGTGGTGCAAATTAGCACCAGAATTGCTGCAAGAATCTGTCAAAGATACAGCAATTTCTTTTATCGAACTGCAACAAACAGCGGTTCCTTACCCTCTAGTTGGGGTTATTAGTCCGTGGAACTTTCCTCTGCTGCTTTCAACAATCGATACAATCCCAGCATTACTCGCTGGTTGCGCTGTAATCGTCAAACCCAGTGAAATTGCTCCCCGCTTTACCGGACCATTGTTGGCATCAATTAATACAGTTCCAATATTACGTGATGTATTAACTTTTATAGAGGGAGCAGGCGAAACCGGAGCTGCACTCATTGAGTATGTGGATTTGGTATGCTTTACTGGAAGTGTGGCAACAGGTCGAAAAGTAGCAGAAGCAGCAGCCAAACGCTTTATTCCTGCTTTTTTGGAATTAGGAGGTAAAGACCCGGCTATTGTACTGTCGTCCGCTAATTTAGACTTAGCAACATCAGCAATTTTGTGGGGTTCTGTCGTCAACACTGGACAGTCGTGTCTTTCTATAGAGAGGATCTACGTTGCTGAATCTATTTTTGAAAAGTTTGTTGAACAACTGCTAGCCAAAGTGCAACGCCTTGAGTTAGCTTACCCTAGGCTGGAGAATGGAGAAATTGGTCCGATTATTGCAGAAAGACAAGCAGCAATTATCAGCGACCATCTGCTAGATGCAGTGGAACAGGGAGCAGTTGTTCACTGTGGCGGTGAAGTTGAGAATTACGGAGGATCTTGGTGGTGTCGTCCGACAGTTCTCACTTCTGTTGACCACTCTATGAAAGTGATGACCGAAGAGACATTTGGTCCTATTATGCCAGTGATGCCCTTTTCTACAATTGAAGAAGCGGTGAACTTGGCAAACGACTCTATATATGGACTGAGTGCAGCCGTTTTTGCCTCGTCGGAAACAGAAGCTTTGAAAGTCGCGCGTCAGATAGATGCAGGTGCTATCAGTATCAACGATGCTGGTCTCACTGCTCTTATGCATGAGGGAGAAAAAAATGCTTTTAAATTTTCTGGTATGGGTGGATCCCGCATGGGACCTGCGGCGCTGACACGTTTTATGCGAAAAAAAGCTTTTTTAGTGAAAACAAAGAACATCAGCGATCCTTGGTGGTTTGATAACATGTCGGGTGGTTGACCAAGAAAGGGTGTAGGGGTATGGGGGTGTAAGGGTGTAGGGGAGCCACTGCCCTTCGGGTATCTCCTGCACCAGACGCTACGCGTTAGCCCTTTGGGCGTGCGCTTTAGGGTCGCCTTTTAAACATCACCATACTCGCTTGGCATCAAATGTTGATGCGGGGAACTCAGGAACAAAAAATGTACCGTCATCCCTTCACTCTAATCAGGGTTTCTGAGCGATTATCATTATCATAAATGATTTTGTCATTCTTTAGAGGTATTGACAAAATCAATAAAATTTGAACATATCACAGATGCTTCTTTTTGTCCAAAGTCCAATAAGATTATAATTAAGTATTAAATATTTTTCGATTACTCTTATCAAAAACTTGTAAATCAAAAATTTAGGACTGCCGTAAATCTTTAAATAAAAAACACGGTACTCATAGAAGCGATAATTAATTATTTTTAGGCGTTGATAATTTGTTTCTATCTATATAATTTGTAGTTTATTCAATCAGGAGAAATAGATGAATGTGAAAAATCTTATAAAAAAGCAGCAGTGAGCAACTGCCGAAACAATTACTTACTGCTGTAATAATTTATAAGTTGGTAAATCTACTTTTTTTAGCACTCGATAATTGAGATAATTTCACTCTCAAATAGCAATGCGTTTGTTAATTCTAACTTTTCAGATCGTTTGAACCTCATTCTTCATCCATGAACGATCGCTCCCTTATCAATCGTCCTACATGAGCGAGTGCCTTACTTTGCCGGACCAGGTACAAATGGGTTAGCCACTTTGAACTCAGCAGCCCCAACTTCTTTGAGAGAGAAGACGAGGTCAATGCTGTGTGCAACCGCATCACAATTATCAGGCTTCACTCGGATGAAGGTCGCGATGGGAGGCAATGACTTTGTGAGTTCGATTTTAAAGTCATCTTTTTTAGTGCAACCGTTGCTAGTGACTGTGATGGTTGCACTAATGTCGGTGAGAACAAGCCCATGTAAAGTTTCCATCTTTTTTTCCTCCATTATTTTCGTTAACGCACTACGAAAGCAGCGATCGCACTACTGTGGTTGGGCTTCTATCGTCACGGTAATCGTTTGCTCTCCTAACAATCCACCTTTGCTACCTGATGTTTCAACAAGTTTCCATGCAATGCGAAAATCTGATATGTTCCCTTGCAAAGCCTCGAACGCTACACTAATGGCTTCCTCAAGAGCAGATTGAAAATCCCCTTCTTTTGAGGTTCCTTGAAATTGTTGAATCTTTGTAGTAGTCATGATTGTTTCTCCTTGGTATTTATAAATGATTGTTTGATGTCGAGTTCTAATCGCACTTCTGTGTTGCGGCGAGCAGTTACGGGCATTTAATCCTCTTGCAGTTTGTCAAACATTCTGAAAAGCCGCAATCTCCTTCGCGTACTGCACAATTTAATGCTTTTGGGAGACACTTGCGGAAGCACTCCATCTCACAGTCTTGACTTGGAACTATACCACCGCCGAGTATCGTTGCTCTGCTAACTTTTCTGACAACAGGTTGAGCTTGAGTTGGAAGTTTCATCATTATTTGTCCTAATTTTTAAGGTTTGATTTGTGGTTTCGAGCATGAGCCAAACACACCCTGCTGTTTCCAAGCATTTCATTAAGAGGTTTTTGGTTTCAGGATGTTCATCAATTAATAAAATATTGTTCATAGTTTTCCTAATAGTTATCCTAATATTGATTTTTTGAATACCTTGAGCATGACGAAGCGCTCAAGCGCTTTGCTATAGCAATCATTTTTCTTGACTGCTGACTAAACAAAGAGTCAACTTTGCTACCTGATTTTTTTGTTTGGCATTGTCAGATTATGGATTAATGACACTATGTCAACGATTCAGCCTACTTTTTCTCACACCGTTTTCATCCCATGAAGTGTTCGAGTTTAAGTGAGCAAGGTAGTTTAGGGCACGGAAACGTAAACCAATTAACTGCTCATACAGAGGATTGAGCTTACACAAGGGTGGTATATGGATAATTAAGTTCCCAAACAGTTTGATGTCACTTGCAAATGGGCAAGAAGCCGGGATTACTCGGCACAATAATCGCGCTAATTTTGAATTCTGGATTTCGATAGTATCGAGCTTTTTTCGTATCGGTAAAAGTAAATCTAATGTGTGTGTGTTCATGCGCTCATTTCCTGACATTACAAGTTTGATGATGAGAGAAATTCGAGGTTGCTCTACACATTACTCGGTGAATAAAAAACCTCTTTATCTGAAATGCAGCAGAGTTTTAACAAAACTTTATAAAATATCCTAAGTTTGTTGGGGTATTTTCTTCAGCATACATTTAGATGAAATGGTATTACCCTAATGGGTACTTTTCTGACGATAGAATTACATAAAAAAAGTACCTTTAAAGGTACTGTTATGCTGTTGATATTGCCTTGATAATAGATTGATTTTAAAAACTGCCTAAAAGAGTTTGAAATACCCCAAATAAAAGTTTGACTACGCTAAAGTTCAATTGAATTGTCAAAAATTACAGCCCCTCACTACTTCTTATTACCAACTCCATCACACAAGTGCTTGTCACTCTCATTATCAGGGGGATTGGTTTTATAATACTCGCGCATAAAATTGCACCCTTCGTTGAGTAAATAATCAAAATCCAGCCTCCACAGTTTCACCGTCTTGTCAACACCGGCTGTTGCTAGCATCTTGCCATCGGGACTGAAGCTGATGCCAAAAACCCAGTTTGTATGCCCAGTAAGGGTTTTGATTTCTTTGCCTGTGCTGGTATCCCACAGTTTCACCGTGCTGTCAGCACTGGCAGAAGCTAGCATCTTGCCATCGGGACTGAAGCTGATGCCATTAACCGCGTTTGTATGCCCAGTAAGGGTTTTGATTTCCTTGCCGGTGCTGGTATCCCACAGTTTCACCGTGCTGTCATTACTGGCTGTTGCTAGTATCTTGCCATCTGGACTGAAGCTGATGCCATTAACCCAGTTTGTATGCTCAGTAAGGGTTTTGATTTCCTTGCCTGTGATGGCATCCCACAGTTTCACCGTCTTGTCAACACCGGCTGTTGCTAGCATCTTGCCATCGGGACTGAAGCTGATGCCAAAAACCCAGTTTGCGTGTCCAGTAAGGGTTTTGATTTCTTTGCCGGTGCTGGTATCCCACAGTTTCACCGTGCTGTCAGCACTGGCAGAAGCTAGCATCTTGCCATCTGGGCTAAAGGTGATGCCATTAACCGCGTTTGTATGCCCAGTAAGAGTTTTGATTTCTTTGCCGGTGCTGGTATCCCACAGTTTCACCGTGCTGTCATTACTGGCAGAAGCTAGCATCTTGCCATCGGGACTGAAGGTGATGCCATTAACCGCGTTTGCGTGTCCAGTAAGGGTTTTGATTTCTTTGCCGGTGCTGGTATCCCACAGTTTCACCGTGCTGTCATTACTGACAGAGGCTAGCATCTTGCCATCGGGACTGAAACTGATGCCATTAACCGCGTTTGTATGCCCAGTAAGGGTTTTGATTTCTTTGCTGGTGCTGGTATCCCACAGTTTCACCGTGCTGTCATTACTGACAGAAGCTAGCATCTTGCCATCGGGACTGAAACTGATGCCATTAACCCAGTTTGCGTGTCCTCCCAAGGTGTTAGGTGCGGCAACATTGTGAACTGTATTTAATAATGCCAGTTTTACCTGAGTGCGTGTATTCGCATCTACCCAGAATTTACCTCGCATTTTTATAGCAGCTTTTACGCTTGATTCGACAGCTTTTCGCCCATTATTTGAACTCAAAAACCCATCGGAACTTTGGGTTAAGGCATTAATTTGACTGATTTCAGCATTCCCCCAGCCTATACCCGCTAGCCCAGCTAAACCCAAAGCTAACACCAAACCCGCTGCCAGTCCAGAAAAAGTCAGCCGTCTTCTGCGTTCTTGCTGCTTTTGTTCCCTATCGCGCAATTCCACACTTAGCCCAATAAAACTCCTCTCCACCGGACTCAATTCTAAAAAACGTTGTCTTTCCCAATATTCAGCATCTACCAGTGGCTTACCTCGCAACAGCGCCCCTTCATCATTACCGCTACTCTCCCAAGTACGCATTGCTACCCGCAATTGCTCTTGCCAGTGACGAAAGTCCCTATCTTGCTGCATCCACTGATGTAATTGTCCCCAACTGCGGATCAAGGCTTCATGAACAACCTCTACTGTATCTAAACCCGTTTTCTCATCCCTTCCCGTAACTACTAAACGAGCATTAGCCAAGCGAGTTACCAAATCCCAATTTTCTTCACCCACCTCAGCACGGGTAGCTACACGACGGGTATCCTCCGCTCCTTCCCCTGGATGCACCAGTTGGATAAAAATTCGCTGTGCCCTTTCTTTTTCCTCAAAGTTAAGCTGATTATATGCTTGGTCAGCATAACAAGCTAATGCTGCTTCTACTCCACCAATTTCCTTGTAAACAGCACGGGTTAACTGGGCATCTTGTTGTTTTGCCCACAGTTGAGTCAAGGCAAACTCCAATAAAGGTAAATTCCCCGGTTCGACACTAATAGTGGAAAGAATGCGCTCAACAAGCCCCTCCTCAATTGTCACCCCCAGCAACGCCGCAGGTTTTTCTACTGCTGCTTGCAATTCCTCATCCGTCATCGGACCAAGTTTTAAGTCTGCATACTGTAAGGCATCGGCAAAGGGACGATAAGATAATGCTTGTCCCAAAAAATCTGCCCTAAGAGTGATGACAAAAGTAAAATTACGACAATTATAGATTGCTTCGAGTAATCTATCTAGAAAAGTTTGGCGTTCTCCTGTATCTCTGCAAAGAGTGTAAAGTTCTTCAAATTGGTCAGCAACTAGCAACAAACGCTGGCTGGGGTCAAGTTTGAGGATATCATCCACCACATCCCGCAACCCATTTTCATACTGTTCCAGGTCGCTGGCAAGGTTTCTAATCTCCCGCAAGCGTTCAGTGCGGCTAAGTACAGGTTCGGTGATTTGGGACTCTTTTTGAGAATTTCCTTGTGGGCGATTCCCTACGGGATAGCTCCGCTTACCGCTCCCTTGCTCCTTTTCTCCCCTGCTCCCTGCTAAGCGCTCCCCTGCTTTTTCAAGGTAAGCTCTATCAAAACAGTATTCTTGCTGGTCAACAAGGGCAGTTGCCAGATTAAACAAGGGTCTGGAACCGGGACGAAAGTCAACAATATGCCAATTTCCAGCATCTCGCAGACGTTTGACCAAACCTGCAAACACCACACTGGATTTACCACTACCACTAGAACCAATCACCGCTACCAAGGGTTGATTTTGTACTGCATCCACCAACATATCGGTGAAAGTTTCTCGTCCAAAAAAGAATTGTGCATCTTCCTCCCGGAAGGCAAATAAACCACGATAGGGAATAATATCGGTGGGACGGCGACCTAAGTCTAACCAATTTGGTGGGGTTGCACCTGTATTGTGACAAATTACTGGTAACCAAGAAGCACAGGGATATTTATCCTCAAGTCCATGCAACTTTAACCTGGCTTCCTTGGCTGCTTGATATAAGGACTTACTACCCGAAGCAAAATTCTCTAAAAAATGCTTTAAAAATATCTGCGCCACTTCATCTGGTACTTGTTCCCGCATGACAATAATTTGGGGAATATGTAGCGTTTCTAACTCAGATGCTAATCCTAAACCATCACAGGAATTGAAAATCGCCACGGCTAACCCGTTGCTCTTCGCCTTTTTCAAGCCATATTTGAGGTCATCAGTAGTTAAGCTTTCTTTATTTTCATTAATATATATGCGACCCCTATCTCCTACAGTTTGACTATGACCTGCAAAAAACAGGATATCCCAAGGTTTTTCCCACAATTGGTCATTAATTTCATGACGTTGGGGCTGTACTAAAAAGGTGACATCGGCATCCGGTAAACTATTGAGTAACCTGCGGTCTGTTTCCACATCAATACCAGTACTGTTGCCCAAAATCGCCAGAATTTTGACTTTATCTCTGTAGGTAGGAGTTTTCGTTGTTATAGTTTTTTGATAATCGGTTGCACTCAAAGCCAGTTCGGCATGGGGGTATTCTTCCACCAAATCCCAAAGATGCCAAGGTATTTGTCGTAATTGTGGACTAGATGTGCGAATTAGTATCCGTACTATTTCATTTTCTTGTAATTCTTTTAACCAACTCTCCCGGATGGAGCGAAAAGATTCCGAAAGCAGCCAGTTATTTAGTCGCTTTTGTAACTCAGTTGCGGAATTTTTGCAGTCTTCGTATTTGCCAGTAATAGAACCATCGTAAGTAACTTTTTTAGCTTTGAGAGCGCGATTTGGACTTCCTAAGCTTCGATAGTGCGATCGCCATTGGTCAATTGTTGTCTGCAATTCTGTAACTGTTGGTAGATTACCAGTGACTTCTTTATGAGGACTAATACCTTCAAAAGCAATTGAAAGCGTTACCCTTACACCCTGTTGTAAATCGCCGTCTAATTTTAAGACAACTAATTTTGTCATTGGTCGCAAAAAAATGAGTGCTTCTATTTAAGCTACACTTTCTCTAAGAAATTTACGCAAAAATTAAACTTGAATTGCAACCTATCGCTTTCATTAATGTCAGGTTAGACTGTGGCCAAACAAAATTTTGGATGCTGAAGGTAAAAGCATAAAATATAGTTTTTTGTCTAGCAATCGTTTCAAAATTTCATAGTAATTTGATATACAAAGAAAGAAGCACGGGTAATACCGTTTCACTTTAAGATTGATACAAATGGACAGCAGGGGGGCAGGGTGCAGGGTGCAGGGGGAAATAATTGTAGAAAAATCATTTGTATCAAGTATTTCGTGAAATGGTATAACGGCAATATTCCTTTCTGAGATACAATTTTCTGGAACGGGTGCCTTAGAAATGGCTAGTTCTCTAAATACATTGCGAATACAAAAACCCTTTCACTGTTCCCTATTAAGAGTTTCCTGTTCCCGCCCGGAAGGGGCTTGGTAATTTTCTAGACAACAAAATTTTCTACTACGCTGACATTTTCTAAAGCTATATTGACGCTGAAATTATCCCCCACAGCAGCGTTAAACTCCAATGCAATTTTTTTGTTATCGTTTTTGGCTTTAGCTTCCATAACAGCAGTTCCCTCTTCATCTAAAATCATCACATGCAGAGAAGATGGCAAGTACTCTTGACCATTTGTTGGGTGTAACTCCACAATAATTTTCATCTCGTCACAGTTGCTTTCGTCATGACTGACTTTAACAACTATCCCTACTGATTCTCTGTTGGCTTTTATCCCAAAATCAATCAATTTAGCCCGTTCAACAGAGTTTTTTAATCCATCTTCAGCACTTCTAAATTGCCAAACTGGTTCAGTTAAGAATATAGATTCAATTGTTGACCAACCTGAATCAAAAATATTCTCAAACCATCTTTTGAAGTTCACAACACTTTGGCTAGATGAACCCAAATTTTGATTAGATAAACCTAAATTTTGACTCTTGTCTTTAGTTGTTTGTAATTGTAGAGATTCTAAATAATTCAGTAAATTTTCTAGAGGATTTAGTTGATTAATAGGTAAGTATTCAATTGATACCTCCTTGACAAATCCTAACAACTTGGCTGATTGTAAATCTTCACTTATTTCCACAGCAACATAGCCAATCCGGTTTGATTGGACTTCCTGTGGCACATAAACAAACTGTGCATTTTCTAATACCGGACGGCATTCCAACTTCCCCAAATTTGTAATCAATAAATCAGCTACATCCATCAGAGTTTGTTGTACCGGATTCCAACTGTCACTCGCATAAGTGTCAGTTTCAAACCCCATACAATCTAGATAGAAATTCACAAAAGATACAGACAAGGTATTAAGCAAAACCTGCTGGCTTTTTTCTGGGGTAGCTTGCTGTCTTGAGCATTTTTCTGCCAGCCTGCGAGCGACGGTTGATATCGGACCAGTAAATGTAGAAATAGTTGCCATGTCACTCATAGTTTTTTTCCTCACTCGTTAAGTCTTCACTACCACATAAATCTCTAAATTCGTCGCGAAATTTTTCTAAAGTTCGCTGATAAAAATTACTTAATGTTGCCACTGGAATATTCAATTCTTCGGAAATGTCTTTCCAAGATATACCTGACCATCTTTTAACAGCAATTTCTTGGAAATTTACTTGCGGATATTTTTTGATATGTGCTTGTTTAAAAATTCCTTTTGGGTCTATCTCTATATATCGTCTGATTTTTTTAAAAGCAAAGATATAATTATCCTCGTTCTCGCTATCGTCAAATACCAAATCTTCCAAGTTTTCTAAGACAGAGCTTTCGACATTAATTTCATTGGCTTTACCAATTATTTTGGGAATAGCCTCTTTAAAAAAACGTTGACTTAATAACATATTAACCCAAGTCATAAATGAAGCCCGTTCCGGGTCGTACTTATGAAGATTTTTACAGATATACAAAAATAGGTCTTGTACAGCCTCCTGATAAATTTGTTCATAAACTCCTGAAAATTGACCTTTATATGGGTGGCAAAGTTTGCCTGAGCGGTATATATCATCGATTAGTTTTGATAAAGTTATCCGTCTAATTGTTGTCCCTAGGGCGTGTTGTTGGGCTTGTAGAGCTAGCTCTTGAAGCTGTTGCTCGTTCATAAATTATTCATTGGCGAGAATCGTATTCCTCTAAAAACTATCGGATGGTAATTGTGGCTTTTATCCAAATCCTGTGGGAAAGGTTACAAAAATTTACAATAGATTTTTTTAGCAGGCTTCCGTGAGGTTTCCGACTAGTAGGTGATGACGTTTATAGCCATCAAACCGTTGTGAGCGACTTTTACGTAAAGCTCGCCGCTTGGGTTGCTTCCCCCGACAGACTTTACGTCCATGACGCATATCTGGTGGGTCTTCAATTGAAATGCGACGAGCTTTAGCTACACCTTTACTCAGTATTGGTTGCCCAATTTCATCAATAGTTACATTTTGCAGTTGAATTTGTCGCGCCACTTCGAGTACTTCTTGAGCGTCATTTAGCGCCGAATATTCAGTTTTTTTTGTAACTGCAACTCCAGTCTATCTAAAGCGTTGAGAATGGTTTCTAACGCTATTGAGCGCTCAGTTGGATCATCCCAGTTCAAATAAGACCGCTGCTTTGAGGGAAGTTCCTGTCTTTTTACTTAAGGTCATCGTTTTATCTCATCGGCTTTCTATACGCGATATTGTAATTTAGAAGGTAGTACAAATTTGCACAACCCATAAAAGATTATGATTAAACCCAACTTTACTCGTGAAGGGGATTATTTACATAGAAATTTTGTAGAAGATAACAGAAACTACTACGAATCTAATTTGTTTCAATACTGGATAGGAATTCGTGGGAAGGGAGAGACACAAGAAGGGCGAGTGGTCAATCAGGCGATCGCCGATATGTTTCAAAATGTGAACCTGATTGAAGGATGTGTCAACCATTATGCAGATGCCCTCTTTGGAAAAGTGCCAGTGTTCTCAGTAGCTGGGGCAACCAATTCTAGCATTGAAATTACAGAGACAGTCAATTGAGAAGTCACGGACTTTCGTTTGATTCGCGTAAATTATACGCGAACCACTCTTTTTTGTCCAAAGTCCAATCTTCTACACAGTCACAAACTGACTTGCAGTTAGCGTCATCGTATTAACTCCCGTTAGGGTTGCTAAGATACTATTATCCGATAGAATATTGTTGCCAGAGAACGTCAAATTCTTAAAGGTTAGACCCCCTGTTAAACCGATTTTGTCACCAGCACTGCGGTTGAAATCAGTAATTATATCGACACCACTGTTCTTCTGCAAGACGAAAGTATCCGCACCAGTATCACCAGCTAAGACATCATCCCCGTTACCACCTCTGAGGAAGTCATTACCGTTACCACCGACAAGTAGGTCATCCCCGTTACCTCCGAGTAAAGTGTCATTGCCATTACCACCGAGTAAAGTGTCATCGCCATTACCACCGTCGAGTTGATCATTGCCATTACCACCGAGTAAAGTGTCATTGCCATTACCACCGTTGAGTTGGTCATTGCCATTACCACCGTCGAGTTGGTCATCTCCTGCCAAGGCATTGATAGTATCGTTGCCGTTCAAACCGAAAATGACATCATTACCAGCAGTACCAGTGAGGTTGTCATTGCGATTACCACCGTTGATGTTTTGGCCAACAGCAACTGTGACGGTTCCAGTGTCAGTGCCACCATTGCCATCGCTGAGGGTATAATCAAAAGTGGCGTTGCCACTGAAGTTGTTGTTGGGAGTAAAAATAACTTCGTCATCACTCGTATAATCAGGAGTGCCATTGTCATTTAAGCTCACAGTACCGTTAGTCGCATTGCCGACAGCAGTAATGATTAAAGGGTTTAAAGGGTTGCCATCCGGGTCTGTGTCGTTAGCAAGCAGGGTGGTTACAGAAAAAGTCACAGCAGTATTTTGGTAAGTGGTGGCGCTGTCGTCAACGGCAACTGGAGGTTGGTTGTTGATGATGCTACTCAATAATACTGAAACGTTCTTGGAGTTAACGTTCGCCGTTGCCAAGTCGAGTTTGCCGTCAGAGTCGAAGTCAGCTGTGGTCACGGATATCGGACCTGAGTTTGGCCCAACCCTAAAGTTCATGGCAGTGCCAAAGCCGCCACTACCGTTGTTCAACAATACTGAAACGTTGCTGGAAGAAACGTTTGCTGTTGCCAAGTCGAGTTTACCGTCACCATTGAAGTCCCCTGTGATCACGGTGTTGGGAGTTAACCCCACCGCAAAGTTGCTGGCAGTGCCAAAGCCGCCACTACCGTTGTTCAACAATACTGAAACGTTACTGGAAGAAATGTTTACCACAGCCAAGTCGAGTTTGCCGTCACCATTGAAGTCCCCTGTGGTCACGGAATAAGGATTTGACCCTGCTTGATAGTTGGTAGCAGTGCCAAACCCACCATCACCGTTGTTCAACAGCACTGAAACGTTGTTGCTGTCGCTATAGCTCGCCACAGCCAAGTCGAGTTTACCGTCACCATTGAAGTCCCCTGTGGTCACGGATTGGGGACTTGACGTCACCGCAAAGTTGGTGGCAGTGCCAAAACCACCACTACCGTTGTTCAACAGCACTGAAACGTCGTTGGAGCTATTGTTCGCTACAGCCAAGTCGAGTAGCCCGTCAGAGTTAAAGTCTCCTGTGGTCACGGATATCGGACCTAACCCCGCTTGATAGTTGGTAGCAGTGCCAAAACCGCCACTACCGTTGTTCAACAGCACGGAAACTGTACCTCCACCAGAGCCAATGATCGGCACAGCCAAATCGGGTAGCCCGTCACCATTGAAGTCCCCCGTGGTCACAGATCTCGGACGTAACCCGACCGCAAAGTTGGTTGCAGTACCAAAACCGCCACTACCGTTGTTCAACAGCACTGAAACGTTGTCGGAGCCATAGTTCCCCACAGCCAAGTCGGGCAGCCCGTCACCATTGAAGTCCTCTGTGGTTATAGAAAAGGGATTTGACCCCACTCCATAGTAAGTAGGAGTGCTAAAAGTGACAGCAAATACCCCAGAGTAGCTCTGCATCAGTTTGGGTGTAAACGCATTCGTTGCGTCACACTCTCCGATGTGTTGTTGTAATTGCCAACTCCCACCCAATGCTGTATTTCCGACTCGCTTAGAAGAGGCGGCGATACTTGTTCCTGTCAATTCGTGTAGTTGAGCAACAAATTGTGCACCCGCATCCCCGGAGGCGACGTTACACCCGTAGAGTTGGATGCAACCAGATTCCCAAGTTTTCAGTTGTGAGCGATAAGAATCAATGGTGTCCAGGCTTAGCTGGCTATTACCCAGATATAAGCATCCCGGCGCACCGTGAGAAACGATGTGAATGCTAGAAATATCGCTGCGTCCAACCAGTGCTGCAGTTATTTGTGCAATTCCATCACTGTGATTTTCTAGGACAATCACTTCAGCTTCTGCTACTGCACCGAGTATTAGACTTTGGGAGTCGTCTACGTTGGCATCAATGAAGACGACAGGATGATGATTTGCGGTACGGGCGAGTACCATAAATATTGGTTCCTTTTTTGTTGCAAAAGAATTCAGCAAATCTTGATTCTGGAGCGTCTGCGCTCATGGGGTCTAACACGTAGAAGCCCGCACTCCGCAGGTGCGATACGCATTTGCGCAGCGTGTCCGTATCTCCTATGCCCTTCGGGCACGCTGCGCGAACGGAGACGCTGAGTCCCAAGGGGACACGCTACGCGAACGCGAACGGCCTCAAGCCGTGGCGTTAGCCATAGGGCTCAGGACTCAGCGTCAAGCCTCCGGCTTATCGCCGCCTCAAGGGAAGACACCGTCGATGCGTATCGCAAAATATTACACTTCTTGTAAAAGTGAGATTTTACGAGGTTCTGTTAAAAGTTCCCTGTCAAGACTTCCTGACTTTTGCAACAAGTTTATTTGATAGTGAAGCATGAGTGCTTCACTATCAAATATTAATGTACAAAATATTGACCACTGTAGGATGTGGGATGCAATAAGTTTTTCCAATCATTGTGAAGATTAAGCCCCTAAAGCTTTATCCCACTCTAACTGATGAGCTAAACCATACTTGATAAAATCTTCAATTTTGGCTTTATCACTTTTACCAAAAACACCTAAACTGTAAGGATTATCTTGCATACGTTGTGTGACTTGTTCTTTTTCAAATCGTATTAATTCTTCTCTAGGCTTATCTGTTTTTAAAAAGTCTACAACCAAAACAGTTCTGTCATAATTGGTGTAATTATGCGGACAGTGTGGATAGCTGTGATCTAAAACCATGAATTCTCCTTCATGCCAATAAAGCTGCTCATGGCATATTTTCATCGCTATATCCCCTGGTGGCACAATCAATCCTAGATAGCCACGATTCATATGAGGGTTATCGTTCACATGCAGTTTGATATCCAAGCCCGGATGAAATGTCCCAAAATAGACATTTCTAATCACATTATCATCAATTAAGTTGACTTTTTCGATTACATTAGCCAACTTTGGAAAATATTTATCTCTTAATGCAAGTGATTTTGCTGATGCATCATTTTGGCTATAATTAGGATATTGTATTTGATGAAATTGAATATATTCTTCAATGAAGATACCTTGATATAAAATTCCAAAAGCACTATATTTTGAATTTCCTTTGGTTTGAATTGTTTTACTTTTAGGTCCTAAAACATCATAAGCAAATTGTAACTCTTCATTAGATGCATGTTTAATAAAGTGTGTGAACTCATCTCTAATAACTTGCCAGTTATCTTGAAAGCTGTTCAAAAAAGGAAATTGTTTTGGCTCTAGATGATACTCATTAAAACTTTCCATTATCTTTTCTCCTAAAGAAGATTGAATAAAAAACATTACATGGTGAGCAAATTTGGTCTGCGTCCCAGTACGATATTGGAATTCCTGATTAAAGCAGAGTATTTATCCATCACTAGTTAAAAGACCATGCCTAGAGTTATAGTTATAAACTTATACAACGGTTGAATCAAATAAAATCATCTGTGTTGATATTCTTAAACTTTTGAGTTATGTACTTATTTTAGTGTGAGGTCTAGTGTGTCTGAAGCTCCCATATTAGATAAAATAATCAAAAATGTACGAGTAGTTCGTCCCCGTCATGATGTTGTCGAACTACTTGATTTAGGAATTAAGGATGGAAAATTTGCTACTATTACTCCTAATATTAGCCCAGAGCAAGCCAAAGAGGTCTTGGATGGCAAAAACTTGCTGGGCTTTCCTGGGGTCGTAGATGCCCATATGCACATCGGTATCTATCAACCCCTGGACAAAGATGCTGTGACTGAAACCAAAGCAGCCGCAATGGGAGGAGTCACAACTAGTCTTAATTACATTCGTACAGGACAGTATTATCTCAACAAAGGTGGTTCTTACCACGATTTTTTTCCAGAAGTATTAGCGTTATCTGCAGGTCATTTTTTTGTTGATTATGGGTATCACGTCGCACCTATAGCTAGTCAGCATATCAACGAAATACCCCTACTATTTAAAGAACATGGTGTATCTTCGTTCAAAATATTCATGTTTTATGGCGGTTATGGTTTGCATGGTTTGTCAGACCAGCAAAACCTCTTTTTAATGATTAATAAAGAGGAACGTTACGACTTCGCCCATTTTGAATTTATTATGCGCCGTTTAAGTCGCTTGATGGAAGAACATCCAGAAGCACGAGAAACTATTAGCTTAAGTTTACACTGCGAAGTTGCTGAAATTCTCAACGCCTATACCAAAATAGTTGAAAATAATTCTAATCTTAGCGGACTGCACGCTTACAGTGCAGCGCGTCCCCCTCATTCCGAAGGTTTAGCTATTTGTATTGCTTCCTATTTAGCACATGAGACGAACTGTGCAAATATCAATTTGTTGCACCTGAGTTCGCGCAAAGCTATGGAAGCAGCTTTGACTATGCAAACTGCTTTTCCCCATATCAATTTTCGGCGAGAGGTTACCGTCGGACATTTGCTATTAGATGTTGATACCCCCACCGCTACTTGGGCAAAAGTAAACCCTCCTATTCGTCCGCGTGCCGATGTGGAATACTTATGGCAAGCAGTACTCAACCATCAGGTAGACTGGATAGTAAGTGACCATGCTTGCTGTTCTGCTGAACAAAAAAGAAGTGCTAAAGACCCAAATAATATTTGGTTGGCAAAGTCTGGTTTTGGTGGTACTGAATATTTACTTTCTGGTGTCTTTAGTGAAGGAAGTAAGCGGGGAATGTCGTACAATCACATGGCTAAGCTGTTATCGTGGAATCCGTCGCGACGCTTTGGTTTGTTACAAAAAGGGGATATCGCCATTGGCTACGATGCTGATTTAGTACTGGTAGATCCAAATGAAACCTTTGTGGTACGTGCTACTGAATCGGAGTCACAACAAGGTTACACACCCTTTGAAGGGGTGGAGTTAACGGGACGGGTAAAAAATACGTTTTTACGTGGAAATCTTATTTACAATAATGGACAGGTTGTAGGTTCACCCAGTGGACGTTATCTCAAAAGATGTTAGAGCAATCTCGATTTAAATCTTGTTGCTTATAGCGAGTTGTATTCAGAGATAGAATTTACTAAACGAACCGCCAAGACGAGGCAGTGCGTTGCGGAGCCAGTACTGCAGGAGGGTTTCCCTCCGTAGGTATCTGGCGTTGGGGTTCCCGAGCCAGTGCGTTGGGCGGGTTCCCCGACTTGAAGCACCTGGCGTCCCGTTGTAGCACCTGCCGTGCCAAGAGCGCAGAGGAAGAGAAAAGAGAAAAGAGTAAGTTATCTGTATGAATGCAACTTAGTATTACTTGTTGCTTAAAATCTTTATTAATTGCTATCTGCAAAGACAAAGGAGTTGTGTTATGTCTGCGATTCGAGAAGAAATGCCTGTACTTACTCGCCACGAAGGAGATTGGGTAGGTACGTATACAGTGGTTGATACAGAGGGAAAAATTGTTGATAAATATGAATCTCATTTAACCTGCCAATTTCCAGAAGACGGTTCCCATTCCTACTACCAAATCAATCGTTACAAGTGGTCTGATGGGAAACATGAGGAGTATGAGTTTCCGGGAACTTACCGAGACAAAGCGCTGTGGTTTGACACGGAACGTATTGACGGAAAAGCTTGGGAAGTCGATGATGCAACGGTTATTTTGTGGTTCTCTTATAAGACCGTGCCAGATATGTACTTGTATGAAATGATTGTGATTAGTCCTTGCAATAATCATCGCGCCCGCACTTGGCACTGGTTTAAGAACCATCAACTTTTCAAGCGAACCCTGATTCAAGAGGAACGGCTAAGATAAGAGGTTGAGCGATCGCACAGAATTTGTAAAATGGATCTTCAATGCTTCAGGTGTGTTAAGCAGTTTAACGCACCTGAATAGTGTAACCTTTTTAAATTTTATGAGTCATTGGTAAATGCTTATCTGTACTTGATAAAATTTTGGACTGTTACCCATTAATTTCTTTCTTCAATTACATATTAACTAAAATTAGCAAGGCAAAGGCATGGCAAAAAGTGACAAAATAAATTTCTCGACCCCAAGTGGTTTTCCAGAATTTCTTCCTGGCGAAAAGCGTTTGGAACTTTATTTACTAGATACCATCCGGAGAGTTTTTGAAAACTACGGATTTACACCAATAGAAACTCCTGCTGTGGAACGCTTGGAAGTTTTGCAAGCAAAGGGCAATCAAGGCGACAACATTATCTATGGTCTTAACCCTATTTTGCCACCAAATCGTCAGGCAGAAAAAGATAAAGCGGGTGAAACAGGTTCGGAAGCAAGAGCTTTAAAATTTGATCAAACAGTTCCTTTGGCAGCGTATATTGCTCGTCACCTAAATGAGTTGAGCTTTCCTTTTGCTCGCTATCAAATGGATATGGTGTTTCGTGGAGAAAGAGCAAAAGATGGTCGATTTCGTCAGTTTCGTCAGTGTGATATTGATGTTGTCGGTCGTCGTGAACTGAGTTTGCTCTATGATGCTCAGATGCCTGCGATTATAACCGAAATTTTTGACGCAGTTAATATCGGTGATTTTCTGATTCGCATCAACAATCGTAAAATTCTCACTGGTTTCTTTAAATCAGTAGGAGTTGAGGAAGAAAAAATTAAATCCTGTATTGGGATTATTGACACTTTGGATAAAGTCGGTGAGAACAAGGTAAAAAACGAGTTAGAAAAAGAGGGAGTGTTAGCAGATACTACTCAAAAAATCATCTACTTTATTCATATAGATGGCACTGTAGATGAAGTTCTAGATAAACTCAAATACTTAACAACGTCAACACCAGAAGCTGAGGAATTTGCTCTTGGAGTCACGGAATTAGAAACAGTTATTTGTGGAGTTCGCAATCTTGGAGTTTCAGAAAACCGTTTTTGTATTGACTTATCCATTGCTCGCGGTTTGAATTATTATACAGGTACAGTGTACGAAACAACCCTAATAGGACATGAAGCTTTGGGCAGCATTTGTTCTGGTGGTAGGTATGAAGAATTAGTGGGGATGTTTTTGGATGAAAAAATGCCAGGTGTTGGCATTTCTATTGGCTTAACTCGCTTAATTAGTCGGTTGATAAAAGCTGGTATTCTCAATACCTTCGCGGCTACTCCAGCGCAAGTTATGGTAGTGAATATGCAAAATGATTTGATGCCTGTTTATTTGAATGTGTCGCAAAAACTGCGTCAGGCTAAAATTAATGTTATCACGAATTTTGAACAGCGACCTTTGGGCAAACAATTTCAATTGGCTGAAAAACAAGGAATTCCATTTTGTGTGATAATTGGTTCTGAAGAAGCTACAGCGCAAAAGGCGTCTCTCAAAGATTTGAGAACACGCGAGCAAGTGGAAGTCGCGTTGGAAGATTTGGCGGAGGAAATTAAACGCAGACTAGCATAATTCCTCGTATTCCTCGTTCCCAGGTTTCACCTGGGAATGCCCTCAGAGAGGCTCAGCCTCCTAAAATATACTACTAAAATATACTAGAGGCAGAGCCTCTAGCAAGGCGTTACCAGGTTTCACCTGGTAACGAGATGAAAACTTAAATTTATCAGGGGGATATGAACAAACCAATCAAGCGAGCTTTTTTAGACACCGAAGATGGGCAGATTCTCTACCGCATTGGTGGCGAGGGAAGTCCTCTGCTTTTACTACATCAGCAGCCAATGAGTAGTAACGAATATCGAGACTTAATGCCTATTTTGGCAAAAAATCGATGCGTCATTGCTATGGACTTGCTGGGTTATGGTGATTCAGATAAACCCCCCAAAATGTACTCGATAGAGGACTACGCTAAAACCGTCATTTTGCTTTTAGACAAATTAGGCATAAAAACTACAACCATCTTGGGACACCTAACAGGTGCTTTTGTAGCAGGAGAAGTCGCAGCAGAATATCCTGAACGAGTCGAAAAACTTGTCTTATCTGATCCCATTGTCTTAGGTGAAGAAGGAAAAGCAGCCCTATTACAGCAATTTTCAGAAGGTTTTCAAATAAAAACTGACGGATCCCACCTGATGGAAAGATGGGCAGCCCGTGCAAAGTTTGTAGAATCTAATGAATTAAATCACAGGTTAGTTTTAGATGATTTAAAAGGCTTTGGCTATCCTTTCTATGCCGTTTGGGCTGTAGCAAACTACTGTTTAAAGACGCAAGAAAGATTTACACAAATAAAATGTCCCTCCCTAATTCTATGGGGAACTGAAGGTATAAAACAGTTGGAACAGCTGGGTTTAGCAAATGCAGACAATCACCATTTGATTTTAACAGCAATTCCTCATGCAAAAGTGATTGAGATTGAAGGCGGAACTACATACATGATGCTCCAGAGATTTGAAGAAATATCGAAGGTAGTCATCGAATTTTTAGAAGAGAAAAGTTTTTAAAAAATATACTAGAGGCAGCAGCCCAGTAACGAGATGAAATCAACAATGTAACGATATTAGTGGCAATTAGGAAGAAAATACATGGAAAATAAATACGATTGTGCACATGAAGAAGAGGCTGATGACTTTTTGCATATAGCCTCTGTACCGGAAGATTGGGGTGGAGACGGTAGAGGGCGTATGAATCTATCGGGAAGGCGCACAGCAATCTCTAAAGAGTACGTACCTCGCCAGTACCAGTTCTTTGACACGAATACTGTGCCAGAAGAAGACGGGTGGCGAATTAGTGGAATGCCAGAGAACGTAGTATCCGGAAGACGTAAGTTACTCACGTGGCATGACTGTGGTGCATGTACTTCAAAAGTGTTGCTACCGCCCCAGTTTGAGGCACCGTCTGGTATATTCACAGCCGATCTGGAGATTTTTGTGCTTAAGGGTGTAATCCAATTGGGCGAGTGGCAACTCAGCAAGCATGGTTACTCCTTTATCCCCGCAGGAGTCAACGTTGGATCTTGGAAAGTGCTAGGTGGTGAGGAAGCAGAAATCCTCTGGATGGAGAACGGTCCTATTCCATTGAAGTATAAAAATGCACAAAAAAATCATCTAGATGCTAGGGTAGGTGACTTCATTCCAGGATTGGATAGTAAATTGCTACCGTGGGGCAAGACAGATACAGTTCAATTTGAAGTGTCAAAAAAGAAGTACCTAAGGAAAGATGGTAACGGGGGTGGAACATGGCTCCTTACTGTCTTGCCACATTATGACGGCAAGTATCAAATGATTCAATCTTATAATGAAGAAGCATATGGTTTAGTTGGATACTGTGATATAGGAGATTACCGATTCGGGAAGAATCACTTTGGCTATAGTCCTAGCTTTAGCACTCTTCCTAGGCACAAGACTGAGGATGGTGCTTTATTCTTCGTAAGAGTTGATAGGGATTTATCAAAACTTGGAACAGTCTTGTCATATGCATCTCCTGGTGCATAGAAATTGTAAGCAGCTTAAAACAGGTATTTGGTTGTTTGAAAAACGATGGCTGATAAGACATGACTCACGTATAAGAAATGATTTCAAAAACCTATAAAAAACTGGTTGCAAAACAGTTTGCCCAAGATTTCAAATCAGCTATTGAAGTCGTAGAACTCCCCATTCCCGAACCTGCACCAGATGAAATTCTCATTCGCAACAAATTTGCTGGAATCAACGCTGGGTTTGACACCTTACTTTGCCGAGGCGATGTCAGCTACATTAACTTAACTCCTCCCTTTGATTTAGGTGTGGAAGCACTGGGAGAAGTTGTAGCAGTAGGCAATAATGTCAAAGATTTCCAAGTTGGTAATGCTGTAGTCACTACCATACGCGGCGGAGGGTATCGCGAGTACCAAGCGATAAATGCCAACCTTGCAATCAAGGTGCGCCAAGCAACGCCAGAGGTGCTAACCCTGATACCTACTGGTGTCTCAGCAATGGTAGCCTTAGAACAAGTGGGGGAAATGAAAAGCCAAGAAGTTGTTTTGGTGACAGCTGCGGCGGGTGGAACCGGACACATTGCGGTACAATTGGCGAAGTTAGCGGGTAACCATGTGATTGGTACTTGTGGAACTGATGCAAAGGTAGAGTTACTGGAGGAGTTGGGGTGCGATCGCATCATCAACTACCGCACACAAAACCTCAATCAAGTCCTCAAGCAAGAATATCCCAATGGCGTTAACCTAGTTTTTGAATGTGTGGGTAAACAAGTCTTTGATACTTGTGTGGATAATTTAGCAGTTCGCGGACGTTTAGTCGTGGTTGGTTTCGTTTCCGAATATGGCAAGAATTTTGAGCCTGTGACACAAGCGCGAATTTATCACAAGTTGTTTTGGAAAGCAGCTTCGGTGCGGGGGTTTCTTATGCCTCTGTATAAAGAGTATATGACAGAGGGACGCGATCGCCTCTTCAATCTCTTCTACACAAACAAGCTAAAAGTTGCTGTTGACTCAACCCAATTTCACGGCATAGAATCCATTACTGCTGCTGTCGAATACCTCCTTAGTGGTCAAAATTGTGGCAAAGTCGTCGTCAGGTTTTAAAAAACAATCATATATTTAGAAGTACACAGGAAGTCACAATGACACAACAGTCAGAAAATACTTTAAAAGTTGCTCATCAAGCATTTGAACACTTCCAACACGGTTTAGCAACAGGCCAGTGGAATCACTTCTTGGATATGCTCACAGAAGACTTTAGCTTCTGGTTTCCTATTGGGAAATATCACGGTTTACATCAGGGAAAAGAAAAAGCTAGAGAATTTTTCCAATATATTGCTGAATCATTAAGAGGTGAACTCATTTTAGAGCACGTTACAAGTAACGAGACAACAGTCGTGTTTGAGTTCCGCGATGAGGGAACGTTGTTTGGAGAACTTTACAAAAATCGGGTAGCAGTTTCCTTTGATGTGCGGGGAGACAAAATTTGCGGTTATAGAGAATATTTTGGCAGTGATGGTAAATCGAATTGAAGTAGGACTGCGTTAATTTTTATCAGCATTTTTCTGATTCAATTCTCTGCACTTAGCCTCTGCTGCTTGATAAGCCTCTAAGTAATCCTTAGCACCCAACATCACATTCCCGTAATACTCGTAAGGTGGATCACCATAAATTGGCAATGGATCATCTTCTGGATAATCTTCTTTAGATTCTTCTATGATTGCTTTTAGTTCCTTCACGGTGAAACGTTGTGCTGTAAAGTAGCAAAGTTGTTGAGCATTCTTGTTAAGGTACGCTAATGTTGGATCGACAATACAATCTTCCAATTCCATCCAACCGTGTTCGATGGGTTTGTATGGCTTGCCAGCAAAAACTAAAAAACCTTGTACGTAAATTGCTCCCTCAGTCGCTAATGCTGCTCTGTAAGCATTATCAAACGGAGTTTTAGCTTTGCTTTTTACACGTTGGGCAATCTCAAGAGAAAGCGCTTCATTCAGTGGTTTGTTCATTGAGAGCGAGCATTAAGCCATGACTCTAACATAGTATCACTTGTAAATCCCTTGACCAAATGAATCATAGCGATTTTCAATTTGCAATACACTAAAGACCTTACATTATGTATATTTGCTCTGATGTTAAGCGTCTACACGAGTAAGTTCATAAATAAAACCGAATTCCTATATTGGATTTATAAATATTAACCGCCCTTGGCGACACGCGAGTGCGTTCTTTGAGTGCGACGAGTGCGTGTCCGCAGGACATAAACGCCTCCGCAGGCTAGGACGCCAAGAAACACATATATATATAAAAGTTTCACGGAGCGCGTAGCGTGCCGTAGGCATACGCCAGTGGTGCCCGTAGGGCAAATCAATTAGGATTGCTATAGCGAACTGCTTTGTTATCATTGTGATCAATTAGCTAATATTAGCAGTAGCATATATTTGATTGAACAGTTAGAAACTTTACATAATTTTTATTATTGGTAAAATGAGATGAGCTTCAGTCACAATAACAATAAAGATTTTCAAGAATTAGAGAAAATTTTACAGAACTTACTCAATGATAATTTACAGAGCTATTTAGATAATCTCTTGAAAAATAATCTAGAAAAATCTATCAAAGAATCTTTAAATGAATATGTATCTGAACAAATAAAAATACAACGTGCTTCTTACACAAATACTAACGCAATTCTAGATAATACTGCTGCGATTAAAGAATTAAATGAAAAACTTGAATACACATTGGCAGAACTGAACGATTTTAAGAACTCTGTGGAAAACATGCTTGTGGAGCAGCGTCAGAAGAATGGGGAACTGCAACGAAAGATTAACTATTGGGAACAGTCAGCCATAGAGTTTTTTCGGTTATTAGAGAGGGCAGTTGATTACGAAACAGATGAACACAAACTGTTAATCAATAGAATATTAGATGGTTATAATGGAATATTTCTGAATTTAGGAATGGAGCGTATCATTCCACAAGAAAAAGAATCTCTTTCTGAAAGATTTCATGAAGCAATTGATGAGGAAGAATCAGATATAATACCAGGCAATATCGTTAGATGTATCAGTTGGGGTTACAAAATTGGTGACAAAGTTCTTGAGAAAGCAAAGGTTGTTGTAGCAAAATAACTAGCACCATAACAGGAAAAAATCAAAATATGCTCTAGGCATACGCTTTGGATGAGCGCCTGTTACTTTTTTGCAAGAGGTACAAAAAAAAGTGCATAGCTTGTTGAGTGTATGCACTTTTTTTAGCATGACAGCTTATAAAATTTACAGTGATAAAGGAATTAGTTAGGCAATGACAAAAAATTATGCTATCGGAATTGATTTAGGAACATCGACATCTGAAATTTGCGTCTACCGAAATAATGAGTCATTTCCGATTCCTGATCCTGTGACAAAAATGGCGATTATTCCCTCAATTGTTGCTATTAATAAAAAAGGTGAAATCTTAGTGGGAGAAAATGCCAGGAGTTGGGTTGATGTCTCAAATCGAGGGTCTCGTGAAATCAAGCGGAAAATGGGAACTGGAGAAACAATAAAACTGCTAGAGAAAGAGTATCGACCTGAAGAAATTTCTGCTTTAATTCTTCGTCAACTTAAGGAAAATGCGGAAGTTGCACTAGGAATAGAAATTCGAGAAGTCGTCCTTTCTGTTCCAGCCAACTTTCCAGATGCGGCTCGACAAGCTACACTCAATGCAGGTGAATTGGCAGGATTAAAAATTATTCGCCTGATAAATGAACCAACAGCAGCCGCTTTAGCTTTTGGAATCAAAAATATTGATGTTGAAGAACAGCTTGTTGTCTTTGATTTTGGTGGTGGTACATTAGATATCACTGTACTGGAAATGCTTGCAGGTGTTCTTGATGTAAAGTGTAGTTTCGGAAATCCTCAATTGGGGGGTAAAGATTTCGATGAAGCAATGATAAGATTACTTCATCGAAAATTTAAGACAGAAAATCCTGAGGCAGAAATTTCTCAAAAAGCTCATGGTGCACTGAAAGAAGCTGCAGAAAAAGCTAAAAAAGTTCTTTCTACACAACAATCGTATGATGTACGAATCCCGTATTTTGCAGCAAGTCATGGTGAATTTCTTGACTTAGAGGTGGAAGTGACGCAGCAAGAGTTTGAGCAGGCGATCGCACCTCTACTGCAAAAGGCGCGAGACTGCATCCATCAAGCACTAAATGCCAAAAATCTGCACCCCAGTACAATCAATCGAGTATTACTTGTAGGTGGAACAACTTACATTCCTGCTGTTCGCCAATTAGTCGTCCAGATGTTTGGTAAACAAGGAAAAGCACTTGATGTTGGTGCAGACTTAGCTGTGGGTGTTGGTGCATCTATTCATGCTGCTCTAGCCAAAGGTTTCATTCCTCAGGATTCCGGTGTTATTCTCACCGATGTAGCTCCTTTTGGATTGGGTATTGAAGTGGTGAGTTACGTAGGTGGACAGTATATGCTTACCTATGAACCTTTGATCCAACCCAATACAACGATTCCTTATTCTACTCTGAAAACTTACACTCTTTTGAAACCAGATCAAAAGCGGTTAAAAATTCGTCTCTATCAAGACAACACAGGGAGAGCAAAGCTACCAAATGAAGCTATTGACACAGGAATAGAAGCACAGATCACAGATATTCCTCCAGCTGTTGATGGTATTCCCTATGCAGTGCAAGTGGAATTTTCTTATGACATTAATGGGATAGCTAAACTAAAAGCGACTATTCCTAATATTAATAAAAGTGTAGAGCTATCTTACGGTTCTTCAGCCAAGCGCATGGCTAACAAAGATATAGCTGATGCTGCTTCTCGTCTCAAAGAACTGTGGAAGCAAAATGCTAAAGCAAGACAATACGAAGGACTTATTAATAAAGCAGAAAGGTATATGGCTGGAATACCTCCTCAAGAAAGATCGCCGTTATCTGATATTGTTATGGAACTCAAAAAAGCTCTCATGAATGACAATATTCAAGAAATTCAAAAAGCAGGCGATAGCCTTGTGGACTTATTGTTTGATTTAGAAAATCACATGGAATAATCATAGATGGTATATGAACTCTATCATATCCTGGAAATTTCCTCTCAGGCATCTGCTGATGAAATAAAACGAGCTTATTTTCAGTTAGTTCGTAAATATTCTCCAGAAAAAGATCCAGAACGGTTTCAACAAATTCGGATAGCGTATAACACGCTCTTCGACTCAAAATCACGAGAAAATTATGACGCCATGCAGAAGTATGGCGAACAAGTTAAAGATCTGATCTCGCAAGCTCAAAATAAAATGCAGGTAGAAGAGTGGTCAAACGCCATTCCTTTACTTAAGCAAGTTCTTGTATTAGCACCAAGAATTGACATAGCTCGTCATCTACTCGGTCTTTGTTACATTCACACTGAAAATTGGGATTTTGCTGTGAAAATCTACACAGCACTAACGAAAACTAATCCAAACATGACACTTTATTGGAGTAACTTGGGTTCTGCTTACAAACTGCAAGCTGAATGTTCCGATAATGAAGATTTTAGTAAAATTCCAATTTATCATAATGCTCGTGACTCCTTTCAGCAAGTAGTCAAATTAGAACCATTTAATTCTGCACCCTATTTAGATATAGCGGAAACTTATCTTGATCAAAAAAATTACTCTGAAGCACTTGCTTGGGCAGAACGTGCTATTGGTGCTGATGGGAAAGCTGATTCTAATGACTTTGAAGCACTTTTCTTTATCTGCCGCATTCACTTTTACAGTGGTGAAGTACAAAAAATAGAAATCTTAGGCAGGAGAATTATATCCTTACTACCGAAAAACTCAGACATTCGACGATACGCTGCTAGTAGATTTGCTAACATGGGAATCGAAATCGCAAACATTGCTGCAAAGTCTAGTAACTTTGATATGTGGAGAGCAGCTTTTCAATTCCTCAAAACAGCTACGGATCTAGAACCAGATAATTTAGATATTCAAGAAATTTGTACAAAAGTTGAGGAAACCGTTGCAGCTATTGACCAATATGAAAATCTCAATCGTGATTATCTCATCAATCAAGGATTTAAAAGACTAGCTGCTTTTTGTTTAGCTGATTATTTTAATTTTTATGATTCACAGCAAGAAAGAAAAACTTTTTTGAATGACATACTCACAGAAATTTTAGTCTCTCCCGCCAGCACAATTTTTGCGTCACTTGAGAGAATTAAATTTTACTATCCTGCGGTGTATAAGCTGAATGTAGAACTTTTTCATCGAATCGAGCAAGTGGCTTGTGTACCTTAACACCCTTTAGTATAGTAGTGATCCGCAAATTTGTGATAACTATTGTCACAACAATCAGGTGCTAAATCTGCTGCAAAGCAAGGGGCTTGGGAAGCCAAGAGCTTATGTTGTTAATCAATTTGAACATTTCTGAACTTTTTTCATAGAGACAACAGAATCTTGTCATCTTATGCTAAAATTACTAACGAGGAATTATATTCGGTTGTGTAGTTTGTGTTTATCTATTTACAAGCGTCTCTCCGAATCTAACTTTCTACAACATTTGATTCTGGAGATGTTTCATGTCGATTTACGTGGGTAATTTATCTTACCAAGTTGAGCAAGATGACCTCAGACGGGTTTTTGAAGAATATGGGACGGTGAAAAGTGTTCAATTGCCAGTAGACCGGGAAACAGGTCGTGTGCGAGGATTTGCTTTTATAGAAATGGCAGAAGAGGCACATGAAACTGCAGCAATAGAAGCTCTAGATGGTGCTGAGTGGATGGGTCGTAACCTCAAGGTTAATAAGGCTAAGCCCAAAGAGAACAGAGGCTCATCTGGTGGTGGTGGTGGTAGATACGGCGGTGGCGGTGGCGGTGGAGATAGAGATAGAGGAGGATACTCTTCTCGCGGACGCGGCGGCTACTAATTAAGCTTTGCGATAAAGAATTTAACTCTAAAGTCTCAAGGGCAGACAAAGAGTCTGCCCTTTTTTGCGCTTCAGCTTAACTTACGTTCCTCAAACTTATCCGACCATTTATTCATTTAATCAATTTAAGGAGGAGATAATAATGACCCAAGTGATTCTTGGCGAAAATGAAGGAATTGAGTCAGCCCTCCGCAGATTTAAGCGAGAAGTTTCCAAGGCAGGAATTTTTCCGGACGTGAAGAAACACCGTCACTTTGAAACACCCCTTCAAAAACGTAAACGCAAAGCAGTTGCCAAGCAAAAGCAGCGTCAGAATCGTTTCCGCTATTGAGGGGAACTGTTTAAAAAGAAAACTTACCTGCAATTTTAAAAGCTGCCCAGTAGTAAGGGTGATTATAGAGCTTGGTTTCGGCTGACATTTCACGACTTCTATGTAATTCTGTTGTTAAACTTGCCCTAATTTTTTGCCCTTCTTGAGGTAGTTGGTTGAGTAATTCTTCATACCATTGTTTCAGTTCACCAGCAGTCAGTTCCTTAAGCCACGCGGTTGTTTCCGCCAATGCTTTGGCTGCTGATTTATTTTGTTGAAGCCGCAGATAAAACTCTATCATAACCAAAGTAGTAGCAGCTGATTCCACACTCCACACAGTACTCAATACATGATTAACTCTTTGACTAAGAAAGGCAGTGACTATTCCAACATATTCAGTCGTGATATTCTGGTTGCTAGTCATGGTTGTTTCACAAGTTAAAAGAGTCATAAGGTTATAACTTGCAATTGGCTTTTTGCAGATTTCCTCTAGAGTTAATTTCTCTTCACCTGCTAATAGAAATTCTGATTTGTGCGGCTGATTTAAATTATCAGTTACATAGCCTGTAAAGTGAAAAATATTGTAATTTTCAGATAGAGCATTTTCTATCTGTTGTTTTGTAGCTTGTAAGCCTTGAATGCGTCTGCAATAAGTAAACATCTGGCTAATAGCTTCAGATTCAAGTTCAGCAAATTGTGGTGTCGGATAATTTATGCTTTCTTGGGGTTCCACAATGAGTAATGATTGGTTTTGAACCTGCAAGAGTTGTTGGGATTTGAAAGAAAACCCGATTTGGATGCTAGGTAGATAGGTACATGTATAATTGTTTTGCTTTGAGGATTGTTCTTCCCAAACAGAGGAAATATTCAAAAGGGCGTGAAGAGGAAATCTGTGTAAGTCGCGGTGGGGAATTAAAATCAGATTGGTGATGTCCTCAAGCTCATTCACAATTGTAGAAAAGTTGAGAATTTGTTTCAAATTCAATAACCATCTATCCATTTCTGCTTGCCATGGATGGACACTTTTGTCTGATGCGTCGTTAGTTTGAAGTTGTTGATATGAGCTGTATTGTTGATTCCAATCTTTTAGCCAATCTTCAAATTCAACCAAGCGTTGTACCATCTCGGGTAAAGGCAGTTGATCAATCACCCTATCAAGTACGGGTTTAAAAATGAGAATAGGTTCTGGAGACTTGTATTTAATGATGAATGTGTGTAAGGCGCAAGGGCTAATATGCCAGTAAATAATTGCAGTTGTAGGATTAAGAAGCTGCTGAATTGACTGATAGCTAAGTGGTTTGATTTCATCTGTCCAACCATACAGAAGCCAAGTTAAACAAGCATTTTTGCCACGTTCGGCGATTTCTATAGCTTGCGCTATCTCACCAGACTGCACAGCGATATCAACTGCTAACTGTTCAAAACCTGCAAACTTGAGTGCTAACTGTTTTTTCTCTTGATCAGATTGAGTCGTTTCGCTGAGTAAAAATTGTATGAAATCTGTTCCATATAGATGAAAATCTTGCGCTTGGGAAGTTTGCCCCAAAGCTACAAGTGTTTTGATCAGGTTTTGCAAAACCTCCAGGTGTAGTAAAGCAAAGGGTTCAGGTGTGAGAGTATGAAGCGCCTGATTGTAGGCAGTGACGGCTTGTTGCCAATAATAGGAGGGTGTAGAATGTCTCTTACCTTGATCGTAATAGGCATTGCCAAGCGCGAGATGCAATCTGCCCCAACCTTCTGGCTGTGTATTTTGATCAACATATTTCAGCCCTTGTTCATAGCTTGCTAATTTCTCTTCAAGCCCTTGTTCATACACCTGTGCTGAACGAGAGTGTGAATTGTTCCTATAAACGACACTTTCTGCTGCATTCCCTCGGGCGATCCAGGCTTCCCAATACTCAGGTTTGATTTGTAAAGCGCTATCATATGAGGCGATCGCTTCTTCAAATCTCTGCAAATAAAATAGCAGCATAGCTCGGTTGTACCAAGCTAATTCAAACTGAGGATAAAATTCTATCGCTTTATCATAACAAGCAATTGCCTCTTCACGCTGTCCGAGATTGTCCAACGCCACAGCACAGTTGAACCAGCCTAAATAGTAGTCGGGTTTGATTTCTAAAGCTTTTTCCCAGGATGAAATTGCATCATCCCAGCGTCCCAAACTGAACTGTACCACACCTTTATCAATCCAAACTTCATGAGAATTTGGATCGATTTGAGCCGCTTTTTCATAAGATGCGATCGCATCTTCATGTTTTCCTACTTTCTCCAACGCACCAGCCAAAGCGTACCAAGCTTCCGAGAAGTCGCTTTGAATTTCTGTTGCTTGTTCTAAGCTGGCAATTGCATCTTCAAATTCTCCTAAATCAGAAAGTTCCACACCTCGTTTGTACCAAGCTAAGTGAAAGTCCTTTTGGATTTCTAAAGCTTTCTCATATGAGGCGATCGCATCATAATTTCGTCCATCCTGCGCCAATGCCAGACCTCGATAATACCAATTATCTTGGTCTTGTGGTTGCAGTATGGTTGCTTTATCGTAACTGGCAACGGCTTCCGATGGACGCCCTAATCTCTGCAATGCTATACCTCTGCCAGACCAAGCTTCTGGGTAATTAAACTTAATTTCTATAGCTTTATCAAAGCACAAAATTGCATCTTCAAAGCATTCTAGTTCACCTAATGCCCCGCCTCGGTAATACCAACATTTATAAAAGTCTGGTTTAAGTGCAATTGCTTCGTCGTAAGATGCGATCGCATCATTAAATTCTCCTAAATAAAATAGTGTTAGCCCTCGGTTAAACCAATATTCCTGCGAGTTGGGATTAATTTCTATAGCTTTGTTGTAAGATACAATTGCTCCTGATAAATCACCTGTTTTAGCTTGGTTAAGACCTTCGTAAAACCAAGCTTCTGCTTGTTCTAAAGTCGTTTTTTGTTGATTTTTTGGTAAAGTTGTATTTATTGATGCTTCGCTTTGAGAGCCTAACCCAGAAGCCAGTTCCTCAACTAAACTTGTACTCTGCTCTAACCTAACTAGCAATTCATCCAGCCTGACAGCAATTGGTGACTGAAGATCGGAAAAATCTTGGGTTGTAGGACTTTGTGAACCTGCTTGCACGCTTTGTTCTACCCCGTAGTAGTAGGATTCTTCCTCCTTTTGCTCATCTGATGAAGTCCAGGCAGATTCTGGTATTAGCAAATCAACACCTGGTTGATCAAATTGCCATATAAATTGTTCTTGATTGTTGATATACTCTTCTTGTGGAGGATTGAAAAAGGGTGCAGGCATCGCTGCAGAAATATTGTCTGAATCCTCTATGCTTTTGTTTTGTGTCAACCCCTGTTCTAATTGGGTTCGCACTGTTGTATCAGTTATGGTTTGCGTATCTTGTGTTTGATCACTTTCCCAATACGAATTGTCTAAGTTTCGCGTCAACAATCGTATGCCAATGTCGTAAGATAAATCTCCAACCTTCCCAACACCCAACTCGCCTAGTTGCACCATTTGTTCTGCTAATTGGTTATTTGGTGCTGGCGATTTTAACAATCTTTCCCCAAAATCTAGTAGCCAATCTATCCAGCGATCATTGGAGATACGCTTTTCCATTCTTTGTAGATATTTAATCGCCCACTGTTGCCCTCTTCCTTGATGCACACCTTCCAGCAGTTGGGTAAATAGAAATTCTAAATCCGCATTTGTCAATGCGGGTGGAGGTGTCATCTTTTGTTCTTCTGCGCGATATACAGAACGAGTCTGCTTTTTCTTGAAAAAGAACTTCAAATACTTCTTAATCCACTTAAGTAGCCACTTGAGCATTTCGGCAATTATTGGAGATTAGATTGGTCATCATCAGATTTTAGCGAGCACAGTGTTAAAAAGTTATGTTGACTTAAAAACCTATAACAATTGAATGAGCGATCGCACAGTCAGTTGAAAATATAACATACCATACTAACACTCACATAAGGAAAATTGTTTACTACTTAAGTATTTTTACTTAAGTCACAAACTCGTACACAAAATTTTACCCAGATGTCTAAAATCTGGTATTTTCATCTACAAAATACTTTGATCGTCAAGGATTGAATTACGATTCAGCTTGATTTGTAGTAGATTCATTCGCCGCTTGGAATTGATCAAGCAAAGCTTGGATAATTATTTGTGGATCGTCTGTCTCCATTCCTAATTGCTCGCAAATTTGCTTGCGTAAATTCTCGTCTTGCTGTATCAGCACAAATAACTGATCTAAAGTAACACTTTGGTATTCTCCTTCTGGAAGATTTTCTTCTTCCATATCATCGTGTTGCTGATTTTGAGTTTGTGTCGTTACAGGAGTTTGCTTGAGTGCATCTGGCCCAGTATACTCCCAGATTGGCTCGGCAGCTGTGCGCGTTAACAACTGCATCCCAATATCATAGGCGACGTTTCCCACTTCTCCAATTTCCAACTCACCTAGTTGTACCATTCGCGAAGCTAATTCGTTATTGGGTGTGGGTGATGCTAACAATCTTGCACCAAAACGTTCCAACCACTGCACCCAACGTTCTTCTGGGACGCGATGTTCAATATTATTTAGCCATTTCTGCGCCCATGCTTGTCCTCGTGCTTGATACACACCTTCTAATAGTTCTGTAAACAGAAATTCCAAATCTGTATCGCTTAAAGGTGGAGGCGGTTCTTTATGAACGTTTTCCCGTGTTTTAGCTGGACTCTGATTTGAGCCAAACAAACGTTGCAAAAACTTTTTGAACCATTGAATTAACCGCTTGAGCATCTCCCGCACCCGTAAGTGTTGGTGGTCATCATAGATTGTAGCGGTGTCTAAGGACAACCTGCTAGACGTTTGTCAACTACACTCTGAAGTTTTACGAATATCGAGTAGAATATACAGACACAAAATTTTTCGCTCACTTTAGTCAAGAAAATTAGCATCAAGTCGGATGATATCCCCAAGCTAGACTTTCTTGGCTGTATGGTATATTTGTACTATAAAAAAGAATCATCAATACCTGAAGTTACGTCATAAATTTAAAATGATCTAACCCAAAGTCATGGGTGCTAGTTATTAACCATCAAAGGCATTGACATCCTCATCTATGTCTTACGAACCCCTGCACCACAAGTATCGCCCAAAGAGTTTTGCTGAACTGGTGGGACAAGAGGCGATCGCTACCACCCTAACAAACGCTATCCGCGCCGCCAAAATAGCCCCTGCCTACCTGTTCACCGGTCCCAGGGGTACAGGGAAAACTTCCAGTGCTCGCATTTTGGCAAAATCGCTTAATTGTCTCAAAAGTGACAAACCCACGCCTCAACCCTGTGGTGTGTGTGATGTTTGTCAGGGAATTACTAAGGGCTATTCTTTAGATGTTATTGAAATAGACGCTGCCAGCAACACTGGTGTTGATAATATTCGCGAAATAATAGAAAGAGCGCAATTTGCTCCCGTACAGTGTCGGTACAAAGTTTATGTTATCGATGAGTGCCTGACTGGAGACTCTTTGGTCTTGACTGATAGGGGACTTGTTAGAATAGATGATCCCAATATCAAAGGCAAAAGGGTTCTTAGTTATAACGATTCATCGCTCAAGTGGGAATTCAAGAAAGTTCTGAGATGGCTAGATCAGGGTGAGCGTCAAACTCTGGTTATTAAAACAACTAACCGAGAAATCAAATGCACGGGCAATCATTTAATTAAAACAGACCAGGGATGGGTACCAGCAAAAGACGTAAAAGAAGGAATGAGGATACTATCCCCTGTGAATGTGGATGCGGTACTCTCATCTACAAATTTGGCACAGATGGACGCATTCGGAGATTTGTTCCTGGGCACCAATTTAAAGGTAATACCTACGGGCAAAAAACATACGATCTGGAATCCATCCTTAAAGAAGCTGAATTACTCCGTCCCTTATGTGCCTGTGGTTGCACAGAAAAACTTGATATCCCTACCTTTTTACAACAAAAAGGTAGAGGACTTGGTAGCATGCAGTCTCACTGGAAAAGACATCCATACAAGAAAGGGCACGGAATTTGGGAACTTAGAACAGAACATTTCCTTGCCAATGCCGAAGTTCTCCAACCAGAAACACTGGGACTTATTTACGGAACGCTACTGGGAGATTGCTCCGTCACTTACCCAAATAAATTCAGTAGATTCCCTAGATTGGCTTTCGGACATGGACAGCAGCAGCAAAAATGGTTGGAATACAAAGCCCAACGCCTTGCAGTACTCCGACCAAAACTTTTCTCAGCACCTAACAGAGGCTACGGTTCTGGAAATATCGCGGTCTATTGCAACACATCCTGCCATCCTCAACTCAGGGAAGTTTTTGATATCGTCAAACCCAGTGGGGATAAAAAACGGGTTTCGATGGAGTGGCTCAATCAAGTTACTCCAGAAGGACTTGCTTGGTGGTACATGGACGACGGCTCACTCAGTTTTACCACTTCAGGAAGTCCAAGGATTAGATTACACACAGAGGGATTTTCTCCCGAAGAAAATCAAATCCTTGGCGATTGGCTTGCAGCAATGGGGTATTCAACAACAAAAGTTTACAGCAGAAGTAACGGAGACAAGACATACTGCTACATTAACGTGGGTGCAAGCAGTAAAAAATGGATCTCAGACCTTCAAAGATATTCAATTCCCACAATGGATTACAAGTTTAGAAACTGTTGAATCTGTTCATCTGGGTGAAATTGAGCGAGTCTATGATATCGAAGTTGAGGATAATCATAACTTTGTTGCTAACGGGCTTTCCTTGCATAACTGTCACATGCTCAGTACACAAGCATTCAATGCGCTACTAAAGACACTCGAAGAACCACCGAAACAAGTTGTCTTTGTACTAGCAACAACTGACGCGCAACGAGTCTTACCTACCATAATTTCTCGGTGTCAACGCTTCGACTTTCGCAGAATAGATTTAGAAGCGATGACGAAACACTTGAGTCACATCGCTTACAAAGAAAATATTGATATTACTATCGAAGCGATAACCTTAATAGCCCAAATTGCTCAAGGCGGATTGCGAGATGCAGAAAGTCTGCTCGATCAGTTAAGTTTATTGTCGTGTGAAATCATACCTGAGCGAGTTTGGGATTTGGTTGGTTCAGTTAGCGAACGCGATTTACTTTTCTTGCTGAATGCGATCGCCTCTAACAACCCAGAAGCTGTTTTAGATTGCGCTCGTCAAATCTTAGATCGCGGTCGAGAACCTTTGATTATTCTCCAAAATCTCGCTGCATTTTACCGAGATTTACTCATCGCCAAAACTGCCTCTAATCGCAACGATTTAGTTGCTTGTACTCCCCAAACTTGGGAAGCACTGATTGATTTTGCCCAACACTTTGACATCAGCACAATCTTGGTGGGACAGCAACACTTGCGAACCGCTGAAGTGCAACTAAAAAACACCACACAACCGCGTTTGTGGTTAGAGGTGACGTTGCTGGGATTGTTACCCTCAGCTCATATCTCAGTTCCGCAAAACGGTAGAGGCGCAGTTTCCGTACCAACGATTTCGCTGCCTACAGTTTCACCATCTTTAGGAAAAAGTGAACAAAACTCAATTACAAGCCGTGAACCACCTTCAGTATCAGCACCAGAAAACAATTCAAAAACTGTAGAACCAGTTAAAATTGACCAAACCCATACCTTACCAAAAACTCCTGCTACCCCCTCATCACCACAACGAACCCCGATTTCTCCTAATCCTCCAAAACCACAGCCTGAAATAGAAGTACCTATTTCAGTATCCCAAACACAGGAAGTTAGTCAGAGCACAGAAATAGACTTAACTCAGGTTTGGCAAGAAGTGCTGAGTAATCTCGAACCAATCTCAACACGAGAGCTATTTCGTCAAATGTGCTATCTTGTAGAATTTGATGGTACTGTAGCTCGTGTTGCTATTCCAAAAGCATGGTATAAAAAAGTACAATTAGATCTTCCCATAATCGCAGCAGCATTTAAGAAAACTTTTAAATGCGAAGTCAAGATAAACCTAGAAATAGCAACGACATCAACTTCTGCCCGACCTCAAACTTCTCGTCAAAAAAAGCCCACGACTCGTCCGAGTTATGAACCTCCATCCGCGCCTTCTCCAGAAGTTCCCAAATCAACCAAACCACCGATAACAAAATCCCCAAATCCAGCAAATACTCCTGCGGTGGAAAGTTCACACACAACTCATCGCAGTGATCCACCCTCCCCAACTCAACCATCCGCGTCCACACCCGATTGGGAAGTTGATGAAGTCACAGCCGCCGCACAAAATCTGGCACAGTTCTTTTATGGAGAAGTCATCCCATTGACACATGACACAGAACGCTCAACTTCAACAACCCCAAGTGAGTGTGAAGATCAACCAGAAGCTGATGATGAGTTTTAAATCAGTGAACAGTCAACACTGAACAAATTGGAGAAGAAGTCACAACTTAGAAGTCAAAATAAAAATTTGGGACAGGATTTTGACCTCTTCCAAATTAAAACCCTCCCACACGGAGAGGGTTTTAAACATTTATACTCAAGAGTCAGTTATTCACGAAGCCAGTTTTTTCGTAATATTCATTTCTTCGGAACGCCAGACACCTAAGTCGGGTTTGCCAGAGCCGGAACGAGGAGCCAGTACTGTTCAAAGCAGCGTGGCATTTTGTGCCATAGTCCTTGTTTCCCGACAGAGGTATCTGGCATTGGAAACCCTACCAAAAGCACGCTGGACTCACCTCCTGCATGGCTAGCGCTCCTCCTGAGTTCTTTTTGATAACTACTGACAACTGCTAACTGCTAACTGGTCAGTACGTTCATTCTTCATCTTTGCCTTGATGTACTGTTTTTACCCATTTCAACCGCTTGGGACGTACTGACATCCGGGCGGTTGTGCTACTTATGACTACTATCCAATGGAGCATGTAAAATGTGCCACGCAATGCCTGTAAGAGCAGCAGAAAATAAGTAGATATTTGGAATTTATTGTCTTGACGTATACGTCTTAGACCAGCAAACATACCTGCCATTGACATCGTTACCGTCAAGCCTGTCACTGGACTAAAAATGGGTGGACGATGTCGTGCGATCGCCATCAATAAATCTGGCACAGCAGCTGTGGGTAAAATGTACTGAATCAGCATAAACACGAATAGATCCCAGGTTTTACGCGTACCCATGCGATTTCTGAGAATCAAATCCCAGTAATCTAGATACCGCTGATATCCACCTTCTGCCCAACGGTTACGTTGATGCCAAAGGGCGATCGCATTAGTCACACCTTCCTCTTCTACCGTTGGGTTGAATACACACTTCACTTCCCATTTTTCTAGATGTAAGCGCAGTGTCAGATCCAAATCATCGGTAATTGTTTCTTCATTCCAGCCACCGCCACACAAAAGTGCTTTTCGCCGGACAAATTGACCGTTACCCCGTAGTTCGCCAATACCACCATTCGTACTCCGTTGGTGTTGTAGGAATGTATCAAATGCCATTTCTGAGGCTTGACCTTTTGTCCAGAAATTCTCTTTGGCGTTGGCGATCGCCTTTCGTACCTGCACGGCACCTACGTTCTCTCGTTGAAACAACGGTATGACACGCTGTAACATATCTGGTGAAACTTGGGCATCGGCATCAAATACCGCCAAAATTTCTCCTTTTGTCAGCGCTAACACCTGATTCAACGCTCCTGATTTTCCTCCTCCTGCTTCTGGCTTTCGTCGCAGTACTTTCAGTTGGTCGTATTCTTGGGCTAGTTCTGATAGTAACTGCGGCGTCCTATCGCTGCTGTTATCATCAATGATCCAGACTTCGTATTCCCCTTCTGGGTAATCTAGATTACAAAGATTTTTGACTAATCTGCCTATAACTGCTTCTTCATTTTTTGCTGCCACCAACACAGACACAGATGGCAAATCTCCCTGCATTTCTTCTGGGTGGGGTTTGGATCGGGCGAACACTACCACAAAGGCATGAAATCCTATGATAGTGGTCAGTCCCAATACAAACAAACTCCCCCAGGAAACTAAATGCAGAGCGATAGTACCACTCCAGACTATCGTCAAAACTAGAGCGGCTTTGCGTCTACGACCTTGAAACCGGGATGGAGGAAACACGCTTACGGATGTCTCCTCCTCCAACTCCTCTGAACCAGATAGATCAGATAATAGGGAATTGAGCGGATCAAGCTCGTTGTAAGAATCGTTTTCGGGCCAGGAATTCGCTGGCATAGGTTACTTGATTTAACCACCAATATTTATCTACACCCATAAAGAAGCTGGGTATTAGGTAACACCAAACTGTGCATCCTTCACATACCTTGAGCTTACCTTGAGACTGGCGGTATTTTTCAACTTCCTCAGACTCGCGATACAGTTCGTAAAGTCGCCCATTAATGGGAACTCCACTTTGAGCGAAGTGGTAGCAAGGTAGCAGCAATTCGTCGTTAGGAGAAATAGCAATGACAGCATCTACCGCTTTACAGCGGGGATTTTGTGTATCATTGCCCCCAGCCTCAATAAAAGCTAGTGCAGCCTTATTGTAACCGACATTGTTATATTTCTTCGCAGTGACTTCTATTGCCGTTACCATTTCTGGTGTCGGATTTTTGTTCGAGTTGTAGTGTTCGTGTGCTGTAAAGGCTGGATTTAGCCAAACCCGAACACCAAGTTTTTTGCCTAATTCTCCAATTTCTTCTATCCGCTGGTAATTCTGAGCGGTGACAGTGTGGTTGAGTACAGGGTATTCTCCAAAAGACTTGGCGATCGCCACCGACTCAACCAAGTTGTCAAAAATTTTGACTCCGCGAGATTGATCGTGAGTCTCAGCATCTGAACCATCTAAGGAAAAATTTAAATAGTCTATTAATCCCCGAATTTCCTTAGCTTTCTTCGGATACAAAATGGTGTTTGTTGTCATACTGGTGGCAAAACCCAGACGTTTCGCCTCTGTATAAATTTCTCCCACATCATTCCGCAGCAGTGGTTCACCACCTGTAAAGTCCACATATCTGACTCCCAAGCGGCGTAAATCCTTCAAATTGTGCTTGATTGTTTCAAAATCTGCTTCTTTTCCAGGTTCGAGTGACCAAATATTACAAAAATGACATCTAGCATTACAACGGTAGGTTAAGTAGTAGTTTGCAACCAGTGGAGCCATAGGGTAAAAGCACTTAAGTGTTATTTAGGACATCTTTAAACAAAAAGTCAAAATTGAGAAGTCAGCCAGTGCTCGATTAAGTTTCTTGACACAAACGAGCCAGTGCGCACTTTAAGCAAAACTAGGGGTGTAGGGGAGCCACTGCCCTTCGGGTATCTCCTGCACCAGACGCTACGCGTTCGCCCTCTGGGCGTGCGCTTACGCTTACGCAGAGCCGGCACGAGGGAAACCCTCCCGCAGCGCTGTCTCACCCTGCGCGGGTTAAGCGCGTTGAGGAGCCACTGCGTTGCGGAGAGCAGCGCCTTGCGGAGCCAGTCCTGCAGGAGGGTTTCCCGACCTAGGGATCTGGCGTTGGGGTTCCCCCCGTTGTAGCAAGTGGCGTGCATGTGGCGTGAGCCAGATGCCTGGCTGTCGGGAAACTTAGCCTGTGCACTGGCTCCCCTTACCCCCTTACACCCCTTTTTGAGGACACAAATCATTAAACTACGCAAAGAGTCAAGTTACTTAAGGAGTATTTATAAAATGTCATTTGAACAATTGCACCCCGCTACTCAACAACAAGCAAGCGTCTACTTGCCCTACATTCAGGGTAACAAGCGTAACTTCTTACCTTATGCGATTAGTCTTTATCAAAAGGGTGTTTTGGAGGGATACCGCAAGATAGAAGGCAGTGATAACATTCCCTTTGTCGCCACTTGGAATGTTGCGACTCTGCCCTCAGACTTAACCCGTTGCCGAATGCAGTTTGATGGCAACGCCGAGTTGAGTTATGAAGTCATGATGGCAAGCTTTGAGTTTATTAATTTTTTAATTGAATTCATAGAAAATTACGAACGCTATCACGTCACTGATTTTTCTCAAGTATTTTACCGCAAACTTCTGCGTTTTGAGTGAAGTATTATACGCTATTTTGACCAGGTCATTCTATCATTGTCGGTTTTGGCTATGCTACCGTAAAAAAAAGCTGTTGTTAGAATCATCAACATTTCCTTAAGTTGAGCAATTATTCCTATGGTTGAGTAGGAGTTCCCTTGAGCGGTACCGGCAAAGCTCGTATACCTTGCTTTTTTGTGCCTCCTATAGAAAAATTGTGCGAATCCCAAAGCAGCGTGTCCGTAAGTTTTGTGGATAGGCTATCTACAGCTAAAATCAAACTGACTGCTAAATGTTGAAAGTTACCTAAACTTTTGTAAAGTAGGAGTGCATGCGTGCCAAAATCCGCTAAGTATTTATTAATTGGATCTACGGAGGCTTACTGTGGTAAATCTGCAACAGTCCTAGGTTTGTCTTATCAACTACAACAAAACGGGCTGGACATTGCCTATGGCAAACCGCTAGGTACTTGTTTAAGTGAATCTGCAGGAACGATGGTTGAGGAGGATGTTCAATTTATTGCTAACAATCTCAACTTACCAAAAAACCGCGTTGCAGCCACGATGCTGGCTTTAAATGAAGTCGCCGTGCAAAAACGTTTGCAAGGGTTAGACAAAACCAACTACCAAAACTTGCTGCAAGTGCAATATTCGCAAATACAAGTTGGCGACTTGGTGTTACTAGAAGGTCCAGGTAACTTAGAAGAAGGCAGTTTGTTTGATTTGTCTTTGCTGCAAGTAGCAGAAGTGGTGGATGCTGCGATACTTTTAGTAGCCCGTTACAAATCGCTGCTTTTAGTTGAAGCACTATTGTGTGCTAAACAGCGTCTGGGCGATCGCTTAGTTGGTGTTGTGATCAACGATATCCCCGCAGAACAATTACAAGCCGTCAACACCACTATTCGTCCATTTCTAGAACAGCAGGGTATCCCTGTGCTGGGGATGTTACCGAAAAGTGTATTGTTATGCAGTGTTAGCGTGCGCGAACTGGTAAACCAGTTAAAGGCTGAAGTTCTTTGTTGTGGCGATCGCCTGGATTTGATGGTGGAAAGTTTGGCAATTGGGGCGATGAATGTGAATGCAGCGGTGAAGTATTTTGCTATGCGCCGGAATATGGCAGTAGTTACAGGGGGCGATCGCGTAGAAATTCAGCAAGCGGCTTTGGAAACTTCCACCCAATGCCTAATCCTCACCGGACAATTACCTCCTCCCTCCTTCATCCTCAATCGTGCAGAAGAACTTGAAATCCCAATCTTATCAGTTGATTTAGATACCTTAACAACTGTGGAAATTATCGACCGCACTTTTGGTACAGTTCGTGTCCATGAACCCCTAAAAGTCGAGTGCATTCGCCATCTCATGGCTCAACATTTTGATGTTGATCGCTTGCTTGCTTTGCTGAATTTAAATCCAGCTGCGGCGATATCTTGAAAATTTTTAACACTAAGTTCGATTCAGTCATGAAGATCGAGAGTAGGGGTATCGTACTGGGATGCGGTACCCTTACTTTTTTTTCTGGGATGTAGTGGTACTCCCTTTGGTGATGCTGGTTCTGGAATTTGCCGCTTTTGCTGATTATCTGATGGCTGAAGCACTTTGGTGAAGTGTCCCTCAGACACCATTCGGCGGTAAGCTTCTGAGGCTTCAGGTAAAGTTGTATCTTCTTGCTGCCAGTGAACAACTGCGGCTTCATCACACCAACGGGGCAGATATCGCATAGCTTGGCGATGTGCCCCAGAGTTACGGTACTGTCGCATTGCTGACTCATCCTTCCAAAGCGTCACAGTCCAAGCGCCTGCCTGCTTGTCACCTATAAGTTGACCGCCCAAAAACCCAGGAATGTTAACGATTTGCCATGATGAAAGCGCAGTGTGCCATAAAAAGCCTGGAAAATAACGAGGTGACACCAGATGCAAGCGTGTGACTGAAACTAATACCATTTGACGTTTTTCCTTTGTGTTGAGAGTTTTGAGGAGCTTTGTATGCAACTTGTAAATATGCAACTAATTGCATATAAATAAAATATATTCAATTAGTTGCATATGTCAAGGAGAATTCCTATGGCTTTAGCTCACGCAATATTGGCATCTCTGGTGGATCATTCCTGTAGTGGGTATGATTTAGCCAAGCAATTTGATGGTTCAGTCGGCTTTTTCTGGTCAGCAAGTCACCAGCAAATTTATCGGGAGTTATCTAAACTCGAAGCTCAAGGCTGGATTGCCTCCGAGACAATACCGCAAGAAGGACGCCCAGATAAAAAGCTTTACCAAGTTACACAAGAGGGTAAACAGCAGCTTAAGAAGTGGATTGCACAGCCATGTGAACCCACACCAATAAAAGACGATTTACTGGTGAAAATTTTTAGCGGTTATGTTGCTCAAAAGCAGACAATTTTGGAAGAGTTAGAGCGTCATCGTCACAGCCACCAAGAAAAATTGTCTACATACAAAGTTTTAGAGCAACAATACTTCAAAAATCCTCAACAACTGCCAGAACAAGCAAAATTTCAGTACCTGACTCTACTCAATGGCATAAGTTATGAAACATATTGGCTTGCTTGGTGTGAACAAGCAATTGGGCTATTAAGTTAAGCAAATAGAAAAATAGCATGACTACATGACAAATCGCTGACAGAGAACTCCCCTACGTCTGTTACAATAGCTAGGTCGTTTAATCTGATTTTGTCCGTCTTTGAGTCAGTCAACAGACCTTATCAACGTCGATACATTAGCGCAAGAACTGGCGACAATCCAGCAAACAGGTTCTAAGCGAATTGCCTTGCTGGGTTCCCGTCATGTCCCCATTACCCATCAGAATCTAATTGAGATGATGACCTACGCCTTGGTTTTATCCGGTAATCGAATGATCACCTCTGGCGCTACGGGTACAAATTCAGCTGCTATTAGGGGAGCAATGCGGGCTGATCCGAATTTGTTAACGGTGATTCTACCTCAAAGTTTAGAACGCCAACCTCATGAATCGCGTCAGCAATTAGAAAAGGTGATGCATCTAGTGGAAAATGCTAGCAAGGATCATATGTCTCTTGCCGAAGCCAGTTACTTGTGCAACAAGGAGATTGTCTCCCGCTGCCAGCAACTGATATGTTTTGCATTTCACGACAGCGGCATCCTGCTGCAAACTTGTAAAGATGCAGAAGAACAAAGAAAGGTGGTGACATTATTCTACTTTGATTAATCATGTGTCATTGACTTTTGTATTTGACTAATGACTATTTTTTTGTACTCTATTGCAGCTGCTGCAGCACTCATCTATCTACCGTTTTTAGTGGTAGCTTATGCCCGTGTTCGTGTTGGGTATGATTTGTCTGCTCCCCGCGCCATGTTTGATAAGCTACCACCATACGCTCAACGAGCAACTTGGGCACACCAAAACTCGTATGAAGCGTTTATGATTTTTTCGGCCGCAGCATTAATGGCATACGTAACGGGTGTTTTTTCTCCCCTAGCTGTAGCGGCTACCATCGCTTTTCTTGTAGCTAGGTTGCTATACTCCATTTTTTATATTTTGAATATACCCGTTTTACGCTCGCTCATGTTTGGCATCGGCTCCCTTGGATCTGCTAGTCTTATTGTCCTGAGCATCATTCAAGCAAATAGCTAATGAGCAAATGAGCATTAGTTAGTGGTTAATCATTTATTGGTTAGTAAAAAATTCCATAACCACTAACAACTAATAAAAATCAATTACCAATCCAAAATGCAAAATTTAAAATCTAGAATCTTCTATGGCTTCTACGTATTCCTTTGACATTGTGAGCGATTTTGACAGACAAGAATTGGTCAACACTATTGACCAAGCTGTACGAGATATTAAAAGTCGCTACGACCTCAAAGATACTCAAACAACTGTTGAGTTAGGTGAAGAAAGTATAACGGTGAACACCGACAGTGATTTTACTTTAGAATCCGTACACAACATACTGCGGGAAAAAGCAGCAAAGCGCAATCTTTCGCAGAAAATATTTGATTTTGGCAAAGTAGAATCATCTAGTGGAAACCGGGTTCGTCAAGAAATCAAACTTAAAAAAGGCATTGATCAGGACAATGCTAAGCAAATTTCTAAGTTGATTCGTGACGAATTTAAGAAAGTACAACCTTCAATACAAGGCGACGCAGTACGTGTGACTGCTAAAAATAAAGATGATTTACAAGCTGTCATCCAACGCCTAAAGCAAGAAGATTTTCCGGTTGCTTTGCAGTTTACAAATTATCGTTAGCCATCCGCTATTCCCTTCATTCGCTGATTCAAAATTATTTTTTTGAATCAGTGAATGAGCGAATATGAGCGTAAGCGAGTGATTAACTGCGTCCGCCTATACTTATTTGAAAAGCTGGACGTTCAGATATCTGTTTCATGTAGTTTAATACAGCCGGGTAGGGGCTTAGATCTAACTTGAGCAGGATGGGAATGTAAGAGAGAATAGAACCTACAGCCACGTCAGCAACTGTGAATTCATTACCCAGCAAAAAAGGTTGATGCTCGAAAATTCCATTCAAAACAGTCATCAAGTTCGGCATTTCTCGTTCTCGGTTTTCTTCCCCAAAAATTCCTGGTCCCAAAGTCGCATTGGCAAACAACACCCATTGAGCTAATTGGGCTTGTTCCTCTGGAGAGTGGGCAGATTTACCATACTTGTCTGCTAAATATAGCAAAATTGCCCCAGATTCCCAAAGCTGGAAATCTCCATCAACAATTGCTGGGACTTTGCCTATTGGGTTAATTGCCAGATACTCAGGCTGACGATGCTCACCTGCTTGCATATCAAGCTTGACAAATTCATAGGGAATTTCTAGTTCCTCTAAGTACCACTGAGCAATTGATGCACGACTACGTGCGCCGCCATAAAGTTTTAGCATGAGCAAATCAGTAAACAGTTAACAACCATCAGTCATCAGTAATTATATTGTGATTTCTGAGACTGAAAGTAAATAACCGATTAAAGAACTTTATGAGTATTGGGGTGCTGTTTGACGTTATCTTCTTTGGTGACAACTCGCGAGACATTTAACACCCGCTTGCGTTCAGTAGAATATTTAAAATCTGTATAAGTTGTGCCCAAAGGTATCAGAGATTTAGCAGCTTCACGACGCTTGTATGTGCGAGCTGCGGCGATCGCCCGTTCCACAAAATCATCACCAAATTGAGCCGTCTGGGGAAACTCAGGAGGCATTTGAGATTTGTCTTGGTCCAGCACAGATCCCAAAGTTGTGGCGCAAGCAAGCTTGAAGGAGGTAGGAATACCTTTAACAAGTGTTTCCAGTGATGCAGAGGCAATAGGTTCTATAACCTCGATCTGATATACTTCTCCATCTTCTTTGACAAAGCAAGTTGCCAATCCGATCACAATGTAATCATCGGCTACTAAATCAGGAGCATTGGAGTAGGAGGTAACGGTTGTCATAAGAATATTTTATCAAAACTTCCAAAAACAGAGAGAATTTAAAATTCCGCAACGCAGCATAAGAGGTGTTTTTGTTCTTCTGTGCTCTGACACTTGAGTTGGGGAGTTTTTTTTATGCGGGCATTCTGGCATTTTATCAATTTGTTGCCTACGCTACTTGAATAGTCTACTAAATTAATCTTTATATTATCTGGAATTTGCCTTGGGGAAGACGTATCAATTATTAGATTCAAGCATCTATTGGGTATGCTTTACGTTTATCTGGTTAAACACAGATCAGGCAACCTCTGGCTCTGGTCGCCGTAAACTCTTATGCTATAAGGGCTTGTGGCATTACTTATGAATGACTCATAGACACCTTAACAAGTGACACAGTTAGAAAACCACAGAAGCTTGGAACCTTATAAGTTGATCTCACAGAGCAAGCCGCTCAGGTAGTAATATATGAACACTCATTCATCTTTCCCATTTGGTGGCGAACAAAATCACCGCAACCCATGTGTCTCACACACTACAAAAGTACGACAGGAGCAAGGGACTAACGGTAGCAGTAAATCTTTTGGGGACACCTACTTGCGCTCGGATGCTATAACAAAAGCCCAACAAGGGCATTACATTGAGGCGATCGCCCTGTTGAATCAATTAATTCATCGTCATCCGCACAACGCTATTGATTACAACAATCGAGGGCTAATTTATTTTCAAAGTGGTGAAACGCAAAAAGCGTTTTGCGATTATAACACAGCATTGCAACTTAATCCGAAATTAGCCAGTGCTTATAATAACCGGGCAAATTACTATGCCGCATGTGGAGAGTTAGCAGAAGCAATTGCTGATTATGATCGGGCTTTAGATCTCAACCCAAGCCACGTTAGGGCGTGGATAAACCGAGGTATAACCTTGCGTGATTTAGGGCAATACGAAGAGGCAATTGAAAATTTTGAGGTTGCTCTGCTGTTTAATCAATTAGAAGGTCATGTTCTAGCAGAACGAGGTAGGACTTATCATCTTTGGGGAGATTGGAATTGTGCGATCGCCGATTATCGTCGCGCCTTGACTCAACTGCCTTATCCTAGCTTCAAAACGGGAGAGTCCGGTTCACACTTACGTTTACAAGTCGAAAATTGGTTACACGAGTTGCTACCAACGCAGCATCCTACCTGGTAGATATTGCATTCATCGTCACTGGCATAGCCTCTGTATGAAACACAGAGTGAGAAACATCCTGATAACGGTGTAATGGCTAATAGATGATAACTATATAGCTGCTATACAAAACTTGACTAAACTTTTTCAAACCTAGTCATTCAACTAAAGGAAACTTTAGAGGGTTTGCTTCCTGCTTCTACCAAGGGAGTCGGCTCCTTCTTGTGAGGCAGTGCGTTGCGGGGGTTCCCCCCGTTGTAGCACCTGCCGTCCTACAGGCGTAAATTCGGGTGTAGGCCAGCCTATTTTTTTTGACTCCGAGCAATTTTTCTTGAAGCTTTTAGCTATTGTTCATCCATTATTTTCAGCAAATTTAACGAATCGTGATCTCCAGTTCGACCTTTTTACAGGCTTGCTAGTTTTGAATCAGCTGTGGTTTACAAACCAGATGATTTTGGGCTTTGGTTTTCAGCATTGTCACTAAAGTATCAGAAAGCTACAACTGTGTCAAACTTCTCTTTATGACTAATTATGAAAAAGTTTAGTAAAGTATTTGGCTATTTAGTCAAGCTCCTAGATAGTAAGCGACTAGCTATGAACTATCAGCTTTTAGCTTTACTACCAAATTCCAAATTTGTTTATGGAATAACAATTACAAGGAAGGGAATTAGTTTGATTCTGGTTGTTTATGTTCTATAGTATCTTTTGGGAACACGACCTGACGCTGATTAGGGTCAAATCGATAGCCCTGTTCTTGCATAATCATCTTAGCTTGGCGCGGATCGAAATTACGGCTAAATTCTCCCTGCAACTGATATACACGTTCTTCCATCTGATTGACATCAATGCGGATTGTTCGTAATTTTTCTTGCTGCGACCAATGATAAGGTAAAAGCTGCATGAGAGCAGAGACTGCTGCTGTTGAAATGACAACGTTAACAGCTATCTTTGCCGTAGTTTCCAGTGCCATCACTTGATAAGAGCGTTGACGAAGATGCCGCTTCCGTCGAGGAGTGACTCGACGCTGTTGTGGTGGTTGTACCGGAAGTCTAGAGGGTTGAAATGCGTTCATGGTGATAAAAAGAACCTCGCTAAATGAGTAGACGCATGCCAAATGCACACCTGCGTCTTTTGCAGTTTTGTTTAGCTGCCATATTACTTCAATTTTTTCGGACTTGGTACACTGATCATCTGTCAAGTAAAAAACCTGGCATTTATACGTATACAGTCTCGAACAATTTACGACAATACCGCAAAAGTCCGAGAACTGTACCCCGTACTACCAGGTTACTCAGCTCTTCAGGGTCTTATGAATTGTAAAGTGTTGTACACAAACGCCAAGCCAGAATGCCTGGAATCAGCGCGACAACTAGAGCAATGTACACTTGGGTATCTGAAATAGACATTGTTTGAAACCTCTCAATTTCAAAAGATATTGAACATTTCGTTTACTACTTTTCACTGTTTTGCCAAGATAAGGAAATAGGTTGTTACAAGATGAAACAATAACTAGTGATCAGTGAGCCAGCACTGCAGGAGGGTTTCCCTCCGTAGGGAACTGGTGAGTCCAGCGCTGCGGGAGGGAAACCCTCCGGAGCCACTTCTGTGCGGAGAGCAGCGCCTTGCGGGGGTTCCCCCCGTTGTGGCGACTGCGGAGGGTTCCCCCCGTTGAAGAATGTGGCGTCAGGCGACTGGCGTTCGCCGTAAGGCGTGGCGTTAGCCATAGGGCGAACCCGTAAGGGTCATTAGTTATTAGTCATTAGTGAGAATAAAATATAAGCAAAAATTATAAAAAATGAATTTTTATTTGGGAATAGACTTTGGCACGTCAGGTGCAAGAGCGGTGGTTGTTGACGAGCAAGGTTGTATTCAAGCGGAGGGGCGATTTCCCTTTGAGAAGTCAGAAGTATCTGAGTTGGCAAATTCTTGGCAGAAAGCTTTATTTAGCTTGCTTGAGGGAATTCCTCAAGAATTGCGGCGAGAAATAAGAGCAATTGCGATCAACGGTACGTCTTCCACAGTTCTGCTGTGTGATGCTGCGGGGAAACCTGTAGACACACCGCTGCTGTACAACGACGCACGGGGAGCAGTGGTGATAGAGGAATTAAGAAGCATAGCGCCTGCAAATCATACAGTATTAAGTGCTACTTCCAGCCTTACCAAACTTATGTGGATGTCGCAATTGCCATCTTTTGCTCAAGCCAAATATTTCCTGCATCAAGCAGACTGGTTAGCATTTCTGCTGCATGGGCAGTTGGGTATTACTGACTACCACAATGCTTTAAAGCTGGGTTATGACGTGGAAGAATTGAAATACCCGAAATGGCTAGAAAACTTAAAAATAAAAATTCATCTACCTAGAGTAGTAACTCCTGGAACTCCGATTGCAGAATTACGCGCTGAAATTGCAGATCAATTCGAGTTTCGTCGAGATTCTATGGTGTGTGCTGGGACAACTGACAGTATTGCAGCTTTTCTTGCTAGTGGTGCCAAACTCCCTGGTGAAGCAGTGACTTCGCTTGGTTCAACACTCGTGCTGAAGCTGTTGAGTGATACCCGCGTGGAAGATTCGAGGTACGGGATTTATAGCCATCGCTTCGGGGATTTGTGGCTGACTGGCGGTGCTTCCAATACAGGAGGTGCAGTGCTACAGCAATTTTTTACTAAAGCCGAATTAGAAAGCTTGAGTTGTGAAATTGATAGCTCAAAAGTTAGCGAGTTAGATTACTATCCCTTGTTGAAAGCTGGGGAACGCTTTCCGATAAATGACTCAAATTTATTGCCAAGACTGGAACCGCGTCCAACTAGCAACGTAGAATTTTTGCATGGGTTGCTAGAAAGCATTGCTCGGATAGAAGCCAGAGGGTATGAATTATTGCAAGAATTGGGAGCTGAGCGATTAACCCAAGTTTATACTGCTGGTGGTGGTGCGGTGAATCCTACATGGACGGCGATTAGGGAGCGGATTTTGCAAGTTCCTATGGTGCAGTCTGTGAATATGGAAGCGGCTTATGGGACGGCGCTATTGGCGATGAGGGGAGTGGGATAAATGAACCGCACCAGAGCGAATTTGCGGTGTGGATGTTCCTCCCGCAAAGTTCGCGGTGGGCGCAGAGGACGCAGAGGAATAGGGGGAGATGAGGGAGAAGAGGAGGGGGGACAAGGGGATGCTACGGACTTGAATTTCTCTCTGTGTTACATCTAAGAAACAGGTTATTGCGTATTTGGTACAAGTACGCAGTATTCTAGTCCTTTTAGCTTTGCCGCCTTGTCAATTGCGTGGCTAATGTCATCCAGTTTGAAAGCGTGGGTTTGAATTGCGTCTAGCTTAAGCATTCCTGCGGTAATCATCCGCAGAAGTTCCTTCGGTGCCTGCCTTGGGAACATATGTGCTCCTGTAATCGTCAATTCCATGTGCATGATTTTCGGGTAGGATAAGGGAATTTCTGCTTTGACTCCTCCCAGAAAAACCGCTGTTCCGCGTGGGCGAAGGGCGTTGATACAGGCTACCGTTGGTTCTGGGGTACTTACCCCACCTAGAACGTCCAAAACCATATCAGCCCCGCCAGCAGCCTCGCTAATACGTTCAGTGTATTCAGCAGCATTACCTGAAAGGGAAGCGGTAACTACCCGTTTGGGGTCAAGCTGCACCAGTTTTTCGAGAGTCACGCGATCGCGTCCGACGACTACTATCTTGGATACCCCCATCGCCAACGCCACTAGCACTGCTGCTGCTCCCAAGTTACCTGTAGCACCGTTGACAATCAGAGTTTGACCGGGACGCAACTCGCCACGTAAAAAACCACCATAAGGAATTGTCAGATAACCTAAGCAGGCTAATTGATTCAGGTCAATAGTTTCTGTGTCTTCTAGTGGTGTTAAACACTCACCCGGCCATAGGATTTTTTCAGCAGATGTGCCATCCTTCCACAGAGATTGCATCTGAGGCGAAGCTGCTGCCAATCCAGTCCAGCCGATGAGGATACTATCAGGTTGTCCGCCTTGGGTTTGAGACGAGATCAAAGGGTCGCAGAAGACTTTTTGACCAACTTGCAGTCCAAATACATCATCAGCAACTGCTTCCACCACCCCAATGGCACTTGGACCAGGTGTGAAAGGTAGGGGAGGCAGCATATAGCCGAGTTCTCCGGAAAATACCTGCCCTGCAAAAGAAAGTATAGGCGCACGTAACACCCGAACAATTGCACCACCAGATCTAAGAACCGGTTCTGGTACTTCCTCAACTTTTAGCGGCTTTCCAAGTTCGTATAAACGTGCAGCTTTCATGAGATCATTGCTTAAGCTCTAACAAGATTACTGTAAAACTCAATTTATCCAAGTACCAGGAGTGCATTTATCCTGGTATTAATTCTGCTAGGCTAGAGTTTTATGGATGACAAGCAACGACGCAGAGAACTAGGGGACTTTCTCAAGACACGCCGCGCCCGCCTTTCACCCAATAATGTAGGTTTACCGGAAGGTACACGCCGTCGCACGCCTGGATTAAGGCGTGAGGAGTTGGCTGGGCTGGCAAATGTCGGTTTGACTTGGTACACTTGGCTTGAGCAAGGGCGCGACATTCAAGTGTCAGCCCAGGTTATTGAAAGCATTGCACGAGCGCTGCAGCTAAGTCCAGATGAGCGAACGCACTTGTTCGCGTTAGCACGTTGTGAAATACCTGCAGCTCCATATTTATTAGAGGAAACCGTTTCCCCTGCACTGCAAGATATTCTTGATAGTCTCGGAACCAGTCCAGCATTAATTAGAGGACGGCGGTTAGACGTCTTAGCTTGGAATCAGGCGGCGTGTGCAGTATTTTTAGATTACGCCTCGATGCCACCTGATGAACGCAACAGCCTCTGGATCATGTTTACCAATCCAGCCATACGACAGATGCTTGGAGATTGGGAGGGACACGCCCAACGATTGCTGGCTAAATTTCGTGCTATGTGCGATCGCTATGCTGGTGATTATCGGTTCACACAACTAGTAGAGAAGCTGCACGCAGTCAGTCCAGAATTTTGTCAGTGGTGGCAGAAGCATGATGTACAGGGAAGATCTGCAGGTTGCAAAGAATACGAACATCCGGCTGTTGGGCAATTACTGCTGAATCATACGACTTTACAAGTTTCACATAACCCTGAATTGGAGGTAGTAGTATACACGCCGTTACCTGATTCGGATACTTTAAGAAAACTGCAACAGCTACGGGATTTACACAGGTTAGAAAAATTCTTACTTAAGTCCTAATAATTTCAAAGTCGGGTTTGGGAGTTGCCCAAGCATAAAGAAGTTTCACAAATTAATCAACAGCTAAAGATTGGGTAGAGTCAAACTCTGTAACGCCAACAACCCAGCACCTAAAGCCGGTTCATGTCGAGGAAAAATCACTTTTGCAGAAGGAAACATCGTGAGAACAGATGCAGTGAATTTATCATGAATTCTTGATTTTCCTTGCCACACACTTCCAGTGGTGACGACTTCAAAACGTTCATTGTTACTAAAAAGTGCCTCAATAACTGTAGAGGTCGCTTTGATTAACTCTTTCGCCGCGTCATCAATAATTTTTTGAGCAACTTCATCTCCATAAGCTGCTACGTTATCAACAATAGGTGCCAAAGCAGCAATCTCTTTCACACCCCATCCTCTTCGATAAATAACTTCAATTAAATCTTCTATAGTCGCAAGTTCAAGAGACTGTTTGAACGCTTCAACAAGACTTGTTGACATCTCCCGTCCATCATAAGCTTTTAATGCTGCTTGCATACCAGCAACAGCAATTTGATAAGCGCTACCTTCATCTCCTAAAAGATAGCCCCAACCGCCAACTCGTTTTGTCTGTCCATTATGATTTCGCCCAAAAACTATAGAACCAGTACCTGCTGCAACTACAATTCCTACGGGATAACCAACTCCCCCTACTAAAGCAATCAAAGCATCATGACAAATGATAATATTAGATGCAGATAATTTCCAAGTTATAGGAAGCAAGCTGCTATTTTTTAATTCTTGTACTATACCTTTTACGACCTCGATATCTTCTGGACGACCTACACCTGCTAGCCCAATGCAAATGGCTTCAATTTTAATATTATCTGTTAACTTTTGTGCTTCAACGACGGCAGTATAAATTGCAGATTGAATTGACAGTAGTGTTGCTTTTGTACCTATACTTTGATAATTAGATGCTCCTGCTTCACCACGACCAAGTACTTTACCTTTATCATCTATCAATAGACAAACTGTTTTGGATCCGCCGCCATCAATTCCTAGAACGTAACTCATAGAATTTGGAATTTTAAACCGCAGTTTAATGCAGGTTACTTTATATTATATGGCAATACTATTTGAGTTGTGAAAATTATTTTGTGAACGAACCGCCAAGTCGCCAAGGACGCCAAGAAAAGAGAAAAGAGAAAAGATAGAATTTCAGGAATGATTCCGGATTGCTATATCAGCGTTCATCTATATTTCTTGATTTTTGCAATTTATCGCTTAACTTTTTTGACGACTGTTCTCCTCGTCTAAAGGAATAAAAAATAGAGTTATCATACCGGGAATTGTCAGTAAACAGACTAATATAAAGAATAATGGATATCCAACTTTTTCTTGAATATAACCGCTGATTAATCCAGGTAACATCATACCTAATGCCATAATTCCTGTAGATATGGCAAAATGAGAAGTTTTGTATTGACCTTTGGAAATATACATCAGATAAACGCTAAAAGCTGTGAACCCAAAACCATATCCAAGTTGCTCTAAAGAAACTAAAAGATAGACTAATGCAAGTGAGGGTTTGGCATAAGCCATATATACATAAAAGATATCAGGTAAGTTCAAAGCTAAAGCCATAGGAAACAGACTCTTTTTTAATCCATACTTGGAAATCACAAACCCTCCTAAAATACCTCCGACAATTAGGGAAATGACTCCAAAAGTACCGTATACTAAACCGACTTCCGATGTCGATAATCCCAAACCTCCAACTTCTGGTTTATCTAATAAAAATAACGAGGCTAATTTAACAAGCATTGCCTCACCAAATCGGTAAAGCAAGATAAATGCTATAATAGTTATTATTTTATATTGTTGAAAATATGAACCGATAACATTCCAAAAAGGTAGTCTGTTTATTGCTATTTGTGATTGGTGTTGAGAATCCGACTCAGCCGAAGGTAGAATAAGTTGATGGAAAATAAACAGTATTGCCAAAACTAAAGCTGAAAAACCAAGAGCAATAGTCCAGCTTAAAGGAGTATTGTTGAGAGAGAATTCAAGCTGACCAGCTAAAAACACTAAAAATCCTGAGCCGAAGATAACGGCAAGACGATAAAAAAGTGAGCGAACACCAGAAAAAAATGCTTGCTGTGCTGGATTTAGACTTAATAGATAGAAACCATCAGTAGCAATGTCATAAGTTGCGGAAAGAAATGCTCCTATAGTTAACGCTACAAGGGAGATAAAAAAGAAATTTGGTAACTGTAAAGAAAAGGCTATCAAACCCAAACAACAGAACATAGCAAATTGGCTGGCAAGAATCCATGTTCTTTTGGTTGAGTAAGTATCAACGATAGGTGCCCACAACATTTTGATGACCCAAGGGAGATAAAGAAAACTCGTCCATAAGGCAATTTGAGTATTATTTATTCCGAGTTTTTTGTAGAAAATGACAGAAACTGTGTTGATGATGACGTAAGGTACGCCAGAGGTAAAGTATAAGGTAGGGATGAAAGTCCAAGGGGAACGGGACATTGTTGGATTTTTCATGAATAATGAACCGCAGAGGCGCAGAGGACGCAGAGAGAATTAACAAGAGAGTACGATACGTTTAATACCTTCTTTGAGGATAGGGACATTGAAGTTGATGAGAAGGGCGAGGGGATGATTTGTCATTTTAAGGTAAGAAATGACTTGAGCTTCGTGGATAGGAGCTAACTTCTCCACAGCTTTCAATTCAACAATGAGGACATCACTAATGAGAAAATCTAATTCGCCTTCGCCAACCTGATATCCTTTGTAATTCACTGCTACTGGCGGCTTAGACTTGTAAGATATCCCACGCATCTGAAATTCCACCTCTAAAGCCTTGTGATAAACCGACTCCAAAAACCCTGGTCCCAACAGCCGATGCACCTCAATCGCCGCCCCAATCACTCCTCCCGTCAGCTGTCTCATCTCCTCTCCTAACTCTCTTCTCTCTGCGTTCTCTGCGCCTCTGCGGTTCATTTCCTCTTTTCCTCCTTAACCCTGTGGCAAAATTTATAAAAGTCCTTCCACAGTATCCTTTTCCCAGCATGATCGCATCAAACATTAACCTTCCTAGTCTTTACGAACCCTTCTCCACCGAAGCCAAGTGGCAAAAATTCTGGGAAGAAAACCAACTCTACAAAGCTGATCCCAACAAAGGTGGCGAATCTTACTGTATCGTTATCCCGCCGCCCAACGTTACCGGCAGCTTGCACATGGGACACGCTTTTGAGATGTCGCTGATTGACACCCTTGTACGTTATCACCGGATGAAGGGACGTAATACCTTATGGTTACCCGGAACTGACCACGCCAGCATCGCTGTGCAAACAATTCTGGAAAAGCAACTCAAAAAAGAAGGTAAAACTCGCTACGATTTGGGACGCGAGAAATTTCTAGAACGCGCTTGGCAATGGAAGGCGGAATCTGGAGGGGCGATTGTTCATCAATTGCGACGCTTGGGTGTATCGGTGGATTGGTGGCGGGAACGCTTTACGATGGATGAGGGCTTGTCCAAAGCTGTTTTGGAAGCTTTTGTCCGACTTTACGAGGAAGAGTTAATTTATCGTGGCGAGTACTTGGTCAACTGGTGTCCGGCTTCCCAATCTGCAGTGTCGGATGTGGAGGTGGAAAATCAGGAGGTCAATGGAAATCTCTGGCATTTTCGCTATCCTCTTACGGATGGTTCTGGTGATGTTGAGGTGGCGACGACTCGACCAGAAACGATGTTGGGTGATACTGGTGTGGCTGTGAATCCCAATGATGATAGATATAAGCACCTGATTGGGAAAACCGTAACTCTACCAATTATGAATCGGGAAATTCCGATTATTGCCGATGAGTTTGTTGACCCCAGTTTTGGCACAGGTTGTGTGAAGGTGACTCCAGCACATGATCTTAATGACTTTGAAATGGGCAAGCGTCACAATCTGCCGTTGATCAATATTATGAATAAGGACGGCACTTTGAATGAAAATGCTGGTTCGTTTCAAGGACAAGACCGCTTTGTTGCTAGAAACAATGTGGTTTATCGTCTAGAGACTGACGGGTTTTTGGTGAAGGTGGAGGATTATAAGCATACTGTTCCTTATAGCGATCGCGGCAAAGTTCCCATTGAACCCCTCCTCTCGACTCAGTGGTTTGTCAAAATTCGTCCTCTGGCTGATAATGCGCTAGAATTTCTTGACCAAAAGAACTCCCCAGAGTTTGTCCCCCAACGTTGGACAAAGGTGTATCGTGATTGGCTGGTGAAGCTGAAAGATTGGTGTATCTCTCGTCAACTGTGGTGGGGACATCAAATCCCTGCTTGGTATGCGGTGAGTGAAACAGGCGGAGAAATTAGTGACAATACACCGTTTGTTGTGGCGAAGTCTGAGGCAGAAGCACAGGAGAAATTAGTTGCACATTTTGGTGATAATGTCAAGATTGAACAAGATCCAGATGTGTTGGATACCTGGTTTTCTGCCGGACTCTGGCCTTTCTCTACTTTGGGCTGGCCCGAACAAACTCAGGACTTAGCGACTTATTACCCCACCACTACTTTAGTCACAGGTTTTGATATCATCTTTTTCTGGGTTGCCAGAATGACAATGATGGGTGGGCATTTTACAGGACAAATGCCGTTTAAGGATGTTTACATCCACGGGTTGGTATTGGATGAAAATGGCAAGAAGCAGTCTAAGAGTGCTGGTACTGGCATCGATCCGTTGTTGCTGATTGACAAGTACGGTACTGATGCCTTGCGTTATACCTTGATTAAGGAAGTCGCAGGGGCAGGGCAAAATATCCGCTTGGAGTACAATCGCAAAACGGATGAGTCGTCATCGGTGGAAGCATCCCGGAATTTTGCGAACAAGTTGTGGAATGCGGCGCGGTTTGTGATGATGAATTTGGATGGGCAAACGCCGCAACAACTGGGAAAACCAAGCGTCAGTGAGTTAAGTGACTGTTGGATTCTCTCTCGCTACTACCAAGTTGTTAAACAAACTAATAACTATATCGACAACTATGGATTAGGAGAAGCCGCAAAGGGACTTTACGATTTTATCTGGGGCGACTTCTGCGATTGGTATATTGAACTTGTTAAATCTCGTCTCCAGAAGGATTCGGAACCCACTTCTCGTCGGACTGCACAACAAACTCTTGCGTATGTGCTGGAAGGAATTTTGAAATTACTTCATCCTTTCATGCCTCATATTACCGAGGAGATTTGGCAAACTTTCACACAACAAGGTGAGGATTCCAAGCAAAGTTTATCTTTACAATCTTACCCGGAAGCTGAGAGAAACTTAATTGATCCCACTCTGGAGGAACAGTTTGAACTGCTGTTTGGTATCATTCGTACAATCCGTAATTTGCGAGCGGAAGCGGATGTTAAACCGGGGATAAAAGTGACGGTGAATTTGCAAACTGAAAGCGAGAATGAACGCCAAATTTTCACAACCGGACAGTCTTATATTAAAGATTTGGCAAAGGTTGAGAATTTAGTCTTTGCTGGTGAGCAAAATAAAGAAACGTTCGCTGACGTTGTTGGTACTGTACAAGTGCTACTTCCGCTTGCTGGCGTTGCTGATATCAGCGTGCTGCGAGCCAAAATAGAAAAACGCTTGAGCAAGGTAGAAGGAGAAATTAAACCTCTGAGCAATAGGTTAAATAATCCTAACTTTGTGGAACAAGCACGACCAGACGTGGTAGAAGGAGCAAGAAATGCTTTAGCAGAGGCTGAAAAACAAGCAGAAATTTTGCGCGATCGCCTACGTAGGTTAGCATAGTTCCGAGGGATTATTTAATGTTAGTTGTTAGTAGTTACTTATATAAAAGTATTCTTAACTACTAACCACTAGCTATTCAAGAATTTATACTATCTTTATGTATTAAGTGTACAAAAACAAACACAAAATTCTATGCTGTATCTAGCCCAAGTGCATAAAAACGAATTTTTAAATCAGCTTCAGTTGCGATTATTAGCACGTGAGGAAGCTGAAAATATGTGGTCGCTTATTCCAGAAGAAGCTTTGATTCTTTTGGGTAAGGGCAAATTTTTAGCTGAGAACTTACTCGTTTTGGTAGAACTTTCTCCCGCAGGGGATATAGAAAGATTGGAAAATGCCACAAATTGGGTGCTAAATTTGGTGAAAGTTTACCTAAGCACTGGTATTACTCCAGAGTTTTTGCAACAGGAAGCGGATCGAGCAGAAGAGTGGCGACAAAATCTAACGTTGCAAAATCAAGATTTAGCACGTCGTTCATTAGAATTGGAAGCCCGTAGAGAACAAATTCAAGCCTTAGAAGAAAGTTTGAAACGAGATAAAAGTGGCGTTCAAAAAGAAGAGAGTGCTAGTTCTTAGATTTTGGATGACAGCCTCAGCATTTTAGCCACTGGTTAATTCAGTCCAGTAACGTTCATAAACTTCTTCAATTTGCCCTAAAGGAGCTATACGTTCACACTTATTGAGAATTGACTCTGGGGGAAACAAGCTGGAATTATTCTGCACTTTTTTTGGCAATTGCTCAAACGCTGCACGATTGGGTGTAGAAAGATTCAGGCGTTGACTCGTCTTTGCTGCTACTCCTGGTTGTAAAATCCAATTGATCCAAGCATAAGCCCCTTCTACATTTGGGGCTGTTTTAGGAATAACTATAGTATCTGTCCATAGTGAGGTACCACTTTTGGGAATCACATATTTTAGTTTCGGGTTTTCTTTAGAGAGTTTCACAGCATCTGATGAGACACACATTGCTAATAATAAATCTCCTGCCAAAATTTGATTGCGCCAAGCATCTGTTGTGAAGGCTGCAACTGATGGTTTTAGAACCTTCAACTTTTCATATGCTTGTTTAATTTCCTTTTCGTCTTTTGAGTTGTAAGAGTAACCCAGCATCCGCAGAGTTCCACCCATGACTTCTCGGATATCATTTAGCAACGTCATTCGCTTAGATAATTGTTCTTGATTTTGCCAAAGATAGTCCCAATCTTCTGGCGGATTTTTTAGCTTTTCCGAATTATAAATAAAACCTGTTGTTCCCCAATTAAAAGGTATACTATGGCGGTTATTGGGATCGTAAGTAGGGTTTTGAAACCGGGGAAAGAAATTATCTAAACCAATTAAGCGCTGATGATTTAATTCTGTGAGTAACCCTAAGTTGACCATTTTTCGCACCATGTAGTCACTTGGATTAATGACACTATAAGCACCTCCACCCCCAGCTTGCAGCTTACTTAACATAGTTTCATTGGAGTCAAACACATCCGCCTGTGGCTTGATTCCTGTTTGGGCGTTAAAGGTTTTGAATAATTCTTCATCTGTATATATATCCCAAGTATAAACAAAAAGTTGGTCGCTAGAACCTTTCGTTGCAGAATAAGCTCGCACATCACCGAGTCTCCAGCCACAACTCGCTAAAGATAAGCTAGAAACTGCTGCTATGCTTTTTAAAAATTTCCGTCTGTTAGTCATGACTTTTAAGTTTTAACTAAAGCCAAACAATCAGTCTCACCCCACCAAGCATAAATAGGAGTTTCACGATTTGGCAAATTACCAAAAGTATTGGGCTGTAAAACGGTCATGCGTACACCGTTTGTCAATTGCACAATATAATTAACGTGGGTTCCGAGATACATGATGTTGACGAGCCGTCCTTCAAAGCAGTTCGTTTGCAAACTGGGTTTATAAAGCGAAAGCTGAATTTTTTCTGGACGTACGCTGACGACGACCGCTTGGGATATTTCAGTTGGTGTGTCATGCTGACGAGCAACTACAATTGAGAATCCGGTTTTTGTAAAAATTATGACAGTTGAAGCATCTACACCTGCTATCTCACCTTCAAATAAATTAGTATTACCAATAAAATCAGCGACAAAGCTTGTGCGTGGTTGTTCGTAGATTTGACCTGGGGTGCCTATTTGTTCAATTTTGCCTTGATTCATCACAGCAATCCGATCCGACAAGGATAATGCTTCTTCCTGGTCGTGAGTCACCATAATAAAGGTCAGCCCTAGTTGTTGATGTAAATTTGAAAGTTCAACCTGCATTTCCTTACGCAATTTTAAGTCTAGCGCCCCAAGAGGTTCATCTAGTAGCAAGACTGCGGGTCGATTCACAAGTGCCCGTGCTAATGCGACTCTTTGCTGTTGACCACCAGACAGTTGACTGGGAAAGCGCGATCGCAACCCTTCCATTTTCACCAGTTCCAAAGCTTCTTTAACTCTGCTTTGAATTTCCGTCCTGTGTATTTTTTTTAACTGTAGTCCAAACGCGACATTATCCCAAACATTTAAGTGATTAAACAAAGCATAGCTTTGAAAGACTGTGTTGACAGGTCGGCGATAAGGGGGAACGCTTGTCATGGACTGACCTTGAATCAATACCTTACCAGCATCGGCTGTTTCAAACCCTGCAATTAAGCGTAGGGTAGTTGTTTTGCCACACCCAGAAGGACCTAGAATACTGAAGAATTCTCCGTGTCTGACGCCTAAGTCTACCCCGTGTACTGCTGGATCTTGGTTAAAAAATTTGAAAACGTTATGCAGTTCAACATCCAACGACTCAATAGCCGTCCTCCCAGCCTGATTCTGCGTCAAATGTTGAGCCATAATCCACCAGTTAGATCCTATTATCTTCAGTTTTTTTGTCTATTAATATAGTCGATTCGGCAAACCACAGGTTACACTTTGGTTGATTCGACTCTCCAAGAAGAATTTACAAAAAATATGCTGTTCCGGTTATCTTAACGCGGAATACAGAAAAGAATTTCACCTAACTTTATACCAATAAAAATTATTTTGGAATTGGATATTTTTCTATGTCTACAGTAAAGTCCCGTCCTAGCAGCAAAAATAGAGAAGTACGTACAGTCGGACAAGGTTTGCAGCCTATATTTTTTATTGTATTTACCTTGTTGATGATCACTGGTATCAATATTCGCTTAGGATATTTGCAAATTCTTCAAGGACATAAATTCAAGGAACGAGCACAGGCAAACCGGGTTAGGACAATTTCAAAACAACCAGAACGAGGTAATATTTTTGACCGCAATGGAAAACTGTTAGCGACAACTCGCTATCCGCGTTCTGTATACTTGTGGCCAATGGCACACACTAAGCCATCCTGGTCAGTCGTCGCTCCGCGTCTTGAGAAAATTCTTAATATACCCCAAGAGGAGATAGAAAAGAAGTTAGACGAGGCTGGTGCTAGCGCCACTAATTTAGTACGGATTGCTCGCGACCTCAGCGACGCAGAAATCACTGCATTGAAGGAGTATGAAAACGAACTACCAGATGTTCAAATTAATACAGAAGCCGTACGCTACTACCCGCATGGCAAGGAGTTAGCTCATATACTCGGTTATACTAGGGAGTTAACGCCCGAACAGTTGAAAAAAAAGAAATCAGAAGGCTACCGGTTGCAAGATGTGATTGGTCAGATGGGGGTAGAAAAAGCGTATGAACAAGTGTTGCGGGGTGAATGGGGTGGTCAGCAAGTAGAAGTAGATAGTAAAGGTCGCCCAATTCGAGTCTTAGGAGAAAAACAAGCAAAAGCAGGTAATGATATTCACCTGACAGTAGATTTAGATGTACAAAAGGCAGCCCAAAAAGCTTTGACATTACCTAGGGGTGCAGTTGTCGCATTAGACCCCAATAACGGTGCAGTTTTGGCAATGGTGTCTCATCCTAATTTTGACCCGAATATCTTCTCGAAGCAAAGACTTTCCCAGAAGGACTGGCAAACTCTACAAGGTAGTGAACATCCCCTAGTTAATCGCGCCTTGAGTGCTTTTCCACCTGCGAGTACTTTCAAAATCATTACCACAACTGCGGGGTTGGAATCAGGTAAATTTTCTCCCAGCACAGTGCTGCAAACTTACGGTTCTCTGACTGTTGGGGGAGTTACCTTTGGTGAGTGGAACCACGCGGGATTTGGTCCATTGGGATTTCCGCGTGCTATGGCTATGAGTAGCGATACATTTTTCTACCAAGTTGGTCGCAGAGTCGGTGGTCCAACCTTGATTGAATGGACTCGCAAGTATGGATTTGGTCAAAAAACCGGCTTTGAGTTTTCAAATGAAGAATCAAAAGGTAATGTTCCAGATGATGCTTGGAAGCGAAAAGTGTGGAAGATGCCTTGGACTGTAGGCGACACTATCAATATGTCCATCGGTCAAGGTGCTTTGCAAGTCACTCCACTGCAAGCTGCGATCATGTTCGCAGTTCCTGCTAACGGTGGTTATAGAGTGAAACCACACTTGCTCAAAGACCATGAAGAAGCAAAGAACTGGCGGGAATCTCTGAATATGAAACCAAGTACTATCAAAGTTCTCCGCGAAGGATTGCGCAAAGTAGTCACAGAAGGTACCGGAACACGATTAAACCTACCATCAATTGCCCCTGCTGCGGGTAAGAGTGGTACTGCTGAAGCTGGTATTAATCGCCCAAATCATACTTGGTTTGGAGCATACGCCCCAGCAGATAAGCCAGAGATAGTCGTTGTAGCGTTTGGTGAAAACTCTGGTGGACACGGTGGTACCGACTGCGGGCCAATTGTCTTACAGGTCTTGCAAGAGTATTTTCAGAAGAAGCATCCAGGTAAGTATCAAAAATCTGAGTCTGAAGAATCAAAAGTGAAAACTAGAAACTCAAGAGATAGATCTGGAGATTAACAACAAAGAACGCAGAACACAGTTCTCATAAGCACGTTTGTACTCAATGACCTTACCCCTCGGCTTAACAAGGGGTGAGGTTTTTCGTTTTTTACAAGACTTACCCAACACGCATGCGGCGATCGCCCCCAGCACTTGGCGAGCGTTTTCAGCCAAATTTTCACCAGAATCCCTAATTTTCTCTGAATAACGCTCATTAGACCAATGCGCAAAAGTGAGATTTTTGATGGTTCTGTTAAGGGTTAAGCGTTCCCAACTTCTCCAAAAAGTCTATTGATGTATTTCCTCATGCAAAATACTGACAACAATTTGGTTTATTCTATATAACAAAAACCAAATCACAAATACTCCACTACCGGGGTTGTTTTTCTTGTAGTCCCAGGTAGAAATTTGGTGTGAAATTTGGCGCGATCGTATACAGTTCATGCGATTCTCGGAATCGCTATTTGTGACATGAGGCTACTGCAACAACCTCAATTAGCGAGCAAAAAAGAGACACGTACTGTAGGACGGGGTTTCCAGCCGTTGTTCTTCATCATATTTACCTTATTGATGACAGCTGGTATTGGTGCTCGTCTAGTATATTTGCAAATTGCGGAAGGTCCAAATTATCGCAAGCGAGCTGAGGCAAACAGGATTAGGATGATTCCCAAACAACCGGAACGGGGTAATATTTTTGACCGTAATGGCAAGCTACTAGCAACAACTCGCTATCCGCGTTCTGTCTACCTGTGGCCAATGGCACACACCAAGCCTTCCTGGTCAATCGTCGGTCCGCGTCTGTCCACAATTCTCAACATTACTGTAGAAGAGATAGAAAAGAAATTAGACGACGCTGGTTCTAACTCTTCTTTAGTGCGGATTGCTCGTGACTTGAACGAAGCGGAAATTACGGTATTGAAGGAGTACGCTAATGAACTCAAAGACGTAGAAGTTCATACAGAAGCTGTACGCTACTACCCACAGGGTGACAAGTTAGCTCACGTGCTGGGTTATACTAGAGAATTGACACCCGAACAGTTGAAACGAAAGAAACAAGAAGGTTATCGCTCAGGAGATATGATTGGTCAAATGGGGGTAGAAAAGGCGTATGAACAACTACTGCGGGGTGAATGGGGTGGTCAGCAAGTAGAAGTAGATGGTAAAGGTCGCCCAATTCGAGTGTTAGGAGAGAAACAGGCAAAAGCAGGTAGTGACGTTCACTTAACTATAGATTTGAATGTGCAAAAAGCTGCTGAAAAAGCTTTAACCGGACGTAACGGCGTTATTATTGCACTAAACCCCAATAACGGGGCTGTTTTAGCAATGGTGTCTCATCCCACCTTTGACCCGAATCTTTTTTCCAAGCGAAGACTTTCTAAAAAAGATTGGGAAAGTATACAAGGCGAAAACCATCCCTTGCTGAATCGTGCTGTTAGTAGCGCCTTTCCACCCGCCAGTACTTTCAAAATAGTCACTACGACAGCAGGGCTGGAATCCGGCAAATTTTCTCCCGATACAGTACTACCAACTTATGGTTCCTTGACTGTTGGTGGAGTCACGTTTGGAGAATGGAACCATGCTGGATTTGGTCCATTGGGATTTACAAGAGCTTTAGCAATGAGTAGCGATACTTTCTTTTACCAAATCGGTAGAGGAGTAGGTGGTCCTACCTTAATTGAATGGACTCGCAAATACGGATTTGGTGAAAAAACTGGCATTGAGTTCATCACTGAAGAAACGAAAGGTCATATTCCAGATGAAGCCTGGAAGCAGAGAACGTGGAAAATTCCTTGGACTGTGGGAGATAGCATTAATATGTCCATAGGTCAAGGAGCTTTGCAAAGCACACCACTGCAAGTTTCTGTTATGTTCTGTGTCCCAGCCAATGGCGGTTATAAAGTGAAACCACACTTGCTCAAAGATCATGAAGAAGCAAAAAACTGGCGAGAATCTCTGAATATGAAGCCAAGTACCGTCAACACTCTACGTGATGGACTGCGGAAGGTGATAGCTGAGGGTACGGGTAAAGCTCTTAATGTGTCAACAATTCCTCCAACATCCGGTAAAAGTGGTACGGCTGAAGCATGGAAAAATCATGTGAAAGCAAACCATGCATGGTTTGGAGCATATGCCCCGGCTGAAAAGCCAGAAATTGTGGTGTTGGCATTTGCTGAACACTCTGGCGGTGGTGGCGGTAGTGTTGCTGCGCCAATGGTGTTACAGGTGATGCAGGAATATTTTCAACAGAAAACGGCTGGAATCTCCGTCTCTTCTAGGGCAGACAAGGTAGAGGGCAGGCGTTTTAGTCATTAGTGAGCCAGCGCGGACGCCACATGCCTACGGAGGGAGACCCTCCTGCAGCAGTGGCTCGTCTTGGGGAGCTACTGCGTTGCAATAATGCTCGCTTAAGGCAAATGGGAGGTGAAATCAAGAAAAAACTGTTCGCCTTTTATTTACGAGAACAAGTCATCCCATCTCAAACCATAACGAGCGCAATTATAAGTACCTCTTGTGTTAAGCAACGACAACGAATACTTTCCACACATGTAGTTGTAGCTTTGGTAATCGCCATGAGTTTCTGGTCATCCGACTCTGTTGTATCGGTATTTAAAAATCTGATTCATGGCTTGGCATGTCTACGTATCAAGGATTTGATACGTTTTCAAACACCAACTTCTTCATCAATTACCGAAGCAGGGCAGCGGACCGGAGCATTTGTAATGACTCGTTTGTTTGAGATGGTCAACAAACCATTTTTTATTGGTGCAAAATGTGAACCTCCGACTAGCGCCGCAACGTGCTAGCAACAAATTAAAGAAGCACATTTTTCTTCACTTTCTGAAAACCATGCTATATAAGTGTTATAAAATGTGCTTCTTAAGAGTAACCTGATTTGAGCCTGTAGATATTTGTTTTAAACTTTACTATCTAGTGCAGAATACTTCTTTTATGTCAATTTTTTCGCTCGTACTGCCTATCTAGCTTTTCGCAATGCTTAGCGGCACAAACATCTACACAAGAGTATTTTTAGAACTATTGGATTTAAATAGTAATGCTTGAAAAGCGCTTTGACCTAATCAAAAACAATTTTGGCTTGAAGATTGCACTGACATTAGCAGCATCTTTTTTCATCTTAATGCTAGTTTTTTGCCTTCATCGCTTCTACACTTTCTACGCATCTTACGACCAAGGTCTTTTCGACCAGTTATTTTGGAACACTATACATGGACGTATCTTTCAAGGTTCTCTCTCTTCTGGTCAATCCAGTGCTTATACCCAAGATGGTCAAATACAGACAGTGTTCTACTGCCATTTAGGACAACACTTTGTCATTGATTTCTTGCTATGGATGCCCATATATGCATTGTTTCCCACTGGCGCGACTCTTGTTGTTTTACAAGTTAGTTTGATAACTGCTGCGGGGTTAGTCTTGTATGCTCTATGTCGCCACTATTTACCTCTTTCTATAGCTATTTTAATCACTACCAGTTTTTATGGAGCTAATGCTGTAATTGGACCAAATTTAGCCAATTTTTACGAGCATTGTCAGATTCCTTTGTTTGTTTTCTCTTTACTTTTGGCTTTAGAAAAACGTAAATGGTGGCTTTTTTGGCTCTTCCTAATTTTGATATTAGGAATACGGGAAGAAGCAGGAATAATTACATTTGGTATTGGTCTTTATCTATTTTTAAGTCGTCGCTATCCGCGCTTAGGTCTAGCTGTATGTTTAATTAGCTTCAGCTATGTCACAATCGTGACAAATGTAATTATGCCCTTGTTTTCTAATGATAATTCGCGACTTTACTTAACTACTCGTTTTGATCAATATGTTCCAGGAAATAATAGCCCCAGTACTTTACAGCTTCTATGGGGAATTATTACCCATCCTAAAGAACTGATACAGAGTTTGTTGACTCCGTTTGACAAGCGAGTAAAGTATTTTCTCGGTCAGTGGCTACCGTTAGCTTTTATACCTGCTATCTCACCATCAGCTTGGATAGTTGCAGGTCCTCCATTACTAGTGTTGTTGATGCAAGATGGTCAATCTGCTCTTGCTATGAGTATTCGCTATGCCTTAACTGTAGTTCCAGGTTTATTCTACGGCACAATTTTGTGGTGGTCTCAACATCAAGAGCGATTTCAACCAAGTTTTCGTCGCTGGTGGATCAGATTTATTATCCTATCTATTTTCTTCACAATTACATCTAATCCTAACCGTGCTTTTTACTTTTTAATTCCAGAATCTATTCATCCTTGGGTTTATGTTCCTCTAACTCGTCAGTGGGAACATGTCGGACATATCCGCTCATTAATGCAGTACATCAAGAGCGATGCTAGCGTTTCTGCAACTACTTATCTGCTTCCACATTTGGCAACTCGTCGGGGAATTATTCGTTTGCCAGCTATACAGTTACGACTCGATTCGGGAGAGGTTATAGACGTTGATTTCGCCTTAGCAGATTTGTGGCAACTGCAACAATATCAACCAGCCTTCAAGGGCGATCGCCAGCAACTGCAAGATTTTATAGCTTTTATTGACCAACTTTTGGCTCAAGGCAAGTATGGACTTGTGGATGTGCAAGATGGAGTTGTTTTGCTGCAAAAGAAAGTTGCTTCTCAACCTCAAGCAATAACGCGTTGGTTGGAGTGGAAAACACAAATCCAAAAAGTTTAGCAATATTCAGAAATTTTCTTCTAGCAATCCTATTTGATTTGTGAAAATCGCACATCCCAGATTCCCGACTTTTTAAAGAAGTCGGGAATCTTGTTGTTCACCTAATCGCAAGCACCCCTGCGCGGTTTTCCTTGGGAGCATCGGGAAGAGTGCAGCTACGCCCGTCAGGATGAGGCGATGATGGGCGCGTTGTCAAAATTTATTTTGTAGGCAGAAAAGTCAATCGAGCGAACAAATGCCTCATCTGTTTACTCCCTCATCTCCCCCCACTCCCCGACTCTTCCTGTTGTGAGATCTGAGCAGGTTTCAAATTTCTGGCTTTGTAGAAAGTTTCCAAGCTGTCGCGATCGCCCACAAAACGCCAGTGCCAAGGTTCATAACTCACACCTTGAGCATTGTTGTTAGGAAAGGATATTTCAAAGCTGAAACGTGCTGCATTCGCTTGTAGCCATTGATAAGCCTTAGTTTTTTCAAAGTTGGTAGTGAGATTTGTTGCTGGTACTGTGCCATCCCCAACATCTAAAGCATAACCTGTGTGATGTTCGCTATGACCAGGGGGGGCGCTGACAGCAGCCCGTTGCGCTGGCGTCTGATTCCGCTGGGCACCAACGGTAAAAAACAACTGTTCTTGCTCTTTTATAGAGCGAAAAGCAGAAACAGGTACTAATGCCACACCTGCATTCCGTGCGGCTGCTGCCATTTCTATAAACTTTTGCGCGGCTGCTTTTCGCATTCTCAGACGTCTATCACTAGAGATCGGTTGTAGTTCAGACTCAGGCGCTTCTGAGTAAGGAAAATGACCTAAAACTGTATTATCTTTTGAGGTGGCGGAATTACCCGATTTTGACGGAGTTGCGGGAGTTGAACTCGCAGGGGAAGGTTGAGAATCTTTCGTCTTTTTTGGTGTGACAACGAAAAATAAAAAACCGCTCGCAACGGCTATCAACAGAACTCCTACCACTCCACCAATGATCAAATACAACGGGCGAATGCTGACCTTTTTGGGTGCTGCATCAGGAGTATCACGCAAAGCTTCCGGAATATCTGGGCCGGAACTAGATGGTTTGTTTTGCGGTTTCTCGGAAAACCCAGCATTATCCAAAGCTCAACTCCTGCGTTTGCTCAATATCATAACAAATTGTAAACTGGAGAAAAGGGAACGCAATAGGTAAAATGTTGCATCTACATCTATAGGTTTAATTTTGACAAACCTCCTAGAACTCTATCTCAAATTAGTGTTCCTAGTCCTAGTAGGATACATTTTAGGACGCAGGCTGTCTACGACAGTTCCAAAGCGTTTGGGACAGTTCCTTTTTTGGATAGGAGTGCCGATAGGTATTATCGTTTTTCTACGCAAAGCTGACTTATCAGGACAAATTTGGATTGCACCAGCGATAGCCTACTGTGCCATTTTACTAGGAGCACTTTTCGCTCTTGCAGCAATTAAAGGACAGGCTTATCTCACAAATACCGCTCCCCGAAAATCGACTCAAGGGAGTTTTATCTTAGCGGCGATGGTGGGTAACACAGGATATCTTGGGTATCCTGTTACCTTGTCACTTGTTGGCACACAATACTTTGCTTGGGCGTTGTTTTATGATTTGCTGGGGACAACATTGGGAGCTTATGGACTCGGTGTTGCCTTGGCAGCTCGTTTTGGTGGTGGTATTCATAGTCATTTGCAGGTTCTTAAAGCAATTGCTATCAATCCCGCTCTATGGAGTTTTGGGTTTGGCTTGCTGTTTCGGGAAGTCAAAATCCCTGCACCCGTTGAATTTTGGCTAGACTTAGTTGCTTGGAGTATGGTAGCTCTATCTCTAATCTTGATTGGGATGCGATTAAGCAAACTGACTTCGTGGCACAGTTTACCAAGGGCAAGCATCAGCATCGCAATCAAAATGCTACTCGTCCCCCTGATTTTAGGTAGTATACTACCATTTTTTGGTTTAACTGGGACAATTGCACGGGCGATTGTTCTGCAAATGGCTATGCCGCCAGCTTTTGCTACGCTGGTGATTGCCGAAACTTTTGATCTCGACCGCGACCTTGCTGTGACTGCATTGGCTATGGGTTCTATGATGTTGCTACTGACTCTGCCAATTTGGTTGTGGCTGTTTTGATTTTAGGAAATTTCTCCGCACGCAACATTACTAAACAAAATGTCGTCAATAAATGTGCTGTGTTTAGGTGCAAACAGCTAAACCAAAGTTGGTAATTCTTGCATTCACAGTTGCAGTCCAAAGTGGTTGTTATCGTAAATTAGGGGTAGAAATCACCAACTCAAAATATATTTCATTTTAAATTTTGAATTTTGAATTGTTATCATGCGTCAGCTTATAAGTACTCTTTCATTGGTCGGACTACTGCAATTAGTTCCTAACATAGTTTTTGCCCAAGAAAAACCCAGCACTGAAAAAACATCCAACCCAAGTGCACAGGTAGTTGCTGCCAAAGTGATGACGAACTACCCGGATGGACAGTTCTATCCAGAACGTTTGTTAAGTCGGGCAGAATTAGCCTCTATTATGGTGAAAGCTTTTCATCTGGAGAAACGACAAGCTGTTACCAAAGAGAATGTAAAAGTGACAGATGTCGCTTCTTCCAATCCAGCATTTAATGACATTCAGATAGTCTTAAAAACTGATATTATGAAAGGCTATCGCGGCAATCTTTTTTTTCCAAATCAAAGAATAACTAGGGCTGAAGCTTTGGCGATTTTTGCTCAGGCATATGGAGTCTTTCAGTTTCCAGACCAAACTGTAAATGAAATACTTTCCCAATATCCAGATGCCGGTTCTATTCCTGCTTGGGCAAAAAAGGCGATTGCCCAAAGGGCAGACGCCAGAGGCGTATCGCCACAGCAGCAACTGAAGGATTTATCAATACAGATACACAAGGCAATCTTTCACCCTCTCAACCCATGACTCGTGGGGATATGGCTTATATTTTGAGTAAATATTTGCAAAGACAACAGCCACAAGCCGAAACACCAGAAGTCCCAGGTGGTAATAATAGCCCAGAATCTTCTCGCTGAAGCAAGCATATACATTGTTTTAAGTACTCTTAAGATTTTACGTAAAACTTTGTAAATGCAAAGGTGTTGATTTCCGTTCTAACTATTGCTGTACCTCAACTTCAGTCTTGGTAAATAAATGCGAGACTGTATGAGATACTGCTTTACCTGAGCGTGGGAAAATCAAAAATACGAAAAAGTTAGAGAGGAAAACACTACAATATGCATTTGAGTGAAATTACCCATCCTAACCAGTTGCACGGTTTATCAGTTAGACAACTGCAACAAATTGCCCATCAGATTCGAGACAAACATCTCCAAACTGTAGCAGCGACTGGGGGACACCTGGGACCAGGATTGGGTGTTGTAGAGTTGACGTTGGGGCTTTACCAAACGCTAGACTTAGATCGCGATAAAGTCATTTGGGATGTAGGACACCAAGCATATCCTCACAAACTGATTACAGGGCGTTACGATCACTTCCATACTTTACGGCAAAAAGATGGAATCGCTGGTTACCTTAAGCGCGGTGAAAGTAAGTTTGACCACTTTGGCGCAGGACACGCTTCTACTAGTATTTCTGCGGCTTTGGGTATGGCTTTAGCGCGGGATATCAATGGCGAAAAATTTAAAGTTGCTGCTGTCATAGGTGATGGTGCACTGACTGGCGGTATGGCATTAGAAGCCATCAACCATGCTGGACACATGCCCAAAACCAATCTGCTGGTTGTCCTCAACGACAACGAGATGTCTATATCTCCCAACGTCGGCGCAATACCCCGCTACTTAAACAAAATGCGCCTCAGTCCGCCGATGCAGTTTCTCACAGATAACTTTGAGGAACAGTTCAAGCAAATTCCTTTCGTGGGTGAATCCCTTTCTCCGGAACTAGCACGGATCAAAGAAGGGATGAAGCGCTTGGCTGTTCCCAAAGTCGGCGCAGTGTTTGAAGAACTCGGCTTTACCTACATGGGACCTGTAGACGGGCATAATTTAGAGGAATTGATTGCGACTTTCCAACAAGCACATCAAATCCCAGGACCAGTTTTGGTACACGTCGCAACAGTCAAGGGCAAAGGCTATGAAATTGCCGAACTAGATAAAGTTGGCTACCATGCCCAAAACCCCTTCAACCTGACCACTGGAAAAGCCGTTCCTTCTAATAAACCCAAGCCCCCTGCTTACTCCAAAGTCTTTGCCCATACCCTAGTTAAACTCGCTGAACAAAACCCCAAAATCATTGGTATTACTGCCGCAATGGCAACAGGGACAGGGTTGGACAAACTGCAAGCCAAACTACCCGATCAATATATTGATGTGGGTATTGCCGAACAACACGCCGTCACCCTTGCTGCGGGATTAGCAACTGACGGAATACGTCCTGTTGTCGCCATCTACTCCACTTTCTTGCAACGCGCCTTCGACCAAATCATCCACGACGTCTGTATCCAAAACTTGCCAGTATTCTTCTGTCTAGACAGGGCGGGAATCGTCGGTGCTGATGGTCCGACTCACCAAGGCATGTACGACATTGCTTACCTGCGTTGCATTCCTAACATGGTACTCATGGCACCCAAAGATGAAGCAGAACTGCAACGAATGATAGTCACTGGTGTTGAACATACCACAGGACCAATCGCCATGCGCTTCCCTCGCGGTAACGGTTACGGCGTTCCCCTGATGGAAGAAGGTTGGGAAGCCCTAGAAATCGGCAAAGCAGAAATTCTCCGTAACGGTGATGATGTGTTGATGCTAGGTTACGGCACAATGGTGAATACGACACTGCAAGCTGCGGAAATTCTCTCAGAACATGGTATCGAAGCCACTGTGATTAATGCCCGTTTTGCTAAGCCTCTAGATACCGAATTAATTTTCCCATTAGCTCAAAAAATTGGGCGCGTAGTCACCTTGGAAGAAGGTTGTGTGATGGGCGGCTTCGGTTCAGCAATCGCAGAAGCGCTGTTAGATGCGGACATCGTTGTTCCTGTTAAACGCATTGGTGTGCCAGATGCTTTAGTGGAACATGCTGAACCAAATCAATCTAAAGCACAAATCAGTTTGACGAGTCCTCAAATAGCCCAAACAGTATTACAAGCTTTCTTCAAGCGAGAACTTTCTGCTGTCGGCTAAACTGTTGGCAAATCTAATGTAGGGTGTACATTGCTCAGGAATTATCCAGAAAGTGGGCAATGTACACCTTAATTTTTTGTGGAGGTAAATAGGTCAGGCAAAAGAAACGCGCATTTTATAGCTAAACCTTTGTTTGGTTAAAACCCTTGCCCCAAGTGCGCTCATAGGGATTGCCGGAGGCGCTTGCACGCCTAACGCTAAAAACTAATAATATATTTCGTCTGTTGCTAGGAAACATCTGTCTCAAGTAAACGTCTAACCCTAACTAGAGACATTAACGATCTCACCGCTTAAAATTAAGGAGACAAAAACGTCAGATAACCCTAAACTAGGACACTAGTTGCGCGGTTAAATTATTTGTTAAGTTTCTTTGCAAACAAAGTAAAAGACTTCTTACCTACTCGGTAAAAAGCAACTGTTTGGACATCTACGATCAGTGTTATCCAAAAAGAGAACAATATTTGGGTAAGATAAAGAAGCTATCTTTTCTGCATCGCAGACACTGGAAGCTTCTCATATCCGAAGGAGATATCTCTAATGCTGACTTTAAAAATCGTTGTTTATATAGTTGTTGGCTTCTTTGTCTCTCTGTTCGTCTTTGGATTTTTGTCGAACGACCCTGCTCGTAACCCTGGTCGTCAGGATGGCGAGTAAAAGCGCGACAAATCTTCATTCGACTACCGGAAGGCGGACTACATTTTACGCCAAAGGACACTTAGCTCAAATTGGGAAACCCTAACGCCCGTCGCCTGCATAGGAATACCTCCTGTGAGCTTACGCTCAGACTTCATAGTGTCCTCCTCCGGGGCGGCTTGCCTAAATCTTAATCTAGATCAAAGGCAACAGCTGGAAGGCACAATGTGTAATGTCCTTCCAGCTATTTATTGGCTGTTTGTTAGCTTGATTCGGTGCTAGATTATGCCTCATCCAGTTCCGCCGCCCGAACCGTCTCCTATTTTTGAATCTTCACAATCTGCAAATCCTATATCAGTCGTAACGACTGACACACAAGCACTAAAAAAACAGAAATCAGTAAGACAACAAGAAACGACTCCACTGCAAACTGCTGGGCAAAAGCCATTAATTTATAGTGCGAAAGCTTTAGCAGCACCAAGTGATCCGGAAAGTTTACCGCCGGAACTTTCTCCCATCACTGCTTCTAAAAGTGCAGCTTCACTGGGTGAGGTTTCAGTTGGCTATCCGCTACAGCAGCCCGAAACCACTCATCCATCCAATGGTGACACTACAAATCCACCAACTAAAACATTTTTTGCTGGAGAACCAGTTGCTCAAACACTCACTAAACTGAAAAACTTATCTCAAAAGGTGTCGCGACAGGTAATCAAGACAGCCCAAACACCAACTCAGGGTGAGGCCTCAACCGAAAAATCCCCGAATGAGCAACCAGTACACATCGAATTCAAGACTCGCAACCAAACAACTGATCCATCTACTCCCATCCCAAATTCCCAAACTCAGTCAGCACCAACAGAACCAAGGGTCACAACTGAGCAAAAAAGTCAACCATCTGGCACAACTCCACCATCCAATACGCCGACAAGTGGAGGAAGAATTGTGGAAGTGACTTCTGATAGACAAGAGTATGACGAGCAGCGGCGGATTGTCACGGCTGAAGGTAATGTGGTAGTACGGTTTGATGGAGCTGTTGTAGATGCCGATCGCCTGCAAGTCAGTTTGAACAATTTGATTGCAGTCGGAGAAGGAAATGTTGCTTTAACACGGGGCGGTCAAGTTTTACGTGGTGAGCGCTTTACTTATAACCTTGTCCAAGATAATGGAGAACTGACAAACGGCAGAGGTGATATTTTCTTACCAACAGCAGGGCAAGATTTATCTTTCCTACCCACGGACATCACAGCGGGAGGAACACCAGCGCGTCCTCTGAGCGATCGCATTACAGAAAATCAACCTTTGCAAGCAAGCAGTCCTGGTGGACTCAACATTAACGTAGGTGGTGGAAGCGGTGCGAGTAACCTAGCTGCGCCAAAACAAGGCGGTCAAGTCAGACGAGTACGTTTTGAAGCTGGACGAGTTGATTTTAATCCCCGAGGTTGGCAAGCAAGGGATGTCCGCCTGACGAACGATCCTTTTTCACCTCCAGAGTTAGTCATCAGGGCAGACAAAGTGACTCTGACGCGCGAGACGCCTTTACGAGACCGAATTAAGACACAGGGACAACGTTTAGTTTTGGATCAACGAACGTCTTTACCCATTCCCAAAAATGAGCAGGTGATTGACCGTAACAAGCGAGATGTTACCCCTGCGATCGCATCTATTGGCTTTGATGGAGATCAACGAGGGGGCTTATTTGTTGAGCGTAGCTTCCAACTCATCAATACAGAAGGGACGAGCTTTAGCATTGCACCTGAATTCTTCGCTCAAAAAGCAGTCACTGGTAACGTTGGTAATTTTGTATCGCTGTTTGGCTTAAAGTCAAGATTGAGGTCTACTTTGGGTCCACGAACGGATGTAACGGGTTCTGCATTGTTGACGAGTCTTGACTTAGGGGATATACAAAACAATTTGCGGGCGAATTTGCAGTTGCGCCAGTTCTTAGGTGATCAAAATCCCTACAAGGCAACATTTGAATATAGTTACCGCGATCGCTTTTACAATGGTAGCCTCGGCTTTCAAACTGTCCAGAGTAGTATTGGCGGTATTCTTACTTCTCCTGTGATTCCTTTAGGTAACAGCGGTGTCACTTTGAGCTATCAAGGTAGTGCTCAATATATTGATGCTGATGCAGCCCGTCAAGACTTGCTCAAACCTAACCGAGATAATGATCGCATTTCACTGAGTCGTCTGCAAGCGAGTGCAGCTCTCAATAAAAACTTTTTACTCTGGCGGGGAAAAGGATTACCACCGACACCTACTGAGGGATTACGATATACACCAAACCCAGTCGTTCCCTTTGTTCAAACTTTTGCTGGGCTGACAGGCACTACTAGTTATTACAGCAGTGGTGATACTCAAAACACCTTTACTGGTACGGTTGGTCTAGAAGGGCAGTTTGGTCATTTCTCTCGACCCTTATTTGATTATACCGCGTTTAGAGTTAGTTACTCCCAAGGTCTAAATAGTGGCTTGTCGCCTTTCAAGTTTGACCGTGCTGTTGATAACAGAGTATTTAGTGGCGAAATTGTACAGCAAATTTACGGACCATTCCGGGTTGGCTTTCAAACAACAATCAACCTCGACAGTGGGCAACGTACCAGCACCGACTACATCGTGGAATATAGTCGCCGCACTTATGGAATTACCTTGCGTTACAATCCAGTGCAAGAATTAGGTGGTATAAGTTTCAGGATTAGCGACTTCAATTGGAGTGGTGGTACTGATCCATTTTCTGATCCTTCTGAAGTTAAGCCAGTTGTCAATGGTGTCAGGCGGGATTAGCTTTTTACGTAAAATTTAGACGTGCTTCGTCGCGTGCGTACGTAATCGCAGGATGGGGATGCTTACGACGTAAATTACGAGGATTATCACTAAAATTTTAAATCATGATTACTAAAAGAAAACCCAGACATCCGGGAGAATTAATCAAGCGTCAATACCTTGAACCTCTTAACATGACAATCACTGAACTTGCCGAAATTCTTAATGTATCTCGTAAAACTGTATCTGAGATAGTTAATGAACAGGCAAGCGTGACACCGAATATGGCGCTTCGATTGGCTAGAGCATTTCAAACCACTCCTGAACTTTGGTTAAATCTTCAGCAGAAATATGACGTTTGGTGTGCTGCTAATGAATCAGAAGCTTGGAAAGAAATATCGCCTATCAATCTACAAACTTGTTGATAAGCACAAAATTATACCTCACTTGTGAATCTTCTGCACAACGTTCTTAAGACTTTTCAACGCAAAGCATTTCTAATAGTGTCAGTATCCAATTCTAAAATTGTTGCTATCTCTTGAATACTCATCCCTCGTTGCACAAGCTTTGGCAAAATTTTTAACTTAGCCTTGATTTCGCCTTCTTCTTCACCTTCTGCTTTTGCTTCTTGATAAACTTTAGTCTCTTTCAGCAAGTTTAAATTCAGCATGGTTTCTATTTCCTCGCGGCTTAAGTTAGGAAATTTGTAGACTACGATTGTCTCTATAAATTCTACAACTTTCTTTTGGATGAGAGTATCAGTCAATTCCTCCTTAGCTTTGTTAATGAGCGTTTTTGCGAATTCTCCAGTTTTATTCTCACTCTCTACAACTAAGCGTACAATTCCTAGTCCCAAAGAATCATCTGGTACGTCTTCAAGTTCGTCTAGATAAAAGCGACGCAGATGAGGTTCCAACAAGGAACGATAACGTAGAGGATAGCTACGTTCATTGCTGCGTTTGTCATAAATGACTATTGCAAACCAGTCAGAATTGGGTGGCTGATATTGGGTGAAGTAAAGGAAAATACTTGTAAACAGTCGATCATAAAATTCTTCATCTTTGTAAAACTGAATCTCTACAAAATACAGTGGTTCATTAGAGAATTCTTCAAGAGGAGAAAATACTCCATCTAATCGGAAGCTTTTTTGTTTAATTTCAGGTGCGCTAAACTCATAAGTATTGGTGTTAATCTCAGGTTTGCCAATGATTTCAAAAAAGATGTTGGGAAATTCTTTAAATATCTCGTAGAAAATTGCATCTGTCTTCATACTTACGAGTTACGAATTTTTGAAACATTGTAAACTACGAGGATGACCACTTGGTTAAATCTTCAGCAGAAATATGACCTTTGGTGTGCTGCAAATGAATCAGAAGCTTGGAAAGAAATATCGCCTATTAATCTACAAAGTTGTTGAAAAGTTCACTCCCGCCTGTTATTTGGCTGCGCTTGGCGAGTATATTTTTCTATATATTTTGGTAAAGCAGTTTCTGTATGCAAACGTGGATCAGCAATCGCATCACCAGTAACCACTTGCAAAGGCAAAACACCCGCCCATACGGACAAGCTATAATCTTCCTCATCATCCAATGGTGGACCTGTCCGCACTTTGGCAGATGCTTCTGTAATAGGAAGAGAAAGCACTAAAGTTCCCTGTAATTCTTGACGATTGGGTGGACGTACCTCCGCCCATCGTTCTGGCACAATATGCTCAGTAAAAGCTCGTAGTGCTTCTAGTTTTTGCTCAGCGTCTTGTACAAGGGTAGCTGTACCAAATATCACCACAGAACGGTAGTTCATGGAATGGTGAAAAGCTGACCGCGCTAGTACTAAACCATCTAACAAAGTGACCGTCACACAAACTTCGATACCTGTAAGCAAAGAACGCAACATTCGACTTGCAGGTGAACCATGAATATAGAGTTTGTCTTCCACACGACCGTAAGCAGTTGGAATCACGAACGGTTGGTTGTCTACAACAAATCCCACGTGACAAATCAACCCTTCATCTAAAATTTGATAGATAAGTTGATGTTCGTAATGACCGCGCTGAGGAATTCGCTTAATTGAGGTGCGTTGTGTAGGGGTTAACTGTTCGTGGTTGATTTGATTGTTTAAAGAACTCATATTTATTAACTCCAATTACGATTCTTTTGTGGGATGGGCATCTTGCCTGTGCGCCTCGATTCTTGCTACAAAGACGTACTACTCCCTTCGCTGCTTTTAAATTACACAGGACTTACGCAAAATAATGAAAAATAAACCGCAAAGGACGCAAAGAGCACAAAGTTAAGAGGGTTTAAAAGGGTTTTTGCGTAAGTCCTATTACATATACTCTCTATTTTCTCCTCTGCGTACTCTGCGCCCACCGCGAACTTTGCGGGAGGAACATCCACACCGCAAATTCGCTCTCTGCGGTTTTTTTCAACGCTAATTTACGGTATAAAAGCAGTATCAATTAAGTCCAATTGCATAGCATTGCCACTGGAAAAACCAAGACTTTCATAAACTGGTTGACCCATTGTAGAGGCGTCAAGACGTACTCGCGTACAACCAATTTCTTTCAAATAGTTAACCGTCGTGCTAATTAATTGTTTGGCGATACCTTGTCTGCGGTAAGCTGGTTCAACATAAACGCCCCAAATGTAACCAGTTTTGCGAAATTGCTGCTTGAGAATATTTGGGTAAAGACCTCTGACTGTATAGAGTTGACAACTTGTAGAACCAACAATTACACCCTCAACTTCTGCCACAAATGCTTTGTAAAATAAATCCTGACGAGCCTGCTCTATAAACTGAACGATAATATCAAGCCAATCAGGGTTAATAGCATCATCAGCAACACCAATATCTTTCGACATATGATAGAAGTGCTTTGCAATAAGTGAGTCTTCTTGTTGAGTAGCTTCTCTAATAGCAATTTTCATCTTTACAAATCTAAATGCATGGCGTTACTACTGGAAAAACCAAGTTGCTCATAAACTGGTTTACCTAATGGAGAGGCGTTAAGAATGACTTGGGTACAACCTACTGCTTTCAAATAGTTAACTGTTGTGCTGGTTAATTGCTTAGCAATACCTTGTCTACGGTAAGCTGGCTCAACGTAAACGCCCCAAATGTATCCATATTTGCGGTAATGTGGTATGAGAACATTTGGGTATAAACCTGAGTAAAGTTGACAACTTACAGAACCAACAACTGAACCATCAACCTCTGCAACAAACGCTTTGTAAAACAAATCCCGACGCGCTTGTTCCATGAACTGGAGGGTTATCTCAAGCCAGTTAGGATCAATGGCGTCATCAGGAACACCAATATCGCGCCACATATGATAGAAGTGCTTTGCAATCAGTGTGTCTTCCTGTGGAGTTGCTTGTGTAATCGCAATTTTCATTTTTAAGACTTAGGTAGAAGTTACGAAAGAACAAGACTGTAAGATTGCTTCCTGACGTCGCAATGACGCAGCTATGTTATTTTTGCGTAAGTCCTGAACTTCACAAATCTAAATGCATAGCATTACTACTTGAAAAACCAAGTTGCTCATACACTGGTTGACCTAAGGGAGAGGCGTTAAGAACCACTTGCGTACAACCTATTGATTTGAAATAGTTGACTGTTGTGCTCGTTAATTGTTTAGCAATACCTTGTCTACGATAAGCTGGCTCAACGTAAACGCCCCAAATGTATCCATATTTGCGGTAATGTGGCATGAGAACATTTGGGTATAAACCTGAGTAAAGTTGACAACTTACAGAACCAACAACTGAACCATCAACCTCTGCAACAAACGCTTTGTAAAACAAATCCCGACGCGCTTGTTCCATGAACTGGAGGGTTATCTCAAGCCAGTTAGGATCAATGGCGTCATCAGGAACACCAATATCTCGCCACAAATTACACGAGTGCTTTGCAACCAGTGAATCTTCTTGTGGAGTTGCTTCTCTGACCTGAATTGTAGATTGTGTCCGCATAAGTAACTTCACCTCAAATTTGGAATTATACCAAAGGAGGCTAATGATAGAAAAAGTGTATGTTAGGCAAAAGTTTTGCTCGATAGTCTATTGTTAGGGTAATTTTTCATAGTGGTTTTTTACAAGAGCCACTTTTGTGATTTTATATAAGTCCACTTTGAACGCTCAGCAAGTATGGATTTTGCCCTTACGCTCTTACGCAATTCCCCTTCACCACTTCATCAACAGCTTTACGAAGAACTGCGTCAAGCCATTCTTGGCGGGAGGTTATTACCAGGAAGACGAATTCCTTCTACACGTCAGCTTGCCAAATCTTTAGGGATTTCTCGCACAACTGTGACTCAAACTTACGATCAACTCTTGAGTGAGGGATATATAGAAACTGTTCTAGGTTCTGGTACTTTTGTTTGCACTCAACTTCCTGATGATTTACTGCGTTCAACGCCGATTTCATCAACTGAAAAAATGACTCGTCCACCAGTCAAGTTATCTAAATATGGTGATTCATTAATTCAAACAAAAAATGTCCCTAGAATTCCTGAGCCGGAAATGCCAATTAACTTCCGCTACGGACGACCAGCTTTAGAGCAATTTCCGATCAAGCTATGGCGCAAACTACTTTCTCATTACTGTTGCTCTGATTTGCAATGGCTTGACTACTCAAGGGATATTCTAGGATACAAACCTTTGCGGGAAGCTATCTCTCGATATCTCTGTCGTTCCCGCGCTGTCAACTGTGAACCAGACCAAGTCCTCATTGTCAATGGAACTCAGCAAGCACTCGATTTAATTATGCGCTTGTTCATTGAACCTGATGATGTTATTGCTATGGAAGACCCAGGATACTTAAGCGCACGGCTCATATTTCAGACTCATGGTGCTAAGCTCTTACCCATTAGTGTGGATGATTCAGGCTTAATAGTTAAAGACTTAGCTAATAATTCTAACGAACAAATCCGGCTTGTTTACGTGACACCTTCTCATCAATTTCCCACAGGTGCAATACTTTCTCTACCTCGACGGTTAGAATTACTCACTTGGGCACGACAAACAGGGGCTTTCATCATCGAAGACGACTATGATAGTGAATATCGCTATGGTGACAAACCGATTCCAGCTTTACAAGGATTGGATCGCAGTGATTCTGTACTTTATATTGGTACGTTTTCCAAAGTGCTGTTTCCTTCGCTGCGAATTGGTTATTTAGTCCTACCAAAAAGTTTGATTTCTGTTTTTGCTCGTGGTAAATGGTTGAGCGATCGCCATCTCCCCTTACTCGAACAACAAGTTCTCACAGACTTTATCGAGGAAGGACATTTAGAACGCCATATTAGAAAAATGCGATCGCTTTACGATCAGCGTCGTCAAGCCCTTGTGAAGGCATTAAACGTTTATTTTGGAGACAAAGCAACGATTTTGGGAGAGAAGGCGGGAATCCATCTCATGGTGAGATTGCACAGTCCTTTTAGTGATCAAGAGATTATCCAACGTGCTGCTTCACATGGTATTGGGATGATGTCTGCTGGACCTCATTATCTTATACCACATTCTCAAGGAGAATTTATTTTTGGTTACGGTGAACTAACACAGCAGCAGCTGATGGAGAGCATTTGTACGATAGCTCAAATTTTATTTTCCCCGGAATAGCCTCCGCAAAAATAGACCAATTCTTACAAATATATCTTCGAGCCAAAGCATAATTTGGTCTAGCCATTCAAGAACTTGCTCCAGAGGATGTTTTTCATAGCCAATCGTTTGAGCTTGTGCTTCAATCCAATCTGGTTTCGCCTCAACTTGAGTGGTTTGCTGCTGCTGATAAAGAATTTCTCCCTTCTTATCTTTAATTAGGTTGCTCTCAGTTTCTGATTGAGAAATAGGGGAATGGGAAGATGAGGATGACTTCCATACTTTATTTGCGTAGCTTGCTTGTAGAGCAGATTTTGAATTTTGAATTAGCTGTTTCGCTTGACTCAAAACGCTGAGGTATTTTAAATTGATTTGTCTGGTTATCTTCACATCAGGACTCGCGGGCAGAGAAGATTTTGGAGACGAAATCTTCACATCAGGACTCGCAGGAAGAGCAGATTTTGGAGACTCAGATGATGTCACTAAAAATTGTTGTTCGTTAACAACCTCTGTTACTTCATGTAAATCTCCAAACAAATCGTCCATTGTTAACCAAGGATCTGCTATATTCTCGCTTGGTAAATCAGGGCTTTCGGGCAAAGCTGAGGCAAAAGGACGCTGTGGTAATTGTACAGTTTTTGATTTTTTCTTTGAACCTATTGATAAAAATTGGTTAATACTATTTGTTGGAGTTTTTTGTTCTAGTTTATTAGTGTTGCGCTCGCCAAAAAAATAATTAATGGCTCCCCAAATTAGAGCTTGGACTTTCGACGTTTGATGTTGTGAATCACCATCTAATGTTTTTCGTTCAGTGGTCAGTGGCTGGTCTTTACCATAGACAAAGATATTTAGCTGATTTTGAACAGTTCGGAGCAATTGTCCAGTCGTACGAGATATTGTGACTACAGCATTAGATTCTATTTGGGCGATCGCTACGTCTAGTGATGGTAGTTTTTGGAAAATATTAGGTAATTTTTGATACTCTTTTTCCTCTTCGATTCCCGTTGCTTGAGGTAGGGCAGGTATGATTTGAGGACTACCCGTCAATTTGTTCAGCAGACGATCAATTTCAGATAATACTTTTGTTTCGTCTTTGCTTTGAGTCAACTGCCAAGAACGCAATCTAGCAACTTCCTGAAGAATCCGGTTTTGCAATATCTCCTGCTGCTGAAGCGTTAAAATATCGAGAATTTTATTTTCAATCGTAACGAGTACCAAATTACGACTTCCTAAATCTGAAGCAATTCCCCGCACTATTGGGGGAGATGAGACAGTAGGGAGGTAGTGCGTTGCTGCGCCAGTACTTGATGAGGGTTTCCCGACAGAGGTATCTGGCGTTGGGGTTCCCAAGGACGGTGCACCTGCGGTGGAGTCAGGGTGTGAGACAATCAGGGGAGATGAGACAGTGGGGAATATAGAAAAGTAAGGTATCCAGACAGTTAGGGAGTTCTTTTTCCCAGCTTTCCCCAGCTTTGGTGCTTCTGCAATTTCCAGAGTAACCGCTGCTTCTAAAACTCGCTGAACTGGAGTATCTACAGATGAAACAGTTTCGGAGTTAGTCTGACTTTCTTGTAACTGGAATCTGGGTTGTTGCTCATTTGTATGCAGTTGTTTACCGGCTGACTCTGTTGCTTTGTGAATCAGCATATACACGCTCGTAAGTAGAGCCTCTAATGACCAATTAGCAGCGACTTGTACATGCCGTATGGTACGCTCAAACTGTTCACCCCAGCGCCGAGATTGCTGGTGGAAAAAGTTGAAAAGTCTGCTTTGATAACGACCAGGGGTAGCAGGAGGCATAGGCAATTCAAAATTCAAAATTCAAAGTTCAAAATTAAGAAAACAACCAGTGCTAGTAATTGGTCTAGTCCCTAGCTGTGTACAAGTTCAATGCGTGACGTAATGGTGAACTTTTGTTAAGAGTGTTGCTTAGCTGTCGGACTCGCACCAAACAATAAATCGAAAGAGTGTTGATGATAATGAGTTTCCTCATCTTAGCGAAATTATGACCTCTCCAGTATCTCAAGCTAATACTAAATTTATCTTGGAAGCAATAGAGAAATTGCGCTCCTGTGTAAGAGTAAATAATTTGTCATCTTGGCAATGCTTGGAAGCTGACTTGTCTGTGGCTGACATTAGCACCTGCGACTTTTCGCTTTGGAGTCTTGCCCAGTTAAACGCCAAAGGACACATTGGTTGGGTCCTTGGGCAAAATGTGCTATGGTTGGTGCAAAAAGTAGTTATTCCCCAAGATTTACAGGGTTACCCGCTACAGGGCTTGTCTTTGCGGCTATCACTGGTTTGGTGGGCAGACTCTGCTCAAGTTTATGTCAATGGAAAGTTGACGGTTGAGGGAGATTTGTTTGATAGTTCGCCAAGGGTACTACTGAGTGATGCGGTGACACCAGCAGATGAATTTATCATAGCTTTGCGTTTGGTAAGTCCGGGGCATTGTGATGGTGCTCTTGTTAAGTCGCTGCTGATTTATGAGTCTACGGATGAGAATCGCCCAGATCCCGGTTTTGTGGCTGATGAGTTGGCTGTGATGCAGCGGTTTTTGGAAACTTTTGAGCCGCAGAGGTTGGAGGATTTGGCGGGGAGTGTGGCGGGGATTGATTGGGAGGAAACGAACCGCCCTTCGGGTTCGCCAGTCCCCCAAACTCCTGCGGAGACGCTACGCGAACGTGACGGAAGCCGCCAAGACGGGGGCTGGACTCACCAAGACGCGAAGGACGCCAAGGAAGATAAGAAAGAGTTTGAGAAATTACTTTTTGCTCTTCGTCAGAGGTTGCTGGAATCGAAGATTCAAAATCTTGATTCAAAAATTTACTTATTAGGTCATGCTCATCTTGACTTGGCATGGCTTTGGCCTGTGAGTGAAACTTGGAAGGCTGCACAAAGTACTTTTGAGTCGGTTCTTAAACTTCAGCAAGATTTTCCAGAGTTGATTTTTTGTCATTCTTCGCCGGTGCTTTATGCTTGGATTGAAGAGCATCGCCCGGATTTGTTTGATGCGATTCAAGAAGCGGTAAAAGCTGGGCGTTGGGAAGTTGTGGGAGGTTTTTGGGTTGAACCGGAACTGAATTTAATTGCAGGTGAATCTATTGTTCGTCAGTTGTTGTATGGTCAGCGTTATGTGTTGGAGAAGTTTGGCAAGCTTTCTTCTGTTGTATGGGTACCAGATAGTTTCGGTTTTTGTGCAACTTTGCCGCAGTTTTTCGCAAGTGCTGGTGTTGAGTATTTCGTGACTCAGAAGTTGCGCTGGAATGATACGACGAAGTTTGATTATGGTGCTTTTTGGTGGCGATCGCCTGACGGTAGTGAAGTCTTTAGCTATATGTCTGCCCTTGTTGGTGAAGGTATCGATCCTGTTAAAATGGCATCCTACGCGTGTGAATGGCAAACTCAAACAGGTCTTTCTGACGCCCTTTGGCTTCCTGGCGTGGGTGACCACGGTGGCGGTCCCACTCGTGATATGTTAGAAACTGCCCAGCGTTGGCAAAAATCTTCTTTGTTCCCGAAGCTAGAATTTACGACTGCCGAAAATTATCTACAGCAAATCAAGAATAGACAAGAAAATAATTCTCCCCCAGCCTCCCCTGCTTCCCCTCCCTCCTTCCCCACTTGGGAGGACGAACTTTATCTAGAATTCCATCGCGGCTGTTATACCACCCACGCTGACCAAAAACGTTGGAATCGTCGTTGTGAAGGATTATTGTACCAAGCAGAACTGTTTGCGGCTTTGGCAACAATTAGCTCTGGGGTGACATATCCGAAAGCTGAACTAGAAGCGGCGTGGAAAAAGGTCTTATTTAATCAGTTTCACGATATTCTGCCTGGTTCTTCGATTAATCAAGTTTATGCGGATGCGCTTCCAACTTGGCAGGAGGTGGAGAAAGTTGGCAATGAGATATTGCAGGAGTCTTTGAGTGATCTTGCATCCCAAATAAACTTAAGCGAGCCGCCCCAACCCGATGCTGTACCAATTTTCGTCTTTAACTCCCTGAATTGGCAGCGCTCTTCGGTTGTCGCTGTTGAGCTACCATTACCTCACTCTTGTGTTTGCGTTTATAATCTTGAAGGAGAACTTTTACCTTCCCAACTGAGCAACGACTCAAAGCTGCTGTTTATAGCAACCGATGTTCCCTCTGTTGGCTATCGCGTTTTTTGGCTTTGTCCTCAACTGCCTAAAAAAGGCAATAACATAACCCAGTCTGATGATACCAATTCAAGTTTGCAAAAGCAAGAACATTTTGAGCGAAAAAGATTGAGTTTTGAAAATGAGTTTTTGCGGGTAACTGTTGACGAAGAAACTGGTAATTTGTCGAGTCTTTTTGACAAAGTTAATGATAGAGAAGTTCTCAGTTGTGCTGGAAATCAATTACAAGCTTTCCAAGATAGTGGTCAATATTGGGATGCTTGGAATATTGACCCTAATTATTCTGAGCATCCCTTACCACCAACTCAGCTAAAATCTATTGAGTGGCTCGAAACAGGACTTGTGCAAACTCGTCTGCGTGTGGTGCGTCAGCTGGGTGAATCAGAGTTTTGCTGTGATTACATATTACAAGGGCGTTCGCCAATCCTGAAAATCGTCACGACTGTGAACTGGCAGGAACGTAACTGTTTGGTGAAAGCTGCTTTTCCTCTGAATCTAGAGGCAGACTTTGCGACTTATGAAATTCCTTGTGGGACGATTCGCCGTCCGACCAAACCCGAAACTCCAGCAGAAAAGGCGAAATGGGAAGTCCCTGCTTTACGTTGGGCAGATTTGACAACTCCTGCCACCGTTAACAACGATCATACATACGGTGTTAGTCTGTTAAACGATTGTAAGTATGGGTACGACAGCCAATCCAATCAATTACGCTTAAGTCTGTTACGCAGTCCAAATTGGCCTGACGAGGAAGCAGACAAAGGATTTCATGAATTTACTTATGCTTTGTATCCTCATGCTGGTAGCTGGGAATCAGCCCATACAGTCAGACACGGTTATGAATTGCATCTACCAATGGAACTAATGATGTTGAGTTCCAAGCATCACCAGAACAACAAGTCTTTACCACCAGTTGGTAGCTTCTTAGATTTGTCGGCTGAGAACTTAATATTAATGGCGTTTAAGCAAGCAGAAGACAACCCAAAACAATGGATTGTCCGATGTTACGAATGTCACGGACAGACAGCCGATTTGCAGTTGCAAAGTGATTTAGGGTTGACTCTGGGAGAGTCAGTGGACTTATTAGAGCACTCTTTGCCCACACCCGAATTCTCATCTGGGCAACAAATCTTTACGATTCAACCCTGGAAAATTAGCAGCTTTAGGGTTAGCTGAGGGGTTTGTGATTGTGTAAAACACAATCACAAACCCATGAAATCTAATCTTCGTGATCTTCAAAGGGATCGCTCAATTCCTTACCAGGAGGGCCAAAAGAGGTGTAGATGGAGAACGCCGTAATGAAGATCACAACAGCGCCGACAGAAATACTAAGAACTATTGCGGGTTCCATGACAAGTATCGATTATGTGTCCTATTCCTATAGAATATTACAGAAGATTAAAAAATGCTTTGGCAACTCATCTTAGGTGAACTATGGCACAAAGGACGCAATTGGGAGATATCCTCAAACCTTTAAACTCTGAGTATGGTAAAGTGACTCCAGGTTGGGGTACTACCCCCGTGATGGCTGTTTTTATTTTGCTATTTTTCGTGTTTCTGTTGATTATTCTGCAACTCTATAACAAGTCCTTCACGATCCAAGATGTTTTGGTTGACTGGCGGGCTTTGGGCGTTAAATAATGTTCCTAGTCCAAAAACCTGGATAACACTGTGTTACTCCACACCCGGCTTTCGTCCGGGTTTTTTTGTCAGTTGTTAGTGGGCTGTTCCAATACCATCGCAAAGGTGGCGATCGCTGTCTTCTACCTCTTTGCTATACTTCAGATAATCCCCCACCGAATCACAAGCACTGCTCATTAGCGTATCTAAATCGAAATCCCGCAGAATAATGCTAAAACCTGCAACAGTGGCAAGGGTTTTGCCGTCGTGGCTGAAGACGACGCTACGGGGTCCTTTGTGATCATACTCAGAAAGAGAGAGGGTGTGCAGTAGCTCACCTTTGAGGTTCCAGAGTTTGGCTGTGTTGTCAAGACTAGCAGTGGCAAGGGTTTTGCCGTCGGGGCTGAAGACGACGCTAAAAACATCGCTACTATGCCCAGAGAGGGTACGCAGTGGCTCACCTTTGAGGTTCCAGAGTTTAACCTTATTGTCACTACTAGCAGTGGCAAGGGTTTTGCCGTCAGGACTGAAGACGACGCTGTTGACCCAAGACTGATGCCCGGAAAGGGTGCGCGGTAGCTCATCACCTTTAAGGTTCCAAAGTTTGACCGTTTTGTCGGAACTTGCACTAGCAAGGGTTTTGCCGTCGGGGCTGAAGACGACGCTAAAAACATCGCTACTATGCCCAGAGAGGGTACGCGGCGGTTCGTTAGTTTCAAGGTTCCAAAGTTTGATCGTTTTGTCAAGACTAGCACTAGCAAGGATTTTGCCGTCGGGGCTGAAGACGACATCATTGACAACATCCTGATGCCCAGTAAGGGTTTTCCGTTCTTTACCTTCCTGGTTCCAAAGTTTGACCGTTTTGTCCAAACTTGCAGTGGCAATGGTTTTGCCGTCAGGGCTGAAGACAACGCTACTGACAACATCCTGATGCCCAATGAGGGTGCCCACTTGCTCACGTTTGCGGTTCCAAAGTTTGACGGTGTTGTCGGAACTTGTAGTGGCAAGAGTTTTATCATCAGCGCTGAAGACGACTTTCGTTCCAAGAAGGGTCTGCGGTTTCTTCTCCTCTAAGTTCCAGAGTGTTACCGTGTCGTCATTAGCAGTGGCAAGGGTTTTGCCGTTGCGGCTGAAGACGACTTTCTTTCCGGGAAGGATCTGTTGTTCCTTACTTTCAAGGTTCTCAACGTTCCAGAGTTTGACCTTGTTGTTTTCACCAGAAATGGCAAGGGTTTTCCCGTCAGAGCTGAAGACGACATCATTGACCATAGTACCCTCATCCCCAGAGAGGTCTATCTTTGACTGATTATCTGTAAGGTTCCAAAATGTGACGATTTTGCTCTTCTGACTACTAACAGTGACAATGCTTTTGCCGTGGTCGGGGCTGAAGACAACTTTAGTGACTTGATCCTCATGCGGGAGGGTACGCGGTTCCTTGCTGAAGACACCCCTAGTGACGCTAGCCTCATGCGGGAGGGTACCCGGTTGCTTACTTTCGCGGTTCCAAAGTTTGACGGTGTTGTCGGAACTTGCTGTGGCAAGGGTTTTGCCGTCGGGGCTGAAGACAATGCTATTGACACCTAGCTTATGCCCAGTAAGGGTTTGCTGTTCTTTACCTTGAAGATTCCAAAGTTTGACCGTTTTATCAAAACTTGCAGTGGCAATGGTTTCGCCGTCAGGGCTGAAGACGACATCATTGACAAAACCCTGATGCCCAATGAGGGTGTGCAGTGGCTTACCTTCGCGGTTCCAAAGTTTGACTGTTTTGTCGTAACTTGCAGTGGCAATTGTTTCACCGTCTGGGCTGAAGACAATGTTAATCAGACTTGGCTGATGCGCGGCGGAAAGTGTGTGCAGTAGCTTACCTTGAAGATTCCAGAGTTTGACTGTTTTGTCGTAACTTGCAGTGGCAATGATTTCACCGTCCGGGCTGAAGACGACATCATTGACAACATCCTGATGCCCAATGAGGGTGTGCAGTTCCTTACCTTGAAGATTCCAAAGTTTGACCGTTTTGTCAGAACTTGCAGTGGCAATGGTTTCGCCGTTGGGACTGAAGACGACCTTATTCACCGTATCCTTATGACTAGTCAAGCGATTGCGCTCTTTGACTCCATAAACTGCTTTTTGCAACGTTGTTACAAGCAAAGGCTCGCTTACTTTGTGTTCTTTCAAAATCTTTCCTGCCTTAATCTGTTGGATCAGAGCATCCAATTCTTTATGAGAATCAAACAGTGACGAGGAAGATCGAACTAGAACATTGGCTTGAGTTATTTCCGCTTGTTGTTTGCGATGGAAAGAAAGAATTCCCAAGCCAGCAGTCAGAATTAAAGCGATTAATGATCCGCCAGCTATTCCCCAAGCTGTTCTGATTTCGCGACGGCGACGGGCTTCTTTTTCTCTTTCTTGGCGATCGCTTTTTTCTGTACAAGCAGTCACATACTCAGTTTCTAACTTGTTTAGAAAACTCGTATGTTTCGCTAACTCCTGAGCTTCTTTTAATCTTCCTCCTTCATCATGCGTCAAATAATCCTCGCTTTTTTGCTGCTTTTCCCAATCCAAAGCTGCATCACGTATATTTTTGCGTAGTTGTAAGTTTATTCGATTATCATCTAACCACTGCAGCAACCTCGGCCAGTGGCGGATTAAGGCTTCATGTGCTATCTCCACCTCTTCACGATTTGTCGATCCGTCTACACTTGTAACTACTAATCGCGCCCCTTCACCCGCTAACCGCTGCACCAACCGCTTAGTAGTTGCCAAATCACCACCCGCAGGTACTAATTCATCTAACCAAACTCGCTGTCGGGTGTCACGACGTTTCTCTCCTTGTAATGCATTTTCATCCAAACGTGTCAAGCGGATGAAAATATTCTTAACTTGGTCTTGTTCTGCGGGTGACAAACTATTGTAAACATCATCGGCAGTTTGAGCGATCGCCTTATTCACACCACCAATAGCCTCATACTCCACAGTCCGCAACCATCTACCATGTCGGTGCTTCCACATCTCCAGCAATGCATGTTGCAGTAGTGGCATTGCTCCTGGTTCACCTTGCACATTATCCAGAATCAAGTTGCTCAAGCCTGCTTCAAACCGTAACCCTACCTTCGCAGCTTGCATTTCCATCGCTTTGCGCAATTGGGCAGCATCCATCGGACCAATTAGTTTTTGCCTAGCTTCCATCAAATCTTTCAAATTGCGATAGGGCGCACATTCGCCCCAAAAGTCTGCCCGCATAGTAATGACGACTTTTTGGTGTGGAATCAGGCTTAACAATTTTTCGATGAAACTCACCCTCTCGGCTTCATCAGTACAGAGGGTAAACAATTCCTCAAATTGGTCGATGACTAATATTGTAGATTGTGCTAGCACTTGGGACAGACTAGTTTCCAGTTGTTCGATCGGGTTACTACTCGGTGTCATGTATACTGAAAGCAAACCAATCTGTTTTTCCTGTAGCTTCGGGATCAACCCTGCTAACACCAACGATGACTTACCACTGCCAGAACCGCCTAATACAGCTAAAAAGTTGTGTTCAGTGAGCTTTTGTTGCAGTTGGGCAATTAATTCTTCTCGCCCAAAGAAAAATTCGCGGTTTTCGACTCGGAAAGGATACAGACCGAGAAACGGGCAACGAGAATCATAGATTGGTGGTTGCTGACCTAATGCCAAAGCGTTGAAGTTGAGGTCAACGATTTCCTCACAGAGGTTGTTAACTTCTTCTAAAGTTTGTTCTCGTTCTTTGAGGACTTCTTTGCTCAAAGCTGTGGCATCTGCTCCCAGGGTATTTTTGAGCTGCCCCTCTAGCTGTGCAAACTTCTTTTCGAGGACAGGCGATCGCTCTGGTAACAACTGCACAAGCCGTTCTAAACCATACTGAATTTCCGCGTTGGTCAGTTCTCGGTCAAGCTGGTCGCTAAATAAGGGTCGTCCTCCCAAACGGCTGAACAGTGCCGGTACAGTCACATCGCCACGTTCTGCAAGAGTTGCTGTCGCCTCATGCAATGCTGAGTCAACCTCCCCCGATTGTCTCAATTGGTAGTAAAATTTCTCTGTTAGTGCCTGAGCCGTCTTGATAGTGACTTTCTCCGTCATCGCCACCACCGCAGGCATCCCCAAATCTCGCACCAATCGCTGCCCTAATCCCCCTAATGCTCCTTCTGCTTCTGGGCTGGCACTCTCACAAGTACAGAGAAAAGTAAAATGAGGTAGCCCTCTAGCACCTCGTAACTGGCGAACTCTTTCTATTAACTTTGTGGCTGTCACCACCTCAACTGTATTATCACTTTTTGACCAGTACAGGAGGGTTTCACCATCATCCATGACTTTACCGTGGCTAACAAAGTGCAGCATTGTATACTGCTTTGTGCGATCGGTTAGTTGAGCGCAAAGTTCATCTAGAGTGGGTAAGCCAATAGCACCGTCAACTGTTGCTAACACATCGGTAGGAATATCACCCAAGGCTACGCGCACGCTCTTCACCGTAGCTTCCACATCAAATATGTCTAATTTATACCGACTTGAATCCGAGGGACTAGCCACTAGTACCAGCGCCTTTAAATCTCGCCGCCCGATGGCAGGAAACAGTCGGTCGGTAATCGCAGGAATATAAAAAGAGAAAGGCACTCTTTGGTTAAGTGCTAAGATTTGCCATTCGCCATCAATGGGAGCACATAGTCTTTCCCAACGTAAAGTTCGCAGTTGTTTATCAATAGCTTCAATAAACAGTAACACCCGCACTGTTTGCTGATTCTGACTCAGTGCCCGGATAAATCCATCACGCACTTCGTCTCGTAACAGCGCTTTACCCAAAAATGTACCGTAATCTCGTACTTGCCCTTGAAGACTAGTCAAATGCTGCAAATCTTCAGCACTCAAACAGAGATTACCTTCCAACCGCAATGGTAAAAGAACGCCTGGTTGAGTGTGTTCTACGACAATTGGCCAGCTATCTCCTGATTTGCGTTGGATGGTAATCTCGAAAGTGTTCATGAGTTCTCTTTAATACTGGTAAATGCTAACTTGCTATTGAGGACTGGGGACTGGAAAACAGATTTAGTGATAAAATCTTTCAATTTTCGATCCCCAATTCATATCGTTTCCGGTTGAATCTGAATAATTAAAAAACCGCAGAGGCGCAGAGAACGCAGAGGCAGAGAGAAAGGAGAAATCATTCCGATACAAACGGATTTGATATCACATACTATTTCTTTGTGAGGCTGTGCCAAATTTTCTTACTTCTTCTTTCTTTCTTTCTTTCTTTGTGTCCTTTGCGTCCTTTGCGGTTCGTTCCTCATATAATTGGGCGTATCTCTGGCACTTTACGGGCAAGCTATCATGGAGAATTGGTATCAATTAAATTCAATTTATTCAGACTTTCACGTAGACTAGTTATAGCTAAAAGCGCAGCCTGAAGTTTTGCTTTATCGTCATCTGAAGCTTGCTGGGCTGTGTTGACAAACTGTTCTAGTGCTTGAATCAAGTTTGTCTGGGCTTGCTGGATAGCGCTTGCATCGGCTGTCTGAGGCGTTGCAGGCGCAGTCGGTAAATTGATTGTCTCTATTACTGGGCGATCGCCTGTGGAACTATCACCCACAACTAGCCTAACTGCGGGGTCGCCAATAATGGCATAACTGCGAGCATCGTTGTTGGCTGTCCACATTCCAGACAAATTTATTGGATTGGCGATCGCACCATACTTAATTTCTTCTAATTCTGTACTCAAATCAGACGAAAGTTCAGCATAGCGTTCGTTGAAATACTCGACAGCTGACCCCACAGGATGACCTTCTAGCAGTCGCTTGAGAGTACTTTGAAACACTGCTAACTGTTTACCAGTTTTTTCCCAGACGAAAGAGCAACCCCAAGCGCGTTCTACGTGCCCGATGACTGCCAAAGCACCTCCATTGGGGTGACTGAGGAGTCGTCGGGGTAGAGGAGCAACAAAAGCATGGGGAGCAATTTCTAACCTCTGCGTTGAGCCTTTTCTATGGCCAAATTCATCAAAACGGGGCGTACCAGCACCATAACAAGCAAAGTGAAAAGCAATTAGACCTAGCAAACGAGCATCGTTACCGATATCGTCCGCAGAAAAGTAAAATTCTTCGGGAATTGGTTTATTGCCCCACTGGGCTTTACCAGGCCAGTCCTGACAAAGTAAAGCGCCCTGATGACGTAGTTGCCTTTCATCCCCATGAGGAAAACCCATGCCATGACTGGCAGTGAACAATACAGCAGGTGTTTCCTCTCCTCCTAACAATTTGCTCAACCGCGCCTTTGTGGCTTCTTCTGCTAGTAAGGTTTCTACTGTCCAATTATTCTGTTTTTGGGAACTCACCATCCAATCAGCTAAAGGCTGAATCAATTTTTCAGCACTGAGTTCAGTAGCTGCGTCACCCTGAGTACGGACGCCGAAAAAGGTAGCGCGGCGAGGCAGGTTTAAATTACCAGTTTCAGCCTGGACGACACTACGAGCATACTGAGCATATTCTTGCGGCGTATCGAAGTAAATTCGACCCACTGCATACTGTACGTCGAGTTGATACTGGAAACGATAAGGAATGCTTTCTGGGTCACCAACGATCAGCAGATAATAAGGCATTTTCTCTGGATCAGCAGGGCCGGGGCCAACTCCATGACGCGCCAAAAATTGATTTTTCGACTCACCAGGACGATAACCCTTGGGGCCAGTGTATTCCTGATAATAGTTCTCGTGATTTTTCGTCGCTTGCCTTTGCCGATGTTCTAACAGTTCTTTGAGCGCTTCTTTGATTGCTGGGTCGGCATTATAGGTGAAGATAACTCCCCAACCTGTCTGTGCCAGGTCTTTAGGATCTACTCCTTCTATCGGTGCAAAATCAGGTTCTAAACCTTTGACGTGCAGATCCTTTTTCTTGAGTTCACTAATCTCTACAGGGTCAAACTCTTCACCTTGGGCAATCTTAGAAACCTGTTCAGGTGTCAAAGGAGGTAGCAAATACTCTCCTGAGGCACCGTCAATTCCATTGAAATACAGCTCTTGTGTTAGCTGTTCTACGCTCATATTATGTGTATCCTTATATTTCCAACTTACAGACACTGTTTCATTAACTGCCAAAGGCTGCCGACCACACTGCATGAGCGACTTCCGGTTTATCAATGGCGTTGTGAGCACCTATGAAAAGATCTAGTAGACTCGGAGGGACAACAATATATTTACTACTTTCTAAGTTGTAAATTTTACCTGATTGAAAATTGTAGGATTGTTCCAGGGGTAGCATACCTTTTGGATCGTTAATAATTTCCAAACCATCACCCTGAATCCCATAACAACCAATGCCACCTACGCCGGGATATTCCTTCTGGGTACTCTCACTATTAGGGTCAAAGTCTATATCTTGCTCCCTAAATATTCCGAGTGTTCCCGCCATAGGATAGGCATTCTTGACAGCCTTATCATGCTCAGATTGGGTAGTAACAATCGGCCCTGCAACTTTACCATCACTAATAATGGAGCGGAAGTAACCAGGAAGATTGTTTCTAAAAGGGACATTTGAGCAGAAAGACCACAGTGATAGAGCACCTTGTATTAAGACAAGAGAATTAACTGGACGGACTAATTTGTTATTGTCTTTGGTACCTGCAACGGTAGCTGAGACAAAAATACATCCAAAACTGTGCCCCATCAGATGAAATCTTACAGTATTATCTGTCAGTTGTTGAAGTCTGTTTAACAAATTGAAACCAGTGGTTTGACCGATTTTCCGAGCGAGGTCTTTCATCTTCCAGAAAGATAACAATCTCGGAATGTTCAAAAATGCATCTGTGGCTGATTTCACACTATCCCCAATTCCGAAGCTGACATCTTCGTTTTCTTCTGCAAGGGTAGCTTCATATATACTTTCAGGATCTAGATTTAATGATTCGTTTTCGCTCCACGCATCTGTATCTTCTCCTTCACTACTCAAAGATGCTTCCTTAATCAAAACCTCGTAGGCTTCACGCACCTCTGATGGTAATGTATCGGGTGCTACGTCATACTCTACCGCTGCTGTAAAAATTGTTCTGAGCGCAACTCTTGCAGCTTCAGTATCAGCAATGCTGTGAGCATACTGATTGATTAACTCTTCTTGAGAAGTATCTGTAGTGTCAAAGGACACAATTGTTTTGTCTAGAGACACTGCATTGAGATCTTCATCTCCCCAAGGCTTACTAGGCCAATGTAGACCAATCAACAACGGGCGAAATCCTGGTCGCAACTGTTGCATTTTTTGAATATCAGCCTGGTTTTTAGCCATAGCTGCAATCCATTTGTCGTACTGGTTTTTTGCTGCAGGAATGTCACCTTGCCATCCGTGGCTCATCAAAAAGACATCTGTGATTGGCTCTTTAGACTTTCTTGCGCTAGATAAGATCTCTATTACCTTTTGGCTGATGAACTCTCCATTGTTTTGGCGTTCTTTGCCTTTAGCATCAAGAGCGATGAGATAGTATTTCAAGGAAGTTTCGACTAATGTTTTTTCAATTGCCATAAGTAAATTTTCTTGACCCCGGTTGCATTTTTATTTTGTAACTTTTCTAACTGTTATATAGCAAGATTTTCATAAAGTGAAAAAAATGTGTTTCTTTGATTTGTTGCTAGCACAGACTTTCGCCGCTAGTCAGAGGCTCAGTTCTTGCACATTACCGTATAACTCCGCAAAAATTATACTATAATTTTTGCTTGTGTGAGTTCTTACAACTTTATTATGGAAGCTTTATTTAGCACAACTTCATACGTAGTTAGTATTGTTTTCTTAAAAAAGTTCCCAGTTCTTTTTTGGATTAAAACCAAGAGTATTTCCTAGTAAGTTCATGTTAAGTCATGGTGTTCTTTCTTCCGGAATATAGATGTGGGTGGTGTTTTGAGAACTTCAGAAATTTGAACTTTAGTTGCTCTGATCTAAACTTACTGCCTCAGACTCCGCCACCAAAGTCGGCAAAGTCGGATCTTCAAGTCGGCTCAAGTCGGATTTTGATAAGTAAGTCGGCTGTTGGAGCATTAAGTAACTAAAATTATGATCGCAGCAATGACGGTAACTATTGATTAAACTACATATGTGGGTTTCCAATGCGGTTTTTGATGTGACTGGAGAAAAATATGAATGTATTTGGTATCGGTTTGCCGGAAATGGCTTTAATCTTTGTGGTAGCACTGTTAATCTTTGGTCCGAAAAAGCTACCAGAAGTTGGTCGCAGCTTAGGAAAAGCAATTCGCGGTTTTCAACAAGCTTCTAGCGAGTTTCAAAACGAGTTTCAAAAAGAAGCAGTTGAGTTGCAAGAAGCAGTGAAAACGACTGCTGAACTAGATACCAAGCAAACAACTCAACCAGAAACTAAGCAAATAGAAGCAACTAAGTTGGAGCAAGACACTGCGAGTTCTGCCCAAAAAAGCTAGACAGAAGGCAAAATGACAGAAGCTGTTGCTAAAAAAACTTTGGTCATTCCCCAGCTAATTGTCGGGTTGGGGAACCCAGAACCCAAGTATGATCAAACACGCCACAATATTGGTTTTGCTGCTGTAGACGCGCTATCTCGTTCTTGGAAGATTCCCTTGGCAGAAAATCGCAAGTTTCAAGGCGAATATGGCGAAGGAATTGCACCAAATAGAGATAAAATCCGTTTGTTGAAGCCATTGACTTATATGAATCTTTCAGGACAAGCAATGCAAGCCGTGACAAGCTGGTATAAGCTGCAACCTGAATTGGTTTTAGTTATTTATGATGATATGGATTTGCCTTTGGGAAAAACTCGCCTGCGCTTATCTGGTTCCGCTGGAGGACATAACGGTATGAAAAGCGCGATCGCACACCTTGGGACACAAAACTTTCCTCGTTTACGTATTGGTATTGGTAAACCAAAAAATGCAGCGAGTAACGACGAACATGGTACTGTTTCTCATGTCTTAGGACGATTTTCTGCTGCTGAAAATCAGATGGTTTCTGTTGTACTACAGTTTGTGGGCGAATGCGTAGAACTCAGCCTGAATTCGGGAGTGGAAAAGGCAATGAATATTTGTAACAGCCGCTCTTTTGATAGTTCGCAATCTTAGTCGTGTATTTTTGACATTCCCAGTACTGGAAGAGGTGAGCTTAGCTCACCTATTTCAAAAAGAAGTAGAATTGTTGGGCTGAGTGCGACTGTTCTTGACTTCAAATATTACAAATAATACATGAGTCTCTAACTCACCTGGCGTATTCTATAGTTTTGAAAAATAATTAGATCGTACCCCGGTAGGGGTACGATTCATCTTGTCTAATTTTTGTATCAAGGCTACCGAATCTATTTAAGCTTCTCTAACAAGCGTGAACGTAGTCAAGCAACGTCAGTTCCAATTCGGTTTATCTCATACTTCGCTTGCGTCTTGCAGCTACAGCCTTGCGTTTACGTTTTTCTAATGGTGTTTCAAAGTGTCTGTGAAACTTGACATCAGCTAAGATTCCTGCTTTGGAAACTTGCCGTTTAAATCGACGCAAAGCCGAATCAATTCCTTCATTGTCTCCTAAAAGCACCTGGGTCATTCTTCTTCCTCATGAACAATACTCTGATTGTAGTGCGACTGCAACCGGGAGCGAAACTCCCCTTGACAAAAGTAGGAGAACCGGAAAAGTAGAGGGAATCACCGAAGAAGAAGATTGATGACTAATGACTATCTTGATCGGGCATTTTGATAGAAAGAGCTAATTGATATAATTGACGACGGGGAAAGGAAATTTCTTTTGCTAACTGACGGCTGGCTTGCGATCGCGATATTCCCTGACTCATGATCTTTTGCAACTCTGCTTTGAGTTCTTCTTCTGAAAGTTGCGGTTGAGTAGGTGGTGTTCCTCCCACAACCAAAGTGTATTCACCTTGAGGTTCGCGTTGGCTGTAATGAAGAATTGCTGATTCAATACTTCCCCGCAAAAATTCCTCATACAATTTAGTTAACTCCCGCGCGATGACAATTTGGCGAGTGTTTCCAAAGACTTCTGCTAAATCTTCCAAAGTTTCGCGTAGGCGGTGGGGAGACTCGTAGAAAATGAGTGTGCGAGGTTCTGTTGCTAGGAATTCTAAGTGCGATCGCCTCTGTTGACTTTTAACTGGTAAAAATCCTTCAAAAACAAATTTATCCGTTGGTAATCCAGCTGCACTTAATGCAGTCATTGCTGCATTTGCACCAGGAATTGGCACAACTGTTATCCCAGCCTCAACAGAAACTTTAATGAGTTCATATCCAGGATCAGAAATTCCTGGTATACCTGCATCAGTCACCAGAGCGATCGCTTTCCCGTTACTGAGTTCCTCTAATAACTCTGGAATCCGACTACTACGGTTGTGTTCATGGTAACTTACCTGTGGCGTTCTCACTTGAAAATGTTGTAACAATCTACCAGTGTGGCGTGTATCTTCCGCCGCAATGATATCCACTGTCTGCAAAACTTTCACTGCCCGGAATGTCATATCTTCCAGGTTACCAATAGGTGTGCCGACAACGTAAAGTGTTCCTGGTTTTATATCCATGAATAAATATTATCTTGTGTGTTGAGTGGAGCTTCTGACAATTTTTAATTGTGTGTATTCTATCCAGCGAAAAGCGTACGATAGAAAGAAAAATTTATTGTAGTCACTTTTGAGCAATGGACACGATCAAATACACGCTTAGCGAAAACCAAATACCACAGTCCTGGTACAATATCCAGGCTGATTTACCCACGCCGATGGCACCAGTGTTACACCCTGGTACATATCAGCCAATAACAGCAAAAGACTTAGAACCCCTTTTTCCAGCGGCGCTGATTTCCCAAGAGGTTACCACTGAACGCTGGATTGAAATTCCTGAGGAAGTACAATCAATTTACCGTCAGTGGCGACCAACTCCACTTTACCGCGCCCGACGCCTAGAGGAAGCTCTTGATACCCCTGCTAAAATTTACTATAAGTACGAAGGTGTCAGTCCAGCTGGTAGCCACAAACCCAATACAGCGATTCCACAGGCTTATTACAACAAGCAAGCAGGGGTAAAGCGCCTGATAACAGAAACTGGTGCAGGACAATGGGGTTCTTCGCTGGCAGTTGCTGGTGCTTTTTTTGGCTTAGAAGTCGTGGTTTACATGGTAAAAGTAAGCTATCGACAAAAGCCATATCGTCGCGCTTTTATGGAATCTTTTGGTGCGCGTGTTATAGCTAGCCCCAGTGATGAAACACAAGCAGGGCGAAAGATTCTCCAAGAAAATCCTGATAGCACAGGCAGTTTGGGGATCGCCATTAGTGAAGCGGTAGAAGTGGCAGTTCAAGATGAGCAGACAAAATATTCATTAGGTAGCGTGTTGAATCATGTGCTACATCATCAGACTGTCATCGGTCAAGAAGCGCTGACACAACTGGAGCAAGCAGGTGACTATCCTGATATTATCGTGGGTTGTACAGGTGGCGGTAGTAATTTTGCTGGTATTGCCTTTCCTTTCATGGGTGCAAAGCTGCGCGGTGAGCAAAGTGATATCAAATTTGTGGCAGTTGAACCGGCTGCTTGCCCAACCTTAACTAAGGGCAAATATACATATGACTTTGGCGATACAGCACATCTCACTCCCCTTGTCAAGATGTACACTTTGGGCAGCACCTTTGTTCCCCAAGGCATTCATGCAGGTGGGTTGCGGTATCATGGTATGGCACCTTTGCTCAGTCACGTTGTAGATTTGGGTTTGATTGAAACAAGAGCTTTCACACAACTTGATTGTTTTGCATCTGGTTTAACTTTTGCCCGTAGTGAAGGTATTTTACCTGCCCCTGAAGCTAATCATGCAGTCAAGGGTGCGATTGATGAAGCACTACGCTGCAAGGAAGAAGGAGTGAGTAAGACCATCCTATTCAATTTGTGTGGTCACGGTCACTTCGATATGCAAGCGTACATGGATTATCAGGCAGGATTGTTACGCGATACTGAATATAGTGCTGAAGAAATAGCGATGGCGCTGTCAGGCTTGCCTGTGATTCGTTGAACTATATGAAAAAAAGTGGGTTATTTGTCGGTTTAGTCACTTTAGATTTGATTTACCTTGCCCAATCTCCTCCTCAGAGTAATCAGAAAATAGTCGCTGCTGACTACACTGTTGCTGCAGGTGGTCCAGCAACAAACGCGGCTGTTACTTTCAGTCATTTGGGTAATCAAGCGACAGTCTTGGGCGTAGTAGGTTGTCACCCAATGACGCAGTTGATAAAAGGAGATTTAGCAAATTATAAAGTTGAAATAATTGACCTTGATCCCAACACACAAAACGCGCCACCAGTTTCTTCTATTATTGTCACCCAAGCAACTGGTGAACGCGCAGTCGTTTCCATAAACGCTGTCAAAACTCAAGCAAACCGTGAATCTATTTGGCCAGAAATTTTACAACACGTTGACATTGTTTTAATAGATGGACATCAAATGGCTGTTGGAAGTGAAATTGCCCAAATAGCTAAAGCGAGGAATATCCCAGTTGTTATCGATGGTGGTAGTTGGAAAAACGGCTTTGAGAAAGTCTTACCTTTTGTAGACTACGCTATTTGTTCTGCTAATTTTCATCCGCCCAACTGCGAGACTGAAGATGAGGTTTTTGCTTATCTGAGTGGATTTGGTATTTGTCACATTGCCATCACTCATGGAGAAAAACCGATTCGATATCTCGAAGATGGAAAAGCTGGCGTTATAGATGTACCTGCTGTTCAAGCTGTTGATACACTAGGGGCTGGAGATATTTTCCACGGTGCTTTTTGTCATCACATTTTACAGGAAAGTTTTACCACTGCGTTGCAGCAAGCAGCTCATATGACTTCATTTTCCTGTCAATTTTTTGGCACGCGCCGCTGGATGCATTCTTAGTAGTCGATTGCTGTGCTGATTTTACAATCGCTGAAAAGGCGAGAGTACTCTAGGAAACCGAATCGGAGATTAGAGCATAACAAGCCAATTGACAGTATCTAGACATAAGTGTTGTCCACAACTCCTAAGCGTAAAGCGACGCGTTTATACTGCGTGGCATCGTACGGAGTGCCTGTGTGCATAACTTGCGAGTTGTCCCAAAAAACAATATCGCCCGGTTGCCAAACATGAGCGAAAACTGGTGTGCGATCCAGAACAGTCTCAAATAGTTCTTGCCAAAACTGTTTTGCCGACTCTGGTTTCTCTTCCATACCAACAGGAATCGATGTGTCTGAGCCAAGATATAATCCTTTGTGCCCAGTCACTTTGTGGGTTGATACGATTGGATGCACTTTCATAGGAACATCACTCTCAGACTCACTAAAGACGGGCGACAAATGATACATATTCATTGACTCTAATTGCCGCTGATGTTCTGGTTCAAAGTTGTTGTATGCTTCTATCATGTCGAGAAATTCAGTCGTGTGAGGTTGTCCATCGACTCCTTGAGGTATTTCCACTCCATAAAGCATCACCACATACAGAGCATTCATATCCAGTCCTTCCGTTTTTGGAAGGTGGTCTTTGTCATGATGCCATTGCCAAGCAAACTTGCCCACAATTTCCTGAGTATGTCCTTTGGGATTTCCTAAGATATGTACACCTGGAGAAAGTAAGTTTGGATCGATTTCGGGATCATTGGGTTTAGGCTGCTGACGCCCAAGCCTTGAATAACCAAAAGTCTGTTGGGCAAATTCCTTCAACTGTGATGCAGTAAGATGTTGCTGTCTGACGACGATAACACCGTGTTCCCAAAGAGATTTTTTGAATTCCTGTACCTGTTGATCTGTAAGTTGCATGAGATTGCAACCTTGCAGCACTTCGATACCAAGTCGTTGGTGCTGCTGGACTGTCTTGTATTGCATAGAGTAAATCCTTGCACTTTGTAGTGTCCCCTTTCCATCTTCGCGTCACTTTTAGGCGATGTGCAACTTATTCAGTTACAAAGTAATCAAACTTTAACGCCCTACCCAGCTACAAACCGGGAGATTCACAATGTTTCTAGCCATACAATACCAAAGTATATTGAGGAGCAAAGGCATCACAATATTACTTGATGTCGCGGTGAAGCAGTGCGTTGGGGAGGACAGTGCCGACTTGTAGCAACTGCTGAACCCGGAGGGCAAGAAAAATTGCCGTTAGCGCTACATCTTTACGGCTATAAGCACGGGAGTTTTGCGCTTCTCATTCTATTTGATAAGGGGACAAGGCGATAAATGAAAGACTTAGAAAACATTTTAGAACTAGCTCGTTCCGTGGGTTGGGGAGCAACAGATATACTGAGTTCTTATTACCACCAGACTGACGACAAGCTAGAAGTACAATACAAGCAGAATGAGCCTGTCACTATTGCAGATGTCAATGTCAATAATTACATCCTGGAGAATCTACAAGCTGCTTTAGGCAAAGAGAATTTTGCTTACATTAGCGAAGAAACTTACCAAGGGGAACAAGTTCAGCAAGAATGGGTATGGATAATTGACCCTTTGGATGGTACACGAGACTTCATCGAAAAAACTGGGGAATATGCTATCCACATCGCATTAGTGCAGGGAACACGCCCAGTGCTCGCCGTGGTAGCAGTACCTGAAGCAGAAAAGTTGTACTATGCCATAAAGGGAGGCGGTGCTTTTGTAGAAACCCGCGAACGCAAAACTTTACCACTACAAGTATCCTCACGAGAACGCATTGAGGATTTAACTTTAGTTGTCAGTCGTAGCCACCGTAACGAAAGATTAAATTACCTACTGCAACACCTACCATGTCAAAATCACAAAGCAGTTGGCAGTGTGGGCGGCAAAATTGCTGCAATTGTGGAACAACGAGCAGATATTTATATTTCTCTTTCTGGTAAGTCTGCTCCCAAAGATTGGGATATAGCCGCTCCAGAACTCATTTTAACAGAAGCTGGTGGTGAGTTCACTCATTTTGATGGCACCCCGTTGCAATATAACACTGGTGATGTGAATCAGTGGGGTGGTTTGCTTGCAAGCAACGGGCAGTATCACGAGGTGCTGTGTCGGGAAGCCGAAAAGATTTTAGCGGAGTTTTAAAGTTATTTCTAACCGCAGATGGATGCCGGAGTAGATGGACATAGATAGTTTACCTGTGTTTATCTGTCTCCATCTGCGCTTTTATATTAAAAAAGAAGTTCAACATTATATAGTCAACTTTGAATTGCTATATAATGATGGTTTCCACTATTTATTGTTATCTGGGTCAGCTACTGTATTAGGATTGGAACGTATGAAAAGAGAGCGCCGACCAGCTGTCGTGAATGAACGACTTAGAGAGATCATAGCTCAAGTAGAGGCTAGATCGGATGCGAACCATCTTAAGTTACTTGAACCTTCTCAGCCTGTACAGATATTGCCAAAAACGAGTCGTTCTTGTGGTGAGGATGAGACTCCTAATTGAAACAATTGTAACTAATTTTTGCAAAAGTAACAAATAGATTACAGGTTCGTTTGACGTGGTTTGGTCAAATCCTGGTGATTCGTTATCCCCTTGCCATCATACTATAAAAGGCAAGGGATTATTTTGTGTTGCAAAAATATTTAGTGTAAATTTCAAATTTAAGCGTTTTCATCTGGCACAATGGGCACAATATGTGATGAAATTTTCGGATGCGTTGCTACCCATGACTGTTGCTGTTCACTTAGAAAACGTCCACAAAACTTACAATAACATTCCTGTGGTGAATGACCTCTCATTCACTATCAATGCGGGAGATATGTTTGGTTTACTAGGTCCCAATGGTGCAGGGAAATCTACCACAATTCGGATGTTAACCACATTGACAAAACCAAGCCAGGGGCAGATAGAGGTTTTTGGATATGATGTCGTCAGCCAACCCATACTAGCAAAACAGTGTCTTGGTGTTGTGTTGCAAGCAATTAGTGTAGATGGAGATTTAACAGTATGGGAAAATATGGAGCTGCACGCAAGGCTACATCACATTGCCAATCCTGGGCGACAGCGCCTAATTGATCAATGGCTGGAGTATGTTGAACTCGCACCTAGACGTAATAGCTTAGTAAAAACTCTGTCTGGAGGTATGAAGCGGCGGCTACAGATAGCAAGGGCTTTGTTGCATCAACCGCAAATTCTGTTTCTAGATGAACCAACAGTGGGACTAGATCCTCAAACAAGGCGACGTCTTTGGGAAATTATTCGGGATTTGAATAAGCAAGGGATGACGATGTTGCTTACGACTCATTATATGGATGAAGTCGAGTATTTATGTGACCGCATTGGCATTATGGATGGCGGAAAATTAATATCTCTTGGCACTCTACAAGAGTTACGCTCTACTCATGGTGAGGGTTTAGTCGTCAAGCAAGTAGGAGAACGTTGGGAATATGTTTTTTTCCCAACTTTGGAAGATGCTAACTCATATCTTAATCAACAAGAAAACAAAACTGGCATGATGGTTCGTCCCTCTAACTTGGAAGATATTTTTGTTGAATTAACCGGACGCAAGTTGGACTAATTTTATCCTTTCAAAGTTCGTAGCACGGCTTCTATCCTGACTACGCTGTCCTGTTTACCTTGCTTTTGGTATAAACTCCTCGCTTGTTGAAATGCTGCGATCGCATCTTTTGATTTACCCTGCTTCATTAAGATGTTACCTCGCAACTCATAAACTTGGGGATTTTTGGGATCAAGGCTAACAGCTTGTTCGTATGCCCATTTTACATTGTCTTTCTCTCCCAAACGCAATAGAACTGTCGCTAACCCTATGTAAGCGTTGACGTTACTCCGATTACTTTGAATTGCACGCCGGTAGGCGTCCTTTGCTGCTTTATTGTCTCCTAAATTACCACTGACATAACCCAAAGCATACTGATAATCGCTATTGTTTGGATTTAAGGCAACAGCACGACGGTAAGCTTGTAGTGATGAGGGAAAGTTTCCTAGTTGGGCGTAGAGGTAGCCAATGCCAGAATAAATCGTAGCGTTTTTTGGCTCCAGAGTGGATGCTCTTTGATAAAGAGCGATCGCCCCATTATAATCACCACTATCTACTAGCTTGCGTCCTTCTTGTAAAAGTCCTTTTATCTCTTCGCTACTTTGTTGTTGTGGTAATGCATCCTGAGCTTGAGCAACCAAAGGGATTGTTGCCAGAAAGCTCCCAACTAAAAGAACACTTACTATAAATGATGTTCGTTTGTACACAGTAAATTACCTAAAAGTTCCTGCAACTTTTTTTCCACAATCTCCGTGGCTGATTGTCTATTAAAACAGATTTTTTTGATTTTACAAGATCTCTAAGTTTATATTTACAAAATTTTTACGATAATTTTCTTTTTTTTTTGAGATTACAATAAATTAACAGTTTTTTTCATAAAATCTGCTTTCCAAGTATCTGCTTCGACGTTTAAAAATCCAAGCAGGAATTTGAGCCGATAGTTACCTTTTTGAGGGAAATCTATGATTGTAACCACCACTGATGTCATTCAAGGAGCCGTCATTCAGTCATATTTAGGCATTGTGACGGCGGAAGTTGTCTACGGTAGTAATTTCTTACGAGATTTTTTTGCTAGCATCCGGGATGTTGTTGGCGGGCGCACAGGTAGCTACGAACGCCTCTTTGAGGAAGGTCAACGCAAGGCTATACAAGAATTAGAGCAACGGGCATTACGTCTAGGGGCAGATGCTGTTGTTGGTATTGAAGTCGATACTGGCACAATCAATGTTGACCAATCAGGTGTTCTCATGCTTATTACTGCTACAGGTACTGCGGTGAAGCTGCGTTAGCTGTTATCAGTCATCAGTTATTGCTTATAATCTGTTCACTGATAACTGATGGCTGTTAACTGTTCACTGATAACTATTTGCAATTTGATGAAAGACATTAATTTATCATTCCCGTGAAATGACTAGAGATAGAATGAAAACATAATGAAGTTATGTTGATTACGATTGTAAACTTCTGTTAATGATTTTCTATAGTTTTTCGTTTTGTCAAAGTATGAGCACTTAAAAAAACATCATTGAAAATCATGATAGTTATGTGACTAAAGATATAGTTGTTAATTATTTCTTGTGATAGAGATAAAAGATTTTTAGAAGTAGTCTAATTTGAACCATCAGCATAAATAGCTAAAAAAAAGTTTACTGGAGTAGTAAGGGATAAATAGTCTATGTCATATACAAATCGAGCCGGTGATCAAGTCATTACCGAGCATACAGTAGTAGATAGAGGAGCTGATTATCACGACCGTGTTCGTTGGGGTCCTATCATTTCTGGTTTGTTGATTGCCCTAGCAACTCAATTGGTTTTAAGTTCTATTTTTGCTGCGATCGGAGCAGGTACCGTTGAAGGTTCAGGTAGACCGAGAACAATTGCTTCAGATGTCACAGGTAATATTGGTATTTGGTCTACTATTGGTTTGTTGATTTCGCTATTTACTGGTGGTTGGGTAATGGCTCGTGCTTGTGGTCCGATGAACCGCAACACAGCTCTTCTCAACGGTGCAATACTTTGGGCAACAACACTAGCAGTTGGCTCTTGGTTACTAGCAAGCGGAGTATCCGGCGCTTTTGGTGTTGCTGCTTCTAATGCTGGTGCTGTGGTTAACCAGGTGCAACAAGGTGGTGCGAATATACCGCAAAACACACCTAACGTAAGTGCTCAACAGGCAAGAGAAATTGCAGCAAATGTACGTTCCGGTTTATGGTGGTTTGTCTTTGGTTCCTTGTTAGGTTTACTCGCTTCAATGATTGGAGCTGCTACTGGAACTCGCAGTCCACGTACTAATCATTACGCGTAAAAACTTGTTTTAAAAACCTGTTTAGACAAATTAATGTCTCAACCTTCTTTACACAGTACCTTTATTAAGGTACTTTTTTTTATTAAGTTGTTCAACATAATTAAATGTAAAATGTCCGCAGCGAGTGCAACCAATACGCGCATAAGATCCCCCCGCCTGCGGCGATCGCCTTCAAAAGGGGGTAAAAGAGGGTTAACTCAGATCTTGCACCATAATTCTCGTCCGCCAAGAAATAAATTTCTACAGCGAGTAGCCCAAGTCCATTGAAATGGACTGAAATTCTTACTCAGTCTTATGCGCGAAGACTTTAGCTATTAGCCTGGGGTTTAAACCCTAGGCGGGTAATGCGACTGGTGCAAGATCTGAGTTAAAAGCCCCCCTTTTTAAGGGGAGCCAGCGCGTTGGGCGGCTCTGCCGACTTGAAGCGTCTGGCGTGGGTTGGGGGGATCTCCTGACATGAACAAGCTAACCAAACCGTATTGCCTACACCCCTGCGCATCTTAAAAATTCAAATATCTAGTTTCTTCAATCCCATTCCGCACTGCGTACAAAACTTGCAATTAGTAGAATTATGATGACCGCAACTGGTACATGAAATATAATCTGGAATCAAAACAGAAGTTGCTACTGTAGTTTCTTGAATAGGTGCTAAATTCCTTGGAACAGAGTAATTGGCAAAGTGCTGGCGTAATAAATCATGCATAAACCGATAGCCGCCCCCTACTCGTTGTAGAAATAGGCGATTGGTGCAGTAGTCAAGAAACTTGGCATAATTCCAAGGAGCGTAACCATTAGCCCAGAGAATTACGCGTAAAACAAAATGTTTGATAGCTGGTGTTCCACTTCTAGGTATTGCAATAAGCAGTCCAATAATTAATCCATACACTAAACTAGAACTTAAGTCTAGCTTCCATCCGAATATTTTTATTCCTAGAATAAGTATTAATGTAGCCAATAAAAAAGTGATCGTTGATATAATAACAGTGTTAATAACTGATTGGCGAATTCCTTGATTAGGAATAGTTTTGTATTCAATTGGTTGCCCATCAATCCCTAAAATCAGCCCTAAAATCAGCCCTAAAATCAGCCCTAAAATCAGCCCATAAATCAGTCCTTCTCTCAACTGCTGAATGCTTTGTATCAGCCCTAAAATTAACCCTAAAATCAGCCCGGAGACCAGCCCGGAGATCAGCCCGATTGAAGACTTTTTTAGAGAAATTTTTATAATCTCAACTGTTTGAATTTCATCTCCAATCAGCCTATAAATCAGCCCATAAATCAGCCCATAAACCAGCCCGGAAATCAGCCCATAAATCAGCCCGGAAATCAGCCCATAAATCAGCCCATAAATCAGCCCATAAATCAGCCCGGAAATCATGAATTTTATAGTTGTTAACCTAAAAATTATCAGATGATTAATTAATTTAATCTTTTCTATTTTCTTTTCTATTAGATCTCCAATCAGCCCAAAAATCAGCCCGGAAATCAGCCCATAAATCAGCCCAAAAATCAGCCCAAAAATCAGCCCGGAAATCAGCCCATCAATCAGCCCTGTAATCACCCCATTAATCAGCACATTAATCAGCCCTGTAATCAGCGCTCCTATAAGTCCCCATGCAATCAAATTATAAACAAATTTTTGAATTTTCTTTTTCAACCAACTCGGTTGAATTCTTTCAATCAAAAACTCAGTTGCACTTTCATCGTTTAACCTTTGTGCCAACCAGCTTAACCAGCGTTTAGTCTTTTCTGGATCAGGTTGTGTCCCTCTATATTTACGTTTCAGCATCCCGCTGACGTAAGCCTCAAATAGATAACTTAGGCGTTCCTGAGAAGACTTTAACTGCTGCCATTTTTCTATTGATAGTTCTTGAGCAGAAAGTACAATAATATTTAATAAAAGTGGTGTTTTAACTAATTTGCTTAACTCTTCATCCTGATTAATACTGTCACACAATTGTAAATTATCTGTGTTTTGTAAATATTGGTTGACTTGCTCTTGAGTAAAAGGGCATAGTTCCAAAGAATTATTTAGTTGAAGTAAAGCTTTATAACGTTGATACTCTTGTATTCGACTGGAAATAACTAAAGGATTGCTCCATCCAGCGTTTATAAAATCATTAATTTTGTCAACACACTTTTCTTGACGTTCTGCCGCTAATTCATCCAACCCATCTAGAAGGGGTAGAACTTCTTGATTTTCTACTAACTGTTTACCAATATCTTTCCGTACACCATATTTTTTTTTAAGCTGGTCTACTAACCAATCTTTAATACTGTTGATATCATTTTTCCAGGAAGATAAACTAAATAACACTGGAATCGGATGTGCTGAGTCATTTTTAGTACGCTTGACTAGTTCCTGAGCTAACTTAAGAAGCATGGTAGTTTTTCCGACACCAGGATTCCCCAAAATCAATAATCTACCTGCAATATCAGGTTGATCATAGATTGCGATTATTTCCGTATTTTTTAAATGAATTTTTGGTGTGGAACCCACCTTTATTTGACTTGCCCAAGGTAATTCAATCTCAGAGGGATTTTGGTCTGTATCTTGGACAATATAAATCCGATTATGGAGAGAGGTTTTTATCCGGCTTTCAACTTCAGTGCTGACTTGTCTTAACAGTATTTGCCGTATATGATTTCTGGTTTTGGGATTCAGTAATTCATTACTAGCTCTTTGTCCAAAGGAAAAATTCCAATTATTGCGAATATCGCCGCCTATACGCCCAGCATTAACGTTCTGGGCATCGATAAACCCACCTGCAAACTGGGAATTGCGTAAGTCATTATTAGAGACTTTTTTAGGGTCTTTGGGGTTTTCTGACTCCGGCATGGCTTGTTTGAATGTTGTTGGTTGTCTGTATTATATTAGGACTTACACATTGACAAAAATCTGATTATGTGAATCAGACTTATTTGCTGCCCTTCCTTCTTTAATTAGCTGCTAGCAAAATCAACTTATGCACTAGTTAGGCGGATTTTCCTTCCCCTACACCCTTACAACGCCAGGTGCCTCAAGTCGGGGAACCCGCCCACGGCACTGGCTCCCCTTACCCCCCTAGTTTTTGTAAATCTATGCCAGAAACTCCTAATAGACAATCTAAATTCAACTTACAAGGCGCTCAATTCGCTGGAGGTCTTGTAAACGCTGATTCAGTGAATGCCCATCAAATCGGTGGTGATATTACCAACTACAACCAAGTTGGACAAACAGAAGCCAACAATTCTGCAGTCAAAACAATTTTAATTTTGGCAGCAAATCCAAAAAACAGTTTGCCCCTGCGATTAGGTGAAGAGGTGCGAGAAATTGACGCTGCATTGCAACGAGCAAAAAAACGAGAATTATTTGACCTAAAACAGCGTTCGGCTGTGCGTGTTCAAGAAGTTTACCAATCGTTATTGGATTTTAAGCCACAAATTGTTCATTTTAGCGGTCATGGTACAGGTGATGATGGTTTGGCGCTGGAGGATGAAACCGGGAATGTGCGATTAGTAGATACACAAGCTTTGGCTAGACTATTCGAGTTATTTGCTTCTCAGATTCAGTGCGTTGTTCTCAACGCTTGTTACTCAGAAGTTCAAGCCCAAGCGATTGTTAAGCATATTCCCTACGTGATTGGAATGAACAAGCAGATTGGTGATCAAGCTGCAATTAAATTTGCAACAGCTTTTTATAAGGCATTGGGTGCTGGAGAATCGGTTGAATTTGCTTATAAGCTTGGGTGCAACGTTATTCAGCTAGAGGGTATTCCAGAATATTTAACTCCTGTGTTAAAGAAGAAATAAGTAGCTCGTTAAAATAAAGTTAACAAGTTTTGGCAGGGAACGCTTAACAGCGCTTTTCATTTGCATAGACTACAAAGGGCGATGGTAGGGGCACAGCATGCTCATACGTGTCAACTTAACGTTTAAGCCTTAATTCCACGTTGGTTTGACCTCACCCCCGTAAAGCTACGCTTCACATCCCCTCTCCTTAGTAAGGAGAGGGGCGGTTTTGGCGCAAGACAAAACCGGGGTGAGGTCGATCGACAATTGTGGACGAGTATAATAACGCTCAAGCCTTGATTCCACGTTGATTTAACCTCACCCCCGTAAAGCTACGCTTAACGTCCCCTCTCCTTAGTAAGGAGAGGGGCGGTTTTGGCGCAAGACAAAACCGGGGTGAGGTAGAGCGACAATTGTGGGCAAGTAGAATAAAACATAATGTAAGGTAATAACAAGAGTTTCAGCTTAAGTTAACACCAATGAGCATGCTGTGCCCCTACAACCAAGCTGTATTCTACCCAATTGAAAACTGCTCTAAGCTTACCACTTTAAATAAGCTGCCTCAATTCCTTGCTCTCGCCGAATCTTTCCATCTTTTTCAAACCAATCAATCACCTGCTGGGCTGTTAAATCTTCAATGTTCACTTCGTTTTCTTGGGCGATTTGCTTCAAAAGCCTCAGAGATGAGATTGTCAATCGAGTTAAAAATTTCTCTGGTGAGGAGAGCAAAGCAGCATCGACTTTTGTTAACTCTTCTGGAGTTATAAATTGTGGTGCTGACTGTGGTGATGGTAACTCCATAACTTTTGTTTAAGATTTGCCTAAATTTTACTCAAATGTTGCGGTTGTAACGGGTTAGGAATCACTGGTTCGTAAATCCGATAACTAACTACCTATAATCTTTAGTTTAGACTTAATAAAAATGCTCACTTGTTGCGGCTACTCACTTAATGGAAAAACTTAAAGTTTGTTTTTTCGCTCTTGTACTAAATAGCCGCAGCGATGTTCGCCGTTAATAATCCAGTGAGTACGTTCTACTGTACAATCAGGTAAAACTGTAGCAAACATTTCTAATTCATGACCGCAAATGCTGGGGAAAGATTCTGCAACGTTAGATATCGCGCAGTTGTGTTCGGTTAAAATAAATCCGTCGCCTTGTGATGACTCACTCGATTCTACAGGATGACACTCAGCCATAAAGCCCTCAGCTTTCCTCAGTTTTACCAAAATTGCCACCCTTTCTGAGAGGGAAGTGTTTCCCAGGCGATCGCGATATTCTTCTGCTTTGCGTTCCCATTGCTTGCGTAAAATTGAACTAACTTGGTCGTGTCCGACCGTTTCTGCTAATGTGTCCAATAGAGAAACCGCAAATTGACCATAACCATCAGCACCATCTGGACGCAGGCGATCGCGTCCACTACGAGTCAATTGATAAACATGCTGTGGACGCCCCATTCCTCCCTGCACTGACAATGAGAAAGAAATCAACTCCTCGCCCTCTAAATCCTTCAGATGGCGACGAATTGCTTGGGGGCTAATATCGAGCGCTTCGGCTAACTCAAAAGCTGTAGCCTGCGAGTGTTTCAAAAGATATTCTAGAATATCTTGCTTTGTTGAGGACTGGTGGGTAGTCTCCATCGTCGTCCCAAAAGTTCATTTGATTTGCAGAAAAATATAAGTTTGACAACAATGTTGTTGTTAATCTAGCTTAAAATGAATATACATTAAACAACAATGTTGTTGTTTTAGTCTATATAGTTATTTTAGCAGTCTCGTAACCACTCGGTGACGAAACATGGGAATCGGTTAAAAAAGCCCGTCTCCCTTCCTTAAAGAGATTCTACATAGTGAACGCAAGAGAAAACTACCAATGAGTTCCACTGTCAAAACATTAGTCAACCAGCCATACAAGTACGGCTTTATCACCGACATCGAAGCCGACACAATAGCGCGTGGACTAAACGAGGACACCATCCGCCTTATCTCGCTCAAGAAAAACGAGCCAGAGTTCATGCTGGACTTTCGCTTGAGAGCTTTTCGCCAGTGGCAAAAAATGACAGAACCAACTTGGCCAAGCGTTAAGTATCCGGTGATTGATTACCAAAATATCATTTATTACTCCGCGCCGAAACAAAAGAAAGAAAAGCTTAAGAGCTTAGATGAAGTTGATCCCGCTTTGTTGGAAACTTTTGAAAAGCTGGGACTTCCCCTGTCAGAACAGAAGCGACTGTCAAACGTCGCCGTGGATGCGATTTTCGATAGTGTTTCTATCGGAACCACCTTCAAAGAAAAACTCCTCAAAGAAGGTGTCATATTCTGTTCCATTTCTGAAGCCTTACAAGAATATCCAGAATTGGTGCAGAAGTACTTGGGTAGCGTTGTCCCAATAGCAGATAATTATTTTGCTGCGCTTAATTCCGCCGTGTTCAGCGATGGTTCCTTCGTTTACATTCCCAAGGGTGTGAAATGCCCGATGGAACTGTCCACTTACTTCCGGATCAACAATGGCGAAACTGGACAATTTGAGCGAACACTGATTGTTGCTGAAGAAAACAGCTATGTCTCCTACCTGGAAGGCTGTACTGCACCAATGTACGACAGTAACCAGCTACATGCTGCTGTCGTAGAACTCGTCGCCCTCGACAATGCCGAGATTAAATACTCCACCGTGCAGAACTGGTACGCTGGAGATGCAAACGGCAAAGGCGGTATCTATAACTTCGTTACCAAGCGCGGTTTGTGTCAAGGTGTGAATTCTAAGATTTCTTGGACACAGGTAGAAACTGGTTCGGCTATCACCTGGAAGTATCCTAGCTGCGTGCTGGTGGGTGATAACTCAGTGGGTGAGTTTTACTCGGTAGCGCTGACGAATAATATGCAGCAAGCTGATACGGGTACTAAGATGGTTCACGTTGGTAAGAACACCCGCAGTACGATTATTTCTAAGGGTATTTCCGCTGGTAACTCTAGTAACAGCTACCGTGGGTTGGTGAAAATAAATCCGAAGGCTCAAGGAGCGCGGAACTATTCCCAGTGCGACTCTATGCTGATTGGGGATAATGCTCACGCGAATACTTTCCCTTATATTCAGGTACAGAATAATACTGCGAAGGTGGAGCATGAAGCTTCGACATCTAAGATTGGGGAAGATCAATTGTTCTTTTTCGCACAGCGGGGCATTTCGTCAGAAGATGCTATTTCGATGATGATTAGTGGCTTCTGTAAGGATGTGTTTAATCAGCTACCAATGGAGTTTGCGGTGGAGGCTGATAAGCTGTTGAGTCTGAAGTTGGAAGGTAGTGTTGGGTAATTCTCTTCGTGTTCTTCGTGTCTTCGTGGTTCAATAAATATTTAACCGCGAAGGCACGAAGGGCGCGAAGGAGGAAGAAAGAGAAGAGAAGAGAGAGAAGAGCCATGATTATTGAGAATAGTGAAGTTGTGCTGTCAGTACGGGATTTGACAGCTAATGTTGATGGGACGCCAATTCTAAAGGGTTTAAATCTTGAGGTACGTTCGGGTGAAATCCATGCGATTATGGGACCGAATGGTTCTGGTAAGAGTACTTTTTCTAAGGTTCTGGCTGGACATCCGGCGTATGAGGTGACTGGCGGTGAGGTGATTTTCCAGGGGCAAAATCTGCTGGAGATGGAACCGGAGGAACGCGCCAGAAGTGGTATATTTTTGGCGTTTCAGTATCCGTTGGAAATTCCGGGTGTGAGTAATTTGGATTTTCTGCGGGTGGCTTATAATTCTCGTCGTAAGGCGCAGGGTTTAGAGGAATTGGATGCGTTTGATTTTGATGATTTGATTGAGGAAAAGCTGGATGTGGTGAAGATGAATCCTGCTTTCCTGAGTCGGAGTTTGAATGAAGGTTTTTCCGGTGGTGAGAAGAAGCGTAATGAGATTTTGCAAATGGCGCTTCTGGAACCAAAGTTAGGAATTTTGGATGAGACTGATTCCGGTTTGGATATTGATGCGTTGAAGATTGTGGCGAACGGGGTGAATCAGCTGACGAGTCCGGAAAATGCCACGATTATGATTACTCACTATCAGCGATTGCTGAATTATATTGTGCCAGACTTCGTTCATGTGATGGCAAATGGACGAATTCTCACGAGTGGTGGTAAGGAACTGGCGTTGGAATTGGAATCACGCGGTTATGACTGGGTGTTGGAAGATGCGCTTGATGAGGTGGGTGTGTGATGAGCGTTCTAGTTTCTCCTAGTCCAGTTCCTAATTCAAATCCAGTTGATTTGGCGTCTACTGTGTTGGATAGGGATGCTGAACTGACTGGGTTATTAAATCAGATCATAGATGATCACACGTCTTTTGACGGTGCTGATGCTTGGTTGCAGGAGTTACGCGATCGCGCTACGCTTTGGGTGCGTAAATCGGTTCTTCCCACCACTCGCGATGAGGAATGGCGCTTTAGCGATTTGTCGTCTTTGCGGAAAGTAAAGTTTGAAGGTGTTGGGACTCAGCCAGCAGATATCAGTTTATCGGATATTCATTCGATACCAGAAGCTGCGAACCGTTTGGTGTTTGTGAATGGGGTTTATGCGCCTGAGTTATCTGCGGTTGCAGGTTTGCCTGATGGGGTTATCGTTAGTAATTTGGCTGATTTAGGTGTAGGCGATCGCCAGCGTGTGCAGCAGTATTTGGCTCAAACTGAGGGGGCGCATGAGGTGTTTACTGCGCTCAATACGAGTGGAATCAAAGATGTAGCTGTGGTTTGGGTGGCGAAGAATGTGGTGGTGGAAACACCGATTCATTTGGTGTTTTTTACTGCTGGGGAGTCTGCGACGATTTCTCTACCACGTTGTTTGGTGGTGGCGGAGGTTGGTAGTAGTGTGACGTTGGTTGAGGAATTTACGAACCGCAGAGGCGCAGAGGGCGCAGAGGAGAAAGAGGAGAAGAGGGTTTACTTTAGCAATGCGGTTACTGAGGTTTGGCTTGAGGAAAATGCTCAAGTGAATCACACTCGGCTTGAGTTGGAAGGTGCGGAGGCTTTCCACATTGGGAAGACTGCTGTTTCTCAAGCTCGTTACAGTCGGTATACTTGTCATGCAATCACTTTTGGTGGAAGGCTGTCGCGTCACAATTTAGAGATTTTACAGGCTGGTGAGCAAACGGAAACGATTCTGAATGGGTTGACGGTGATTGGGGGGAACCAGTTGGCGGATACTCATAGTGCGATCGCTCTCAATTATCCGTATGGCAGAAGTCAGCAATTGCATAAGTGTATTATTGGCGTTCGCAAAGCGGCTCCTTCGGAGCATCGCGCTCATGCTGTGTTTAATGGTAAGGTTTTTGTTCCTAAGCCTGCGCAGTTGACTGATGCAGCACAGTTGAACCGGAATTTGTTACTATCGCCGAAGGCTAGGGTTGATACTAAGCCTCAATTAGAAATTACTGCAGATAACGTGAAGTGCGCTCATGGTGCTACGGTTAGTCAGTTGGAGGATGATGAAATCTTCTACCTGCAAAGTCGGGGTATTGATCAGGATGATGCTCGTAATTTATTAATTAATGCCTTCGCCGCTGAAGTTATCAACCAAATACCTGTCCCCTCTTTACAAGAAAGACTCACACAAATAGTTAATAGTTATCAGTCAATCACCAATGACTCATGACTAAGGACTCATAACTAATATGACTTATACCCAAGAAAGAACCCTTGCTGATCAAGTCCGTGCTGACTTCCCGATATTACACCAAGAAGTTAACGGCAAACCTTTAATTTACTTCGACAACGCTGCTACGTCACAAAAACCTCTGCTTGTTCTCAATACGATTCGAGACTATTACGAGCAGTACAATTCCAATGTACATCGCGGTGTACATGCTCTGAGCGCTAAAGCGACGGAAGCTTATGAAGTTGCCAGAGACAAGGTTGCTGCGTTTGTAAATGCTGCATCGCGCCAGGAAATTGTTTTCACTCGTAATGCTTCTGAGGCGATCAATTTGGTTGCTTACAGTTGGGGAATGAGCAATTTGCAGCCAGGGGATGAAATCATCCTCTCGGTGATGGAACACCACAGTAATTTAGTACCTTGGCATTTTGTCGCCCAAAAGACGGGCGCGGTGCTGAAGTTTGTTGAACTGGCTGCAGAAGAAACTTTTGATTTAGAACAGTTCAAAAAGCTGGTTTCTGACAAAACGAAATTGGTGTCGGTGGTGCACGTTTCTAACACTTTGGGTTGTATTAACCCTGTGAAAGAAATTTGCGAAATTGCTCACCAACACGGTGCTAGAGTATTAATTGATGCTTGCCAAAGTGTCCCTCATATGCCTATCAATGTACAGCAAATTGGCTGTGATTGGTTGGTGGCTTCTGGTCACAAAATGTGTGCTCCAAGTGGGATTGGCTTTTTGTATGGCAAGTTAGACTTGCTACGAGAAATGCCTCCTTTTTTGGGTGGTGGAGAAATGATTGCTGAGGTGTTTTTAGACTATTCTACCTACGCAGATTTGCCACATAAATTTGAAGCGGGGACACCAGCTATTGGCGAAACTATTGCTCTTGGTGCAGCGGTAGACTATCTTAGCAGTCTTGGTATGGACAAAATCTATACATATGAAGCTGAGTTGACTGGCTATCTGTTTGAGCAGTTAGAACAAATTCCTCAACTTCGCATCTACGGTCCTAAACCTAAAGTAGCAGGTTTGGGTAGAGCTGCTCTTGCTGCTTTTACTGCTGGCGAAATCCACGCTAACGACATATCGACATTATTAGATCAAGAAGGCATAGCCATTCGTTCTGGACACCACTGCACACAACCATTGCACCGTCATTTAGGTCTTGCGGCGACTGCACGGGCAAGTTTATCTTTTTACAATACTCGTGAAGAGATAGATGTTTTTGTGAAAGCGTTGAAGGAAACGTTAGATTTCTTTGGCGGTTTCTTAGAGGGTGTTTGAACAAAAATGTTGAGCGCACTCCCCACCCATCATTTTGATTTGGGTGGGATCTGCCTTTTTAAGAGTTTCAATTTAACGCTATAATACTTCACTGAACAACTCAGTTATGGTGCAGGCTTAACAACAATAGCTCCTGAATTACTGTCTATTGTTACATCAGTACCAGATTCAGGAACTTGAAATAGTGATAAGTCAGTATTAACTGTTCCTTTTAAATAAGTCTCGCCAGCGACTTCGCCTCCTAAATCTATTAAGCCAAAAATTTCTTGCGTGACGGTGTTGAAGTTGAATTGGAAATATTTAGGTATTGATACGCCATCTACAACGTTATTATAAGTAGCAATAACATTCTTCAGAGGATCGAAGAAAGAAACATTGAGCGATTGTAAAACATAAGTCTGTCCAGCCCCTTTTTCTGAAAAAGTTGCTGGCGCGGTGTTTTCATCATAACTAAATGAACCAAGAGCAGAATAATTATTATTACCATTCCAGTTGAAGTTCACGGTAATAGCATGAGCGGGAGTTATTCCCGTCAATGCGATAATTAAAGCTGTTGCAGTTGCTAATGTTATTTTTAAAATGAGTATTCTCATAGCTTTCATGTAGTGGCAATAGAGAATACTATAAACGAAACGAAACCGCTTCACTTAATGGTGAGGGGGCATTTTGATTGCGTTTCCAGGTAGAACCTGGAAACGAGATTTTAGGTTTGTCACATTTACTCGTCGTGCGCAAAGCGGCGGTAGAGGTAATCAAGGACGTGGTTCCGCAGTCTGTAGTATTCTGGATCTTCCATAATCCTCGCGCGATCGCGCGGACGAGAGAAAGGAATTTGGATATCTTCACCAATTTTAGCAGCAGGTCCGTTAGTCATCATTACCAAACGGTCTGCTAGGAACAATGCTTCATCAATGTCGTGAGTAATCATCAACACTGTGCATCGCCGTTCGTTCCAAATTTTCAACAATTCTTCTTGCAATTCTTCTTTGGTGATTGCATCTAACGCCCCAAAAGGTTCATCTAAGATTAAAACTTGGGGACGAATTGCTAAAGCCCGTGCGATCGCAACCCGCTGTTTCATCCCCCCAGAAATTTGCGTCGGCTTTTTATCAGCAGCTTCTGTCAATCCCACCAGTGCTAAATGTTCGCGTACAATTGCTGCCTTCTGTGCTTTTGGCTTACTTGGGAAAACGGCGTTAATCGCTAAGTAAATGTTTTCCGAAGTCGTCAACCAGGGTAACAAAGCATAGTTCTGGAATACCATCATTCTATCTGGTCCTGGTTGAGTGATGGGTTTGGAATTTAGCAACACTGATCCGTGGGTGGGTGTGGCGAACCCAGAAACCATGTTCAGCATAGTTGATTTTCCACAACCAGAGTGACCGATGACGCAGATAAACTCGCCCTCATTCACGGTGAGGTTCACGTCTTGTAAGACTGTATAAGGACCTTTTGATGTGGGATAGATTTTGGAAACGTTCTCAATCAGTAAGAAAGGATTTTGGTGTGTAGCTGTTGCCCCGGACTGTCTGTAAGTGTTAGAAAAAGTGCGCTCGTACATGTCAGTATTTCCCAATTCAAAATTCAGAATCAAAAATCTACAATTCTCAACTAACTGCTGAAACCTGGCGTGAGTTAATAGCAATTTCTGCTACTGAGAAATTGCGTTTAATGTCAAGACTGTTGAGATAGGCGATAGGATCATCAGCATTAAACACACTGCCATCAAACAACTCAATCGGGCCGCGATTATACTTAATATCAAGTAGACCGAGTTCTCGTGCGGCGGTGCTAAACACACTGACTCGACAAACTCGTTCCAGGATTTCTAACCAGTTCCGGGGGAAGGGAATGTCTTCCCAACGTGCCATCTGAGTCATCATCCACAGATGTTCTGTTCGACTGGGACGATTCACACCATCTCCGAAAAATAGGTGATGGGCATACTGCCGCATTGGTTGTTCTAGACTACATACATAGGAGTTTGGATCACCAAGTTGAATGTAATCCTCACTTGTGCTGACATACTCTGGCCGAGATAAAATCTCACGAATATCCGGAAAATTATTTTCATCAGCACAGTATCGACAAGCCTCTAACAAGGCTTTGACTAAGGCGACGTGGGTGTTAGGATAAGCATTTGCCCAGTCTTCCCGAACTCCTAAAACTTTGCCTGGGTGTCCTAGCCATATTTCCAAATCTGTAGCGATGGTAAAGCCTATTCCTTCAATTGATGCCCGGAGGTTCCAAGGTTCGCCCACACAGTAACCATCAATAGTCCCTGCTTGCAAGTCAACGACCATTTGAGCTGGAGGAATCGTTTTGAGGGAAACATCATAGTCAGGATCAATTCCACCAGCTGCTAACCAGTAACGCAACAGCATGTTGTGCATTGAGGAAGGATGAACCATCCCAAGAGTATGGCGTTGGTCTGTAGAGTATTGTAATAATCGTCTAAAGTCTCCCAGGGAATATATTCCTTGGTCGTAAAAACGTTTATCCAGGGTAATAGCATTACCATTACGAGTCAGTGTAAGGGCGCTAACAACTGGTACAGGACGACCCTTATCGCCTCCCACTGTCATCCAAACTGGCATCCCAGAAGGCATTTGCGCTGCATCTAAATATCCGCCACTAATCCCATCAGTAATTCCGCGCCAACTCGCTTCGCGCACCAGAGTCACTTCATCTAAACCATGTTTGGCGAAGAAGCCCTTTTCTTTAGCGACAGCCAGAGGGGCGCAAGCAGTCAGGGGAAGGAAACCTATTTCCAGGTTGACTTTTTCTAAACCATGACGGGCGATCGCTGCTGTTTTCCTTGCCCTAATTTTCTTAATCCGTTTTTGTTGATTCAGGAAGTAAATCATCTCACTGCGCAAGCTGTAGTAGCTAGGATGTTCTACCACTTCCATCCGCTTACGGGGTCGAGGAATATCCACCTCCAAAATGTCTCCAATCTTGGATTCTGGTCCATTTGTCAGCATCACAATTCGGTCGGACAACAGCACCGCTTCATCGACATCGTGAGTCACCATAACGGCGGTGACTTGATTTTCTTGACAAATTTGCATCAACTGTTCTTGCAAATTGCCTCGTGTGAGTGCATCTAGTGCACCAAATGGTTCATCTAGCAAGAGTAATTTCGGGCGAATTGCTAGGGCGCGGGCGATCGCCACCCTCTGTTTTTGTCCACCCGATAACATTGCTGGGGCTTTGTCAGCATGAGGACGCAACCCTACCATATCGATATGCTGTTCTATAATTGCCTTGCGCTCATCCACAGAGTAATCATTCAGCACTGAGTCTACAGCAAGAGCAATATTTTCTCGTACTGTCCGCCAAGGTAAGAGTGAATAATTCTGAAACACCACCATCCTATCTGGACCAGGTCTGGTAATTCTTCTTCCTTCTAGCGTTACCACACCTTCACTTGGTAAATCCAAACCAGCAATCATATTTAACAGCGTGGATTTACCACAACCAGAGTGACCAATCAGAGAGATAAATTCTCCTCTTTTAATCTGAAGGTCAATTCCTTTAAGAGCAATATATTCACCACCATTACTTAAGGAAAAAACTTTATCAATCTGGTCAACAGCAACAAAAACACTCATTTTTTTATCCCTTGTTCTTTATTATTTGTTTCTTACCCTTTGCCATTTACTAATGACAAAGGATGAATAACCACTCTTTTCCCGCGACAAGATTACTTATCTTCTCTTTTTCTTCTTTCTTTGCGCTCTTCGTGCCTTCGCGGTTCATTAAATAAATCTTCTTCGCTCAAGAAGCAACTAACAATTACTTCTGTTCTTCTGGCAAAATTTTCGACTGTACCCAAACCATCAACTTGTCGAGTATCAAACCAACGACACCGATGTAAACGAGAGCCAAAATAATTTCACTGACTTTGTTATTCTGATACGCATCCCAGATAAAAAAGCCAATTCCAACAATACCGGACATGATAATTTCCGCCGCAATAATCGCCAACCAAGCCAAACCAATCGCAATTCTTAAACCTGTAAAAATGTAGGGGAGAGCAGCAGGAATAAGGATATTAAAGAAATATTCCCGACGAGAAAGTTGCAGAACTTTGGCAACGTTGTTGTAATCTTGAGGGATTTGTTTTACACCAACTGCCGTGTTTATTAAGATGGGCCAAATCGCCGTAATAAAAATCACGAACAGTGCAGCAGGTTCGTTTTGTCGTAATGCAGCAAGAGAAATCGGCACCCAAGCCAGAGGTGGTACAGTTCGGAATAATTGAATCATTGGATCTAAAGCCCTGGACATGACTTTACTTGTACCAATCACAATCCCCAAGCTAATACCGACAATTGCCGCAAGTGAGTAACCAATTGCTACCCGTTGTAAACTTGCCAAGATTTGCCAAAATAAACCTTTGTCTGTACCGCCTCGGTCATAAAAGGGATACAGAATCAGTATCCAAGTGTCTTGTATGACCTGGATTGGTCCTGGTAGCGTTGCACCAGGAGTCCAAGCAAACAACTGCCATAGAACTAAAAAGATGGCGATCGCTATAATCGGTGGTATCAAACCAGGATATTGCTTTTGCAGACGGGAGAACCAAGCATTATCACCAGTATTTGTCCGAGAGCGTCTTTGTAGGGTTACCATTGTTTATTTCCTCTTCTAATGTTGTGTTTTTTATTGAGTGATGATTGAGCTCAAACTTTCACTTTCTTAATCTTCAGACTTTGCAAATAAGCCTTTGGATTTTCAGGGTCAAACTTGACACCATCAAAAAATTCTTCAACACCACGAGACGTACTGGTGGGAATGTCCGCAGCTGGAACACCCAATTCTTTTGCAGCTTCTTTCCACAAATCCTCACGGTTAACTTTGTCTATTAACGTTTTGGCATTTGCTAAGGTATCTGGTGGTAAAAAGCCCCAGCGCACACTTTCAGTTAAAAACCAAAGGTCATGGCTCTTATATGGATAGGATACGTTACCTTTTTCGTCTTTCCAATACAGAGATGCCATTTTTTTGTCGTTAACAGTGCGACCATCACCCATGTCATACTTACCCATGAATGGATCATTAAGAATCTCTGCAGGCACGTTAAAGTAATTCCGCTTTGCAAGAATTTGAGCGAGTTCTTTTCTGTTGTTAAAGTTATCGCACCACTGTTGCGCTTCCATGAGACCTTTTAACAGCGCTTTAGTCGCCTTGGGATTTTGATTAACCCAATCTGCCCTCATTGCAAGATATTCTTCTGGATGATTTTTCCAGATTTCTGCAGTTAATACTGGCATGAAGCCAATCTTATCTTTGACAATTCGGTAGGGCCAAGGGTCACCTGTACTAAAAGCATCCATCGACCCCGTCTTCATATTGGCAACCGTTTGAGCTGCTGGTACTGTTAGTAGTTGAACATCTTTGTCTGGATCGACACCCGATGCTGCTAACCAGTAGCGAATCCAAAACTCCTGATTCACTCCAGGGAAAGTCATGGCGGCTTTAAAGATATTTTTTGCTGATTTGAGCTGAGCAAAAAATGTTTCTTTACCAGCAATCTTCACACTAAGACCTTTGCCTTGGTGTTTAGATGCGATCGCAATTCCATTACCCTGAGTATTCAACTGAGCCAAGATATACATGGGTATTTTTCGGTTACCCTTTGTAATCCGTCCTTCAGAAATCAAATAGGGCATAGGCATCTGCCATTGACCACCATCGATACCACCTCCAGCAGCCCCAATTTCTACGTTGTCTCTAGCCGAACCCCAGTTAGCTTGTTTGGAGATATCAACTTCGGTCAGACCATACTTAGCAAAGAAACCTTTTTCCTTTGCAATAATCAAAGGAGCAGCTTCAACAATAGGCAGATACCCTAGCTTAACTTTGGTTGTTTCTGGTTTATCTGCTGCACTGATATTGGTTGCAACAACTTGTTGCACTGGACTTGTGCTGGCAGTGTCGGGAGGATTTCCCAAACAACCCTTGAGGAATACAGATCCTACAGCAGAAACTCCAGCGGTTAATAAAAATTTACGTCGAGAAAATTGATTTGAAAAGTCAGCCATAACATTAAAACTTGTTAATTACAATTGTTTTTGGGTATCCAAATCAGGGCAACAGAACAATTATGTTCATTGCTTTTTTATGTGTTATTCACACCTAATATGAAATCTATTCGCGCCTCAGTTGGATGAACTGAGGTGTTTGTCATTAGCAGAATTTACTGTTGTAAATCAACTTACCACTTTTTCATCAGCAGTGGTTAATGTCTCAAGCAAAATCATTAAAGAAATCTTATATGGATCCTATAAGAAAAATCTTAACTAAATATTTACTTTTATGGCTCGACTCTATTACATAGAGTTTTTTCAATAATAACTATTATCTTTTTGCCCAAGTAAGAAAAAACTATAACTTTTCATTTATAGTAACTATTGTCTTGACCAATGACTCCTTGATGATTTTAAAAAAGTTTTCCTTGACGCTAAATCACTATAAAGTCAAGAAAAGAACCTAAATTAGTCACTCCCATAAAAACAAGAGTGCTCTCCGGTTTATCTTATCTAAGTGATTGTAAAGAATGATGAATCACCATCCTCTATTTAGCAACCGAGTAGCAGTACTGGTAACGATGCACTATAAGGAAAAGGTTATTGCTCCTATCCTTGAACAAGAGTTAGGCATCAAAGTTGTAGTCCCCCAAAAATTTAATACTGACTCTTTCGGTACATTTACAAGAGAAATCAAACGGATAGGAACGCAAATCGAAGCAGCAAGGCTAAAAGCAGAAACAGCATTAGCTATGGGTGAAACTTTAGCAATAGCTAGTGAAGGTACATTTGGTCCACACCCTGCTAGCCCATTTCTGCCTTGTAATCGGGAAGTTGTCATTTTATTAGACAAAACAAACGGACTAGAAATTATTGGTCAAGAAATTTCTACTCAAACAAACTTCAGTCATCGGATTGTGGACAGTTTAGAACAAGCGCAAGATTTTGCAGATGCAGTTGGCTTTCCGGAACATGCCCTAGTCGTAAGCTTGAGTTCTTCACCCACAAGTCAAGATGAAATGATCAAAGGTATCAAGACTACAGAGGAACTTGTAGAAGCAGTTCAACTTGCTTTAAACAGTTCCAAAGATGGCAAAGTTTATCTGGAAACGGATATGCGGGCTTTATATAATCCCACAAGGATGAAAAATATTGCTGCATCGACTCATGACTTAGTCAGAAAACTCAATCACGCCTGTCCCAACTGTTCTTGTCCCGGTTTTGAACTAGTTCAAAGAATAAAAGGATTACCTTGCGCGTATTGTCACGCACCCACACAACTCACGATTGCAGCAGTATATAAATGTCAAAAATGTGGATTTTCTGAACATAAGCTATTTCCAGATGAATTAGAAGAGGCAGATCCAGCACAATGTCTGTACTGCAATCCTTAATGAAAACTGACTGAATGTCGCGAAATTGCCCCAAACCCATATCTGTGCTATGAAAATTATGTGCCAGTCAACTAAGTGTCTACTTTGCCAAATAAAATTCCGGATCAAAAAATAACACCGTGTAATAATAAAAGTCTTATTTATATATAGAAAAATTACTTGATATCTTCTGCATTAATAACAACAGAGAAGGAAATTTTTTCTAAAATTTCTGGAACTTTGTAGTTAGTTTTTCGACATGTATTTAAAATCAATACCTACAAAATATCGGTAAAGATTATGAAACGGTTGCTTAAGTCTTTAGTGACAATTTCTGCATTGTCGTCTGTTGTGGTTGCTCCAATTTTTCTCTCGGCGGGTCAAGCTTCTGCTTTGCCTCGACCAACAGAAAACGGTACTGACGCTAGCTATGTTGGTGTTGGTGGTTCTGCTGGTCTGAGCAATGGTGGGCAAAAGGGTGATGCCGCAGCTGTTGGTGGAAATGTCACAGCTCGTTATAAATTAGGAGACACACCTTTGTCTGCACGTGGTCAACTTCTTTGGGGTAATGAAACAACTGCAATCATCCCACAAATTTCCGCAGATTTAGGGATTGCTAAAGGTACCAATATTTATTTAGGTGCTGGTTACTCTTTTGTGGAGAAAGATGGTAAACCAAGTCCGTTGGGCAACAAAGATGGTGTAGCCCTGACTGCTGGTATAGAATCAGAAGTCGGTAATAGCTTTATGCTTTATGGCAACGCTAACTTAGGAGTTGATGCTTACAAAAATAGCCCTGCTTCTGCTTTCAACGTCAGTGGTGGTGTTGGTTATCGTTTTAGATAAAGCTGTAGTTCAATTGTCGGGTTGAACCACAGCGATAAGCGAATCCTCACAGGAACTATATCCCGTTAGGTTGAGGAATTATAAACGAATCATTTGCCTCTTTTCAAGTGCCAAATGGTAAGTTATAACTCATAACAATAGTATAAGTAATATTGCTGGGTTTATTTAAGTGTGACATCACTGAAAAACCCGGCTTTTCGGCGTGTTAAGATCATCGTATTTCTCTTAATTCCGACCGGATTATCGGAAAAAAATCAGCCGAAAGGGTGCTTCTCAAGTACTTTACGGCACATTGTGATCATTTTTTGAAAAAACTCCGATCCACTCTAATGGTTAAATCTGCTCCTCCGACCACAAGCCGTAAGCCCTCCAAAGTAGAAGCAATCAAGGAACGCAGCAATTCTTTGCGTGAACCTGTAGCAACCGAAATACTTCAAGATACAACTCACTTTAGTGAAGATGCTATACAAATACTAAAGTTTCATGGTTCCTACCAACAAGATAACCGTGATAATCGGGTCAAGGGACAGGAAAAAGACTACCAATTCATGCTGCGGACGAGAAATCCGGGTGGGTTTGTCCCGCCACAGCTGTTTCTGACTTTAGACAAGCTGGCAGATGAATATGGTAGCAACACCTTACGAGTAACCACTCGTCAAGGGTTTCAGATGCATGGGATTTTAAAGAAAAATCTTAAGGCAGCATTTGCAGCTATTATCAAAAACATGGGTTCAACGCTGGGCGCTTGCGGCGACGTGAACCGCAACGTTATGGCACCTCCAGCACCTTTCAAAAATAAGCCTGAGTATCAATATGCTTGGGAATATGCTGACAATATTGCCAGCTTGCTAACACCCCAAACAGGCGCTTACTACGAAATTTGGCTAGATGGGGAAATGGCAATTAGCGCTGAGGAAAACCCAGAGGTGAAGGCGGCGCGAGAGAAAAATGGTACTGGCACAATCTTTCACGACAAAGAAGAACCTCTTTACGGAACTTATTATATGCCGCGCAAGTTCAAAGCTTGTGTGACGGTTCCAGGAGATAATTCGATTGATTTGTATAGTCAAGACCTGACTTTGGTAGTCATAACCAATGACAAGGAAGAGTTAGAGGGATTTGACGTTTTTGCTGGCGGTGGTTTAGGACGAACACATAATAAAGAAGAAACCTTTGCCAGAATAGCAGATCCAATTTGTTATGTAGATAAGAATGACGTTTACGATCTCGTCAAAGCGATTGTTGCGACTCAAAGAGATTATGGCGATCGCACTGACCGCCGTCATGCCAGGTTAAAATATCTCATCCACGATTGGGGCGTTGATAAGTTCCGTTCCCAAGTTGAGGAATACTTTGGTAAGTCACTCGCACCCTTTAAAAAACTGCCAGAGTTTAAATATCATGACTTCCTCGGTTGGAATGAACAAGGCGACGGTAAGCTGTTCTTAGGTATTTCCATCGACAACGGTCGAATTAAGGATGAAGGCGACTTCCAACTCAAAACCGCTTTGCGGGAAATTGTTGAAAAGTATAACTTGCCCATCCGCCTAACACCCCACCAAAACCTCGTCCTCTACGATATCGAACCAAAGAACAAGCAAGCGATTCAAAAGATTCTTAGCAGTCACGGAGTGATTTTTGAACCAGAAAAAATTGACTCCCTTGTACGGTATGCTATGGCTTGTCCAGCTTTGCCCACTTGCGGTTTGGCTATCACTGAATCAGAACGGGCAATTCCAGGAATTTTAGAACGGATTCGTGCGCTTTTGGATAAAACAGGTTTACCAAACGAGCATTTTGTGGTAAGGATGACAGGTTGTCCCAACGGTTGTGCTCGTCCTTACATGGCGGAACTTGGCTTTGTGGGTAGCGCACCTGAATCTTACCAAGTTTGGCTGGGAGGTTCGCCAAATCAAACACGGCTGGCGTTACCTTACATGGAACGGCTGCACGATAATGATATAGAAACCCAGCTAGAACCGATTTTTGTTTACTTCAAACAGCAGCGCCAGACAGAAGAAACATTCGGTGATTTTTGCGATCGCATGGGTTTTGATGCTATCCGCGAGTTTGCTGCTAACTACGAATCTCAAACTGTTGCATCACCAGAAATCACAGACGATGGTGATGGTTTAGTTGAGGCAATGGCAGATTCTACGACTGCACCAATTACAGAAGAGAGCGATCGTCAGGAAGTGGCGATCGCTAACACAACAACTGCGACAAGCAAAAACCGTCATCGCGTTACCCTGCAGGATGAGGTTTACGACAGATTGAAGGAAATCTCTCAGCGTCAAGGCAAGGCGATGACTAATTTGGTGAATGAGGCGCTTTTGGATTATTTGAAGAATCTGTAGTGCATAGCATGAGGTAGGGGCATAGTATGCTGTGCCCCTACTATCGACTTGTATTGTACCCAACACAGAGTATGAGGCGAACCTCATAGTCTAAGAATACGAAAAACAACAAAACCAATTGGAGAAAAATGCCAGCCATTGTTAAACTACAACTCTCCTTGGAAGCTTTAGCAGAAGTGATATCTTCTCTGAATTTAGAAGAAAAACGTCAACTTCAAGAGATAATTGAGCAACAAATTTTTGAAGCCGAAGAAGCGCTGTACGAAGATGATGGACAAACACAGGCAGAAATTCAAGCAGTTCGTGCTGAGTATGCAGTTGGTGAGTACACGACTATGGATGAATATCTTGCTAACCGCTCAAATCAAGCATCATGAGCTACACTATCATTATTTCAAAGTCGGTACAAAAGCAGATTGACGACTTGCCAAATGATGTTATAGAGCGTGTTGTTGAGAAAATCCAAAATCTTGCAGAGGAACCGCGTCCCGATGGAGTTGTCAAATTAAAAGGCTCTGATAACGAGTATCGTATCCGGGTTGGTGATTATAGAGTTCGTTATGAGATTGATGATGAAAGTCAACTCGTGCAACTTTTACAGTGCAAGCATCGGAAAGATGTTTATAGAAAATAATTTGAAAATTACCTTATACCAATTCTCCATGAAGATGCACTTAATATTTATTAAACGAACCGCCAAGACGCCAAGAACGCCAAGAATTAAAGAGTAAGTATTAAGTGCAAGTTTACAGAGAACTGGTATTACTATTCCTTTGATTGCGTTCGCTGTTCTGCTGGCTGGACTTGTGCAACATCTAAATCTAAAGCCTGTGCTACTTGTTCCACAGTTAAGCCCAATGCTAAAAGCTTAGGTACAGCTTCTAATTTTGCTTCTAAACGTCCTTCTTGGTAAACCCGCGTTTGCTTTAAATCGCTTAAGCCAAACATTGCTTCTATCTCCTCTCTACTCATTTTAGGAAATTTATAAACTAAGATTGTTTCTATTAATTCTAGTAATTGTTTTTGTGGCAGTTGCAAATTTACTGATTGCTGGATATGGTTGATTAATTCCCTAGCGGTGCTAATGGAGGAAGTGATCGCCAAAAGAGTCCAGCAAGAAAAGAATAATCAGGATCAATAGTCCTGTGTTCTTGGTAACTTTTATTGATTAGCTGTGCGATACACTCTGCGTCAAGCCTCTGACTTATCGCTTGCTATAGCTCTAGATAATCTTGACTGACGCTAATTCTCTACTCATACTTTAATATCGCTGAAATTAATTTCTAAAACACTATTACCTTACTATTCATTATATATCCCAATTGGCAATGCTATAATTAGCGGTAAATTAATAATCTGGTTTTTTTTAACAGGAATATTAAAATGAGCAATTTATCCGTGAAAATGTTATTAAAAGAGATTGATAATTTAAGCCGAGAAGAAAAGATACAATTAATCTATTATTTGACTAGAGAAATAGAAAATCAATACCTCACAATCGAATCAAAAAATTTAGTTGAATTCTTTCAAAACTCTCCTCTAGTTGGTGTGGATATAGATTTAGAACGTCAAAGAGATATTGACAACCGCCAAGTAGAATTATGAACTATATTTTAGATACAAATATTATTTCTGAATTAATATCTGTCCAGCCAAACCAAAAGGTAATCGGGTGGCTTAAAGGTGTAGATGCAAAACGAACTTTTTTGAGTGTAATCACCATTGGTGAAATTAGAAAGGGAATTGAAAAACTACCTGAATCATTGCGAAAAAAGAATATTCAAGATTGGTTTGAGAATGAATTACTTGTGCAGTTCGAGGAGAGAATTTTACCCTTAGACTTATCCGTAATATTGTTATGGGGTGAGTTGGTAGGAGAGTTAGAGAAAAAGGGGCGAAAGTTACCTCCTTTAGATTCCCTTATTGCTGCTACAACAAAATATTATAACTATACTTTAGTGACTCGTAATGAAAAAGATTTTGATGGGATAGAGATTGTGGTTTTTAATCCTTTTGAAGAAACACGAGATTAAAACATTGTCAATTGCTATAGAAATCCTAATCTAGCTAAATATTCAAAACTCCTAACTCAGCACTGACTACCGTAGCCGCCAAATTTTGATGGTCTTGTCAAAACTACCACTAACAAGGGTTTTGCCATCTGGGCTAAAGACGACGGAATCAACCGAGCCAGAATGCCCTGTGAAAGTACGGATTTGCTCTCCCGTTGCCAGATTCCACAGTTTGATGGTACTGTCAACACTACCACTAACAAGGGTTTTGCCATCTGGGCTAAAGACGACGGAATCAACCGAGCCAGAATGCCCTGTGAAAGTACGGATTTGCTCTCCCGTTGCCAGATTCCACAGTTTGATGGTACTGTCAACACTACCACTAACAAGGGTTTTGCCATCTGGGCTAAAGACGACGGAATCAACCGAGCCAGAATGCCCTGTGAAAGTACGGATTTGCTCTCCCGTTGCCAGATTCCACAGTTTGATGGTACTGTCAACACTACCACTAACAAGGGTTTTGCCATCTGGGCTAAAGACGACGGAATCAACCGAGCCAGAATGCCCTGTGAAAGTACGGATTTGCTCTCCCGTTGCCAGATTCCACAGTTTGATGGTACTGTCAACACTACCACTAACAAGGGTTTTGCCATCTGGGCTAAAGACGACGGAATCAACCGAGCCAGAATGCCCTGTGAAAGTACGGATTTGCTCTCCCGTTGCCAGATTCCACAGTTTGATGGTACTGTCAACACTACCACTAACAAGGGTTTTGCCATCTGGGCTAAAGACGACGGAATCAACCGAGCCAGAATGCCCTGTGAAAGTACGGATTTGCTCTCCCGTTGCCAGATTCCACAGTTTGATGGTACTGTCAGCACTACCACTGGCAAGGGTTTTGCCATCTGGGCTGATGGCGACGGACATAACATCGTTAGAATGCCCAATGAGAGTACGAATTTGCTCTGCTGTTGCCAAATTCCACAGTTTGATGGTTTTGTCATCACTACCACTGACAAGGGTTTTGCCATCTGGGCTGATGGCGAGGGACATAACATAGTTAGAATGCCCAGTGAGAGTGCGGATTTGCTCTGCTGTTGCCAGATTCCAGAGTTTGATGGTCTTGTCATAACTACCACTGGCAAGGGTTTTGCCATCTGGGCTGATGGCGATGGAATTAACTTCATCGGAATGCCTGGTGAGGGTGCGGATTTGCTCTGCTGTTGCGAGATTCCACAGTTTGATGGTTTTGTCTTTACTCCCACTGGCAAGGGTATTACTATCTGGACTAATCGCGACGGAATAAACCCCACCAGAATGCCCTGTGAGGGTTCTTTTTAAGAAAACATCGCTATCTTTGCTAGCAATTACAGATATGGGATTAGTTGGAAATAAGCTATAACGAACATAGCCATAGATTTGAGTTGTAACTTGCGACGAATGATATTCTCTGGCTTGATATCGCGGTGAATGACTTTGTATTGATGAACTGTTTTGAGAATATCTAACAAATCAAGCAATAATTCTCTGACTTTTTGCTCGTTGAAAATTCCCTGCTGTTGTAATTCAACTAATAAATTCTGCCCGTCGATAAACTCCTGCACTAAATACAGGCGATTATCTTGCTCAAAATACGCCAACAGTGCGGGAATTTTGAGATGTTTTCCTAACTGTTGCAGTCGCTTTGCTTGTTGCTCAAATAGTTCTGTGGCTTTGTTTAGTGCGCCTGTTTCCTGGACTTGCGGTGCAAATTGCTTGATAACACAATGCTCATTGAGTTTATCAGTATCTTCTGCCAAATAAGTTTTACCAAATCCCCCACCACCTAATGATTTAATTGGGCGATAGCGGTTTCTTAGCACTACTAGCCCTGTACCGCAGTTAGAGCAAAACATTGTGCCATCAGGATTCGGCGGGTTGTCGCAAGTTGGATTGAGGCAACAGAACATGACCTGCATCCACTGACAGATAAATGTATTATCTACTATTTACCAAGATTTTTAAGTAAATAACTTTTAACATCAAGTGGTTGATGAGTGCTTTTTGAAATGTCATCTGTTTATAATTAAGCTCTGTAAGCATGAAGCGACTTGAAGTTGTTGCTGATAGTTGAACCCATGAACTTCATAAATGTGTTTCGTAATGCCACACCAAAAGGATGATCTAATTCACCCATTTTCCCTGACCGCAAGGATTGTTCAACGATTAACTTCGTGCGAGGAAACCGCAAGGACTCATACTGTTGGAAAGCAGCTGTCGGATTTGCTTGCTCTTTCAGACACTTAGCGACTACAAAAGCATCTTCTAATGCTGTACATGCTCCCTGTCCCATAGTTGGTAGCATTGGATGTGCAGCATCACCTAACAGTGTAATATTCTGCTTGCTCCAAGATTGAGTCGGGGCACGATCATACAAATTTGTTGTCAGAATATTGGCTTCATCCGTCGTTGTAATTAACTCAGGAACCGACGCAAACCAATCTTGAAACATGGTTTCAAGCTCTTTTTTACGACCAATTGGGGCATCCGGCTGTGCTAAGGGTGCAGTTGCTGCTCCATACCAATACATCCGTCCCTTGCCCAGCATCATGAAACCGAAGCCTTTGCCACGCCCCAAGAATTCCTGAATGTAGCCGGGACGATATCCTCTAGGAACGTAATCTGTTAAACCACGCCAAGTCTTAAAGTTGCGATAGATGGGTGGTTGCTCACCGAGGAGGGCGGTTCGTACGCGCGATCGCAAACCATCAGCCCCAATCAAAGCATCCCCTTCGACTGTTAAGCCAGAACTGAAGTAAGCGTGAACTTTCTCTCTTTCTTGCTCAAATCCAAGGAAAGTTTGTCCTAAAACAAATTTTTCATGCGGTACATTACGCCAAAATAGCTGATGTAATTCAGCCCTATGGATGCCAATAACAGGCAACTCAAAGGTATCAATGGGTATATTAACCAACTCCTTGCCGCTTTGGGAATTGAATTGATAGTTTGTTGTCAGATAGCCAAGGCGCAGCGCCTCCTCCAACAAGCCTAAATTTTTCAGGATGTGTGTCGCATTTGCCCAAAGTGCAATACCAGCCCCTACCTCCCGTAACTCCTTTGTTCGCTCATAGATAACTGGTTCAAAACCAACTCTATGTAGAGCAAGTGCAGTCGCAGCACCGCCAATTCCGCCGCCGATAATGATGATTTTCTTTGGTGTTTGCATTTTTCTTGTCTAATCGACCGACTTGTCAGTTGACTAATTTCTATCAGAACAGATTTTTGGCTCTCTTGTCAACTGACTTTTTGGTCGATAAAAGCTTATAATGAACTCGGCAAAAGCAATACAGGCTATACTAACTGACAACTCTGTTGACGAACTAATGACGAACTAAAAACCGTGGCACGTCAAACAAAAGCTGCAAAGTCTTTGAATACTAAACAAGTCCGAGATGCCGAGGCAACTCAAGCTGTGATTTTGGCAGCAGCCCAAGAGGAATTTGCTCAGCATGGTTTCACCGCCGCTAGGACAGAAGCAATTGCCGCTAAAACGGGTGTGGCAAAGTCAATGATTTATTACTATTTTAAGGACAAGGAAGGCTTGTATCAGGCGGTGTTGGAGCGATCGCACTCAGATCTTGTGCAAACAAGTCTTCAATTAGATTTAGATCATCTTTCTCCTGAAGCTGCCTTGGAGACATTTCTCACAGCATTGCTTGATTGTGTATCGCGCAATCCAAAGTTACCGATGATTATGTTTCACGAAGCAGTGCAAAACCAAGGGCAATATTACAAACGCAGTAGTTCTCTTAATATTGACAAAGTATTAGTCGAAATTTTAGAACGAGGAGTCACCACAGGTGCGTTTCGTAAACTCGATCCTTTCCAATCAGCCATTAACATTATGGGAACTTGCTTATTCTACTTTATTGGCATTGGAAATATTCAGCATTATCCTCAAGGCAAGAGGCTTTTGAGTAAAGCAATGTTAGGACAACATTCTCAAGAGGCGATCGCGTTGATTTTGGCTGGCGTGCGAAAAGCCTGAAAAGCAGCAGAACAAATCGTTATTCAGGATAACCTGTCATATCAAGTCCGGATGATCACTTGTCATTGCGAGCGGAGCGGTAGCGTAGCGTGGCAATCTCAAACCCCTGTGATTGCTGAGTCTCAAGGGGACACGCTGCGCGTTCGCTCTTAGCCTGCGCTTTGCGCTTACGCTCCACTTCGTTCCACTCGCAATGACATATCACAAGTATTTTACCGGAGATTATATCAAATCATTATTTTGCTTCGCTTGTAAAGCTCAAGGTATTCTCAAAGCTCATTAGAATTGCCCTTGGGTGTTTTGGCAAAATTGGATGTTCCTAAATAGAGACACAAGAAAACATTCCATTACGAGGATTACCTTGTGAGAAAATCAGTTTTCTTTCCCTCAAATTCATAACAACCGTTGATACAGTTCCATAGGTGAGTCCATCAAAGATATTTCTCTCTGACTGGCGACATATTGGTAAGTTTCCTTCTTGATCAAGAAGAATTTTTAACATATCAGCTTCATATCGTCCCGATTGAGTGGACGTAAGAGACTTTGCTCGGACAATTCGCGCAGCTGAACTTTCAGTTTCTTCTGGGAAGTCAATCTTTTCTCTTTTTGAAGTGAGAAATCCATTCGTGTGAACAACAACATTATTCACTTCAACTTCGTTTTCATTGAGAGTAAATAATTCGTTCCCAGCAAGTTCAAGATTCACATACCTACCTAAATCATCAGCGATCAGAATGTTACTCATCGTTGCTCGCTCAGCAGCAATGATTGCATGATACGCTTGATTGAGTGAGGTAGAATCTAAAACTTTTCGCAAAAGTATATGTACAGGAATTCCTCCTGTACTTGCTCGACATTTAAGAATGTTGAGACAAACTCCAATACCCGCAGTATTGAAGCCGATTTTGACAAAACCTGGCTCTCCTAAAGCAACAAAGCGGAAACCATCCTGTCGTGTTACATCAAAAATGACAGCTAAGTTTTCAAACTCTTCTACCCAATCCCAATTTTGCCCGAGAATACGACTCTGTTTGAAGTAGATAGAGGTACATTCATTAGGTGCACTAGAGCGAAGTATTTCGGTTCGGGACATGAGCATGACGACTTCCCAAAGTTGTCGCCCTGCGTGAGATGCTATCGCCTCTAGTTCAACAGCATACTCCTGTGAAAATTCTTGAATCCGCTCAAAAAATGCTAACGAAGTCGCCTTGAGCGAAGCATCAGTCCATTGGGCAAAAAGTTTTGCTCTGTAAAGTTCAAAAGCTTTTTCAATGCGGTGACTAAGCTTAGTACCATGTTCTGCTCCGATCTCTTCTGGAGAACCTGTTAAACGAACTAAGGGTAATTTTGCTGTTGGATGTTCTTCAATAAGATTTGGGGGAACAATCTTTAAGCCTTGAGCGGTAAGTAATTCAACAATTGAATTTTGACTTATATCAGGGTGAGGTGACACAACAGTCGTCTCCCACTACATTAGTTTGTATAACAGGACAGAGTTATCAGTTACCAGTTACCAGTTATCAGTTATCAGTTACCAGTTACCAGTTACAACAGAAAATACGGAGGGAGCATCCCAAATATGTAAATTCCCCTCAGACTGGAAGTCTGGACGCCAGGTGCTACCCTGCGGGAAGCCGCCTCCGGCGTCTACAAGCCGGGAAACCCGTCCAACGCAGTGGCTCGGCTATACAAACCAAGTCCCTTCGGGTATCTCCTGCGGAGACGCTACGCGTTCGCCCTTGGCGTACGCTTTGCGCTTACGCAGTCGCCTAGGTCGGGAAACCCTCCTGCAGCGCTGTCTCACCGCCTGCGCGGACTAATACATCTAGCCTGCGGAGGCAGGCTTTGTCTGTATAGCCGCGAATTCTATTCGCCAGGTGTTTTTGCTTTTGTTAACTGTTAACTGTTAACTGTTCACTGTTTTAAGCACCATCGAAGCTCGCCATCTTAATATCAGTGTTGTCCCGGCTGTTAATAATATACCAAGCAACAGACCTTTTAGGCTGAGACTTTTACCGCCGTCAGTTACCAAAATACTTTCCAGTATCACAGAGGGTAATAATATCCCACTCGGAAGCAATAACCTATTAAAAGTTAACTTTCTTTTCGCTAAAGTCGTTAAGAGCGCTAAGCAAAGCCCTAAAGGGATAAAAGTTAGTGCATAATAAAATAATTTCTGCTCTTTCGGAAACCATTCCAAGAGATTCAAAGAATAAGAATTTGATTTATCTATATAAACTTGAACAGTCGCTCCAGAATAAGTGATGATTATATGATGAGAATTAGTATCTGCAAAAACATTAGGAATCGTTAATTTTGTATCAGCCCCGTTTGCTCCAGTCATTGGTGTTCGTATTCGCAAGTCTAAGTCAGTTCCCTGCTGTCCTAGTGTAAAATTGCGATGAAGAGAATCACCTGAAAGTGAGATGATGCGTGCAGGTCCAACCTGAGCGGTATCAGCAGTAGCAACGGTAGTAATTATTGTAAATTGAGAAGTTTCACGTATGCTTTTACTCAATAAACTTACAGGTTCTGTTGTTTTCAGCCAATGGTTGGAACTTAAAACAACACCTTTTTCATCTTTGACATCTGGTGACTGACCTTGGGATAATAGTTCGGGGAGTTGACCAGTACGATCCTGATAAGTTTCTGTTCCACTCAATGAATAGGAAGCTAGCAAAGACTTACCAAAAATTTCACTGTAATTCTTTTGACTAAAAAGTTCTGATACTTCATGCTTAGAAATGGCTTTATCAGCAATATAAACATCTGAAACCTGTCCCTGCCAAGGTCTATCACCTGTTCTCTCATTGCCAATCAAGAGTGGATAGTTCAAAGACCAATTACTCAGATTAGTTGTATTCTGCCAGAGAACAGAAAAAAGAAATGATACAAGTATGTATCCAATAAAGAATACAGTAAGTTTTTTAATAGAATTCTTCTTTCTACTATTTTCTAAACGTATTAAGGTGTAGATAAAGCTTTCCAAATTCCACAGACAAAAGCAGATTAGACCCACTAATCCACCTATAGTATTGTTACAAATATCAGCAGGAGTCGGTGTTCTAGAAGGGAGAAACACTTGCAGAGCTTCAACTGTTGATGATAAGCCAGCACTCAGAAGTATCACTATTATAAATTGATTGATTGGCTTCATCTTCCTTCTCTGTAACAGACTAGCCAAACCGAAACCGAAAGGCGCAAATAGTAAAATATTGTTTACCTGGTCTTTAAAAAAACTGGTGTTATCAAAACTGGCAACAAGGGCTGGTAGCGAAAAACTTTTTGGAAAATGAAAATTAAACGGGTAAAGTGTAGCTATTAACACTATGATAACGCTCAAAGTTATCAGAATTACATCTCCTGGAATACCCAATTTATTAGAAAGGAGGCTAACAATTTTGCGTCTGTTCATAATACTCCACGTTCTTTGTTTTTTTAGGAATCGATAATTGAACTGCTGATGACTGGTAGACGCTTAAATAAGAGTCAAAAACATGTTTGTTAATAAACACTTTTATTCATGTTATTTATTTGTAAAAGTAGGTGTGTAAACAAATGTATTTTTTTTATAAATTTTTAGAAAAACGTCATAAAAATAGGTTTTTGTAAAATTCATATATAGGAATCCGGTTTTTTTTGGTGAGACCAGTGCTGCAGGAGGGTTTCCCTCCGTAGGCATCTGGCGTTCGCCGTAAGGCGTGCGCTCTGCGCACACCCGATAGCCGTAAGGCGTGGCGTTAGCCATAGGGTGAATTGACAAAGTAGAAGTAGGGAACAGAGAACAGAGAACAGGGAACAGGGAACAGAGAACAGGGAACAGAAAGTGTACCTAGCTTCGTCAAAAATCAAATACGAGTCCTATATACTAACTACATTAGGAGATCAGGTTTTTCCAGATTTCAAAGCATCTCGTACCAATCATTTATACTGAGTAAGTTTTATACTTTAAAAGCTTAAGGAAAGGCTATTTAACTCACTTACCTAAGATCTGTGAAGGCAACTTGACAAAGAAACTAGTTATACCGTATTGTGGTAAGTATTTCGCAAAATGAGGCGAGAGCGAAAAAATTCCCAGGAGTTTGCTAAATGCTTAGAATCTTGAATATGAAATCAATGCCTATACGCTTGCCGATTGTTATTGGTGCAGGATTAGTGATGTCTCTAAGTTTGCACACACCAGTAATATCGAAATCCCCTATAGTCGTAGCACAATCATCAGCCAGAAGTCAAAATGATTCACAGCAATTAAAAACTAATCAGCGTTTGTGGAATCGGCAAAATATTTCGAACTATCGGTATACATTTAGCCGGAGTTGCTTCTGCACAGCCGAAGCAAGAGGACCAGTGATCATTGAAGTGCGTAACGGCAGAACAACTTCTGTGACTTCTGTTGCCACTGGTCAACCAGTTAATCCAGAATTCTTCCAAAAATATGATACAGTTCCCAGGCTTTTTGATGTCATCAGGGATGCGATCGCCAAGAAAGCAGATAGCTTGGATGTCAAGTATAATTCTACACTCGGCTACCCAACTCAAATTAACATTGATTACAAGAGTCAAATAGCTGATGAAGAAGAATATCTGACAATTGAGAATCTACAACAGACTTACTAATAGTGTTTATTCCGCCTTAGACTCGTTCCCAGGTGAAACCTGGGAATCCAAATCGCGCTGCAAAAATCATCTACTATACAATGCTTATAATCTGTCAACTACTTTCTAGTGATGGCAATTTCTTGAGTCTAAGTTATCACAAAAACTCCTTATTGATGGGAGAAAACTTTAAGTCGCTTACACCTGAGATGGGAGTTGTTATTTCTCAAAAAAAGCAATCTGATAAGAGCAAGGGAACTTTCCAAGATATGTTGGAAGTACTTGGAGTTCGTGAAACAGGTCTATTATAAGGAGATCCAAAGCAGTACAATTTGAAAATCCACTTTCATTCATCGGTAAGTACCAATTTGGAGAAATCCTCCTGATTCGTCTTGGCTACTACAAAGCGAGTATTTATTATGGATATGGTGCTGACAAGAATTACTGGCGAGGTAGATGGACTCAAAAGAAAGGTATTGATAGCAAATTAAAATTTCTAAATTCGCCTAATGTCCAAGAAGAAGCAATTCGGGAGGCTTTTGCGGTGTATTGGAAGGATATCAATTATACCCTTAGTAGGCAAGGTCAATCTATAAACAATTATCTTAATCTGAAAAAGACATTTAATAATATTAATTGTTAATAATTATTTGCTCGATTTTGCTCGAAAAACTTAACCTGTCGGGTTTTTCGAGCACTTTTCATAGGCTATAACCCTTGTGAAAACTCTCAAAATTTTATGGACTACACAAGATCTAATTCCAATGCCAATACTCTCCGCACAATCTCGGTAACTTCCGTTGCCATCCTGGCATCAAGTTCTACCACTTCTCGGTTGGGGTCTCTTGGTTGAAGCGCCTTTCCTCCTCGTAAAGCCATAGTAAATGTGAACAGTTTGGCTGGCTTTCCTAATGCTTTTGGACGACTATCTACAAAATGTACGAGTGCAAGGTAGACAGCTTCAGTTCTCTCCCTAGTAGAAGTATTCCCATTGCCGAGTTTTGAGATAATCGCAACAGATTCAAGGTCATTTTGTAAACCCAATACTTGAATGGCTAAATCAGTTAAACGAGCTGAATCTGCTCCCATCGCGGTAATGACAGTTGTAAGACTTTCCCAATTTGCATGTGGTATGCGCGATTGCCTTGGGATGTAATTATGCCAACCCAACATGGATACTATCCTTGTTAAATCATAGGCAGATACCACGTTACACTGCCATCTAGGAAGCTGTTGATCGGCATTCAAAATCACCTTGTTTGTAGTGGTCTCAACTAACTCTGGTTCTTCGATAAAAGGTTTTTTCCCGTATGTACCGCGAAATATCAAGTCCTGATTACCTGTGATGAGTTTAAGCCACTTCTCTAAATCCAGTGGGAGAGAAAATCTCTTGAACATTGCACCCAAGGAATTTGAGGTCGCGATTTTATGTTCATAGCTGACCATATCCCTAGCTAAATCTTGGAAGCGAAAACTATTTTGATTCCCGGATGTGTCTATACCTCTAACACTATAAGAGTCAAAATCTACTTCCGGATTTTTTCTGTTGATGCGAGAAACAAGATTAAGCAACGCAATTATTTTAGTACTACTCCAAAATTCATCGCACGCAAGTGCATTTCTCCCCAACCATTTAGTCTGGAACTTTCGTTGATTATCGAAATTACCAATGCAAACACAGGCTTCTTTAATATCTTCATGAAGAAAAGTTAGACCTTGCTCATTAATGTTAGGAACTTTTCCTATTGCTGGATAAGGACTAAATGTAGCATTAACTTGAGTTCCGCTAACTAGATTTTTACCATTAGGTCTCTGCATTAAACGAGTGGGGTAATCCTTAATTTGTTCAGAGTATGGTGAGGTATTAATACCTTGATACATAAGCACTGGTTTGTCTTCAACACCACCTGCCGTAGCCTGAAGAAATGCTTGATAAATTTGTTCTGGATTGTTTTTAGAGTTTGTTCCCAAGTTGTCGAGTACAACTTTTTGAGCAGAACTTTTCTGTAGTTGATCTCTACCATTCAAACTGTAATCGATGACTTCGGAATAGGTTGTATTGTCTGGTTCTAAATCCAAAGCGGCAAGTAAATTTTTATTAACACCGACCACTGAGCTAGACTGTGCCTGAGCTCGCTGGATACTATTTTTGAAACCGACTAATGTAAACATACTAGTCAGCAAATAGAGTATTTTCCGTCTTTTCAATTTCATGGAATGTTTGTAACTATATACGACTTGAACATCTTTGAGACGTTAGAGCAGCCTCTTACAAGGAGGACTTGATTGAATTGCGAATTTCTTGAACTAGAAGTTGAAACTCACAGCACTTCAAAGTTCCATCTCTAACCCGATGCCACAATTCAAATAACTTTTCTTGTTGTTTTACTAAAGTGTTTCCGATTTTTTTCGATACTCCAGTCTGCTCTGGGATTTTAATGAATTCCCGTTTCAAGTGTGATTTTCCGGAACAAATTTTTATCCGTTCTAGGTCACTATCAAAAACATCACTACTCCACGTCTGGCTTAAACAATGAGTGGGCAGGTATGCTCAGATCTTGCACCTTTCCGTATAACCCTGGGTTT